>DASSHC010000519.1:0-6344 GCA_035693105.1 Thermomicrobiaceae bacterium | reverse complement strand
AACCTTGTAAACAACGCTATCCAGATATGGTTTGTCACCGAAGTAATTGGGGTTTGCGACGGCCTCCACGTAGCTGCCGTGCTGCATATCCTTGAACATGAACGGCCCGGTTCCCACCGGATGCTTCAAGAAATCCGCGGGATTGTTGAGATCCTGTCCGTCCAGAAGGTGCTTGGGGCAAACATATTGATTGTAACCGAGCATCGTGGGCAGGTCGGAATAGGGGTACTTCAAGATGAACTTGACGGTATTGGGGTCCACCGCCTGCGTCTCCTTGATCGCACTGATGTTGCCTGCCTGGGCCCCGTTTACGTTCGGGTCGAGCATCGAGTCAACGGTGAACTTCACATCATCAGACGTGAAAGGCTTCCCGTCATGCCACTTGACATCCTGCCGGAGCTTGAATGTATACTCGGTGAGTGTGTCGTTGGCTTGCCACGACTCAGCCAGATCCGGCACAACCTCGATCGTCTTGTCGTTCAGGGCAAACTTCGTCAGGTCGTTGAAGATGGTCTTGCACGTCAGTAGCGACGGCAGCGCGTTTGGAAGCGTGATCGGGTAAGGCACGCCATCGGCAAGCAAAGCCAGCGACCACGTGCCGCCCTTTTTGGGTGATTCGCCGGAATTGCTCTGACCAGTCGCGGACGAGGCAGAAGCGGGCGTTGAGTTTGAACTGGCGGCCGTTGTAGCTCCTGAACCGCCTTGAGAGGCAGCCTGTGTCGACGCGGCCGAAGTCGGAGAAGACGAATTTCCACCACAGGAAGCCAAAAGGCTGCCGCTGATCGCTCCCAGGCCGAGAAACGCCGCGCCGCTGAATAGGCGGCGCCGCGACATGCGCCGCTGAGGCAGCGATGCACCATCGTTCATCTTCGGAGCTACGTCACTTGCCTTACCCATTCCACTACCCCCAAGTCCGCTTGATTACTTATCATAACGCTCGTGGAACGACCAAATCGACTCTAGCACCGCCCAAATAGCGCTGTCAATAGCAAACTGATTGCGTGATTGCCGTCGGGTCTAGCAGCACGGTTGCTGCGGCATCTGCCACCCCGCGTAGCCTCGCAGCTTTGTAACTGCCCGCGACTTGACGCGCCCCCGACACGGTGCGAGAAAGGAGGTCGCGCCCACATGACCGGGCGCGCGCGTTCCGCTGCAGGCTGCGGGAGGGAGCGGTCGCCCCAGGAGCGACGCACCATCAAGGGGAAGGACGAGGCGATGAGCGAGCGAGCCAACGGCATCCAGGTCGATCCGGCCATGCTACAGGCGCTGGAGTGGCGGCTGGTCGGCCCGCACCGCGGCGGGCGCGTGGTGGCCGTGGCCGGGCACCCCACCGAGTACGGCACCTTCTACTTCGGCGGCTGCGCCGGCGGCGTCTGGAAGACGACCGATGCCGGCGTCTACTGGCAGAACATCACCGACGGCTACCTCAACGTCGGCGCCATCGGCGCGCTGGCCCTGGCGCCCTCCGACCCCAACGTGATCTACGCCGGCACCGGCGAGACCGCCATCCGCGGCAACGTCTCCCACGGCGACGGCGTCTACAAGTCGACCGACGGCGGCCGCAGCTGGCAGCACACGGGGCTGAACGACAGCCACTCGATCGCGCGCGTGCGGGTGCATCCGGAGAACCCGGAGCACGTCTACGCCGCCGTCTTCGGCCACGTCTGGGGCCCGAACCCCGAGCGCGGCGTCTACCGTTCGACCGACGGCGGGGAGAAGTGGGAGAAGGTCCTCTACCGCGACGACCACTCGGGCGCGATCGACCTCTCAATGGACGAGCGCAACCCGCGCATCCTCTACGCCACCCTCTGGGACGCCCAGCGCTACCCGCACTCGCTGCGCAGCGGCGGGCCCGGCAGCGGCATCTTCCGCTCCTTCGACGGCGGTGATAACTGGGAAGAGATCACGCGCAACGAGGGGTTGCCCAAGGGGGTGCTGGGCAAGATCGGCATCGTCGCCTCGCCGGCCCAGGCGGGCCGGGTCTACGCCATCGTCGAGGCCGAGGACGGCGCCCTCTTCCGCTCGGATGACTACGGCACCACCTGGCAGCGCCTCTCGGAGCAGGGCGACCTGCGCCGCCGCGCCTGGTACTACCAGCACATCTTCGCCGATCCGCAGGACCCCGACACCGTCTGGGTGCTCAACCTCAAGTGCTGGAAGTCGACCGACGGCGGCAAGAATTTCTTCGCCATCCCCACCCCGCACGGCGACAACCACGATCTCTGGATCGATCCGAACAACTCCAACCGCATGATCGAGGGGAACGACGGCGGGGCCAACGTCACGCTCAACGGCGGGCTGACCTGGTCGAGCATCTTCAACCAGCCGACGGCGCAGTTCTACCATGTGACCACCGACGACCGGGTGCCCTACCGGCTCTACGGCTCGCAGCAGGACAACACCGCGCTGAGCGTCCCCAGCGCCTCGGCGCGCGGCGCCATCACTCAGGCCGAGTGGTTCGAGCCGGGCGGCGGCGAGAGCGGCTATCTGGCGGTCAAGCCGAACGACAACGACGTCGTGGTCGGCGGCGCCATCGGCAGCGGCGCCGGCCACGGTCGCATGCTGCGCTTCAACCGGCGCACCATGGAGACGCGCATCGTCACCGTCTGGCCGGAGCTCCACGGTATGGGGCGCGGGGTCAAGCACCACAAGTATCGCTTCCAGTGGACCTACCCGATCATGTACTCGCAGCACAACCCCGACGCGCTCTACGCCTGCTCCAATCACGTGCATCGCTCCACCGACGAGGGCTTCAGCTGGGACGTGATCAGCCCCGACCTGACGCGCAACGAGGTCGAGAAGATGGAGGCCTCGGGCGGGCCGATCACCAAGGACAACACCGGCGCCGAGGCGTACGGCACCATCTTCGCCTTCGCCGAGTCGCCGCTGCAGGCCGGGCTCTTTTGGGCCGGCTCCGACGATGGACTCGTCCATGTTTCCAAGGACGGCGGGAAGTCCTGGCAGAACATCACCCCGCCGGCCAACCTCCTGCCCGAGTGGGCGCTGATCTCGATCATCGAGCCCTCGCCGCACGACCCGGCCACCGCCTACGTGGCCGCCACGCGCTACAAGCACGACGACTTCGCGCCCTACATCCTCAAGACCAGCGACTACGGCCAGAGTTGGACCAAGATCACCAACGGCATCCCGGCCAACGACTTCACCCGCACGGTGCGCGAGGACCCCAACCGCAAGGGGCTCCTCTACGCCGGCACCGAGACGGCGGTCTATATCTCCTTCGACGACGGCGCCCACTGGCAACGCTTCCAGACGAACCTGCCGGTCGTGCCGATCCACGACCTGGAGATCAAGGGAAGCGACCTGATCGCCGCCACCCACGGCCGCTCCTTCTGGATCCTCGACGACCTCTCGCCGCTGCATCAGCTGCAGGGCAACGAGTCGCAGACCAAGACACAGCTCTTCCAGCCGCGCCCGGTCGATCGCTTCCGCACCTACGGCCGCATGGGCGACGCCGCCGCGCCCTATCTCACGTATGGGCGCACCGGCGGCATGGTGGTCAGCTGGCGGCCGGTGCCCAAGGCGAATGGGCAGGTCGAGCCGGAGTTCGTCGACGCCGGCAAGAACCCGCCCAGCGGCGCGGTGGTCTACTACGCACTGGCGAACGAGCCGCAAGAGGTGACGCTGACCTTCGCCGATGCCAATGGCAACGAGATCCGCTCCTTCTCCAGCAAGGGCAACGGCAAGAGCAACGGCCAGGGACAAGGGCCGAAGCCGGGCGCGCGGGCGGGCCTGAACCGCTTCGTCTGGGACCTGCGCTACGCTCCGGCGGCCGAGCTGCCGGGCCACCCCGGCTCCAGCCCAGATGCGCTGGCCGGACCAATCGCGGTGCCGGGCCAGTACCAGGTGACGCTGAAAGTCGACGGGCAGAGCCAGACCCAGTCGTTCGAGGTGCGCAAGGACCCGCGCGTCTCCGGCAGCCAGCAGGACCTGCAGGCGCAGTTCGACCTGCTGCTCAAGGTCCGCGACGCTATCTCGCAGACCAACAAGGCCGTCCTGCAGCTGCGCGACGTGCGCGACCAGGTGCAGGACTGGGCCAAGCGGGTCGAAGATCCCTCGATCGACGAGGCCGCCAAGCGCCTGGTCGAGCGCCTGAACGCCGTGGAGGCGGAGCTGATCCAGCCGGAGGCGGCCAGCCCGCTGCAGCGCCCGATCGGGTTGAGCGAGAAGCTCGGCGCGCTGCCGGGGATGATCCAGAACGCCGACACCAAGCCGGCTCAGCAGTACTACGAGGTCTTCGACAAGCTCTCGGGCGAAGTCGACGCCCAGCTCGAGCAGCTCGACCAGGTCCTGCGGCGCGAGGTGGCCGACTTCAACCAGTCGCTGGCCCAGCACCAGGTCAAGCCGGTGATGGTGCCGGGGGAGTAGACGGGGAGCCCTCATCCTCCCACCCCTTCTCCCAATTTTGGGAGAAGGGGAGACGTGGGGTTGGCACAGTGGCGTACGACGAGGATGTGACGTGAGGGGGAGACGGATCCCTCGGCTTCGCTCGGGATGACAGGGGGAGGGATGCGGCTTTCCGGACGACACGATTCGTCGTCGTTCGCCCCTCACTACCCCTGTCATCCCGAGCGCTGTCGAGGGATCCGTGCTGGAGTGGCACGCAACCTATTCGATGGACAGTGACTGGGAACGAAATGACGGACGAAGGGATGTGATATGACCGAAAGCGAGAACGGCGCGTTCGACGGCATGCGCTGGCGCTTTGTCGGACCGATGCGCGGCGGGCGCGTGGTGGCGGTGGACGGCCACCCGACGCGCCCGACGACCTTCTACATGGGCTCGACCGGCGGCGGAGTCTGGAAGACGACCGACGGCGGCAACCTCTGGGAGAACATCTCCGACGGCTATTTCAAGCGCGCCTCGGTGGGCGGCCTCGCCGTCGCGCCCTCCGACCCCAACGTGATCTACGCCGGCATGGGCGAGGCGACGATTCGCAGCAACGTCTCGACCGGCGACGGCGTCTACAAGACGAGCGACGGGGGGCAAACCTGGCAGGCGCTGGGGCTGGCCGAGTCGCGCAACATCGGCAAGGTGCGCGTCCACCCCCAGAACCCCGACCTGGTCTACGTCGCCGCGCTCGGCCACGCCTTCGGCCCCAACAAGGAGCGTGGCATCTACCGCAGCCAGGACGGTGGCAAGACGTGGGATTTGGTGCTCCACCGCGGTGAGGACGCCGGTGGCATCGATCTCTCGCTCGACCCCAACAACCCGCGCATCATCTACGCGGCGCTCTGGGAGGCGCGACGCTACCCCTGGGCGCTGGTCAGCGGTGGCCCCGGCAGCGGCCTCTTCAAGTCGAGCGACGGCGGTGACACCTGGCAGGAGATCTCGCGCAACGAGGGACTGCCCAAGGGGGTGCTGGGCAAGATCGGGGTGGCCGCCTCGGCGGCCCAGCCGGGGCGCGTCTACGCCATCATCGAGGCCGAGGATGGCGCCGTCTTCCGCTCCGACGACTACGGCGCCACCTGGCAGCGCGGCTCGGAGAGCCGCGAGCTGCGCCAGCGCGCCTGGTACTACCACCACATCTACGCCGACCCGCAGGACGCCGACACCGTCTGGGTGCTCAACGTCGAGGCCTGGAAGTCGACCGACGGCGGCAAGACCTTCGAGAACGTGCCGGTGCCCCACGGCGACAACCACGACCTCTGGATCGACCCCAACAATCCGCTGCGCATGGTCGAGGGGAACGACGGCGGCGCCACGGTCAGCTACAACGGCGGCGCCAGCTGGTCGAGCATCTACAACCAGCCGACGGCCGAGATGTACCACGTCGCCACCGACACCCAGGTGCCCTACCGTATCTACGGCGCGCAGCAGGACAACACCACCATCACCGTGCCCAGCCGCTCGATGTACGAGGCGATCACCCGCGACGAGCAGTACGGGGTCGGTGGTGGCGAGAGCGGCTACATCCAGGTCGACCCGCGCGACCCCGACATCGTCTACGCCGGCAGCTACGGCGGCTTCCTGACGCGCTACGACCACCGCACCAAGGAGCACCGCAGCATCAACGTCTGGCCGGAGAACAATATCGGGCACGGCGCCGAGGATCTGCAGTACCGCTTCCAGTGGACCTACCCCATCCTGATCTCGCCGCACACCCCCGATCATATTTATGTCACATCGCAGTACGTCCACCGCTCGACCGACCAGGGCCAGAGCTGGCAGGTCATCTCGCCCGACCTGACGCGGCACGACCCCAAGACGCTCAAATCCTCGGGCGGCCCGATTACCAAGGACAACACCGGAGCCGAGTATTACGCCACCATCTTCGCCTTCGCCGAATCGCCGCTGCAGGCGGGCGTCTTCTGGGCCGGCTCCGA
>DASSHC010000518.1:0-4015 GCA_035693105.1 Thermomicrobiaceae bacterium | reverse complement strand
GCGACCCTCGTGTTGGCGGCGCTGCCGCTGGCGGGCGTCGCCGCCGCGACCTCCGACCAGCAGGCGGCCATGGCGGCCGCTCAACCCCAAGCGGGCTGCACCTACTTCCAGGAGACCCAGCACAACCTCTGCGCCGGCTTCCTCGCTTACTGGCAGAAGTACGGCGGGCTGGCCGTCTACGGCTTCCCGCTGACCGAGGAGTTCCAGGAGCAGAACCCGGACACCGGCAAGACCTATACGGTGCAGTACTTCGAGCGGGCCCGCTTCGAGTGGCATCCCGGCGAGGCGCCCGCGCGCTACGACGTACTGCTGGGGCGCATCGGCTACTGGTACGCCAGCTCGCACGACCTGCTCGGCACCACGCCCTTCCAGAAGGTCAGCGGCTGCGACGCGGCCAGCACCCAGGGCCTGAGCGCCGCCTTCCTGGGCAGCGGCACCCAGTGCTGGTTCTTCGGCGCCACCGGCCACACGCTCTCGGGCGCCTTCGGGGAGTACTGGAACGCCAACGGCGGTCTGGCGGTCTTCGGCTACCCGCTCTCGGAGCCGTTCCAGGAGAACGGGCTGACGGTGCAGTACTTCGAGCGGGCGCGCTTCGAGTGGCACCCGGAGTTCGCGGGGACCTCCTCGGCGGTCGAGCTGGGACTGCTCGGCGATCGCACGCTGATGGGCCCCGAAGTGAGCGTGGTAACCTCCGGACTGGACAACCCGCGCCACCTGATGTCGCAGTATGACGCCAACAGTGGCACGACCACGCTCTACGTCGCCGTGGCCGGCAAG
The DNA here is from genome assembly GCA_035693105.1 of Thermomicrobiaceae bacterium. Taxonomy (GTDB): domain Bacteria; phylum Chloroflexota; class Chloroflexia; order Thermomicrobiales; family Thermomicrobiaceae; genus DASSHC01. The sequence continues at coordinate 3,238 of DASSHC010000518.1, read as the reverse complement.
GCGGGCCCCAACTGCGTCGGGCCGGCTGACAAGCAGGTGTGCGTCGGCAACAGCGGCAGCATCCTCAAGGTCGTCAACGGCTCCGCCTCGACCCTCGTCCCCAACCTCCCCTCCGAGGCCTCGCCCGACGGCATCACCGGGACGAACGACGTCTCCTCGAAGACCGCCGGCACCTTCTACTATGTCATTGGTGGGCCGACCACCAAGGATATCCACGACATGCTCGGCGATCTGGCCGCGCCGCTCGGCACGCTCTATAAGTACGACACCGCCACCGGGCAATCGACCGCGGTGGCGGACATCGCCGGCTACGAGTACGCCAACAACCCGGACAAGGGTGCGGGCACGCCCGACGAGCCGGCGCTCGATACCAACGCCTACGCGGTCTACGACGCCGGCAGCTTCCGGCTGGTGGCCGACGCCGGCGGCAACGACCTCTTGAAGGTCGACGCCAACGGCACCATCAGCGTGGTGGCCGTCTTCCCGACGGTGCCGATGGACGCGCCGCCCTTCCTCAACCTGCCGCCCGGCACCATGCTGCCGGCGCAGGCGGTGCCGACCAGCATCGCGGTTGGGCCGGACGGCAACTACTACGTCGGCCTCTTGACCGGCTTCCCCTTCCAGATGGGCAAGGCGAGCGTCTACAAGATCACGCCGGGCGGGCAGATGTCGGTGTATGCCACGGGCTTCACCAACATCACCGCCCTCGCCTTCGACTCGCTCGGCCACCTCTTCGTCGGTGAGATCGTGCACACGGGCATCCTCTCCCTGGGTCAGGGACAGCCGACAGCCGCGGCGGCGGCGGCCAACCCCGGCGCCATCTATCGCGTCAACATGGATGGCTCGAAGACCCTGATCGCGAACGTGCCGGCCCTCGGCGGCATCGCCTTCGGCCCGGACAGCACGCTCTACGCGACGACCTACGCCGCCATGGTCGGGGCGGGGGAGGTGGTGAAGATCGACTATTAGCCTACGCTCGATCAGCGCCGTCTGATCCCCGACCGAGCGCCCCTGCCAGCGGCGGGGGCGCTTTTCCCGTATTCGCTGGTGGCCGGCGCGGCGGAAAGCCGTAGTACACTAGCCGGTGGGCCCGCGCGGCGGGTGATAGCCAACGGAGGGAGTCGCGTGGCGTATTTTCTCAAGACCGAGCGGGGCAAGCCCGCGACAGAGATTGCGATGGAGTCCGGCCAGTCCATCCTCGATCGCGGACGTCACCAGGGGCGCCGCGTGGTCGAGGTCTACGTGCTGCATCAGGACGGGCACATCGACCGCTATGAGGAGCACGCCCGGCGACGGCTCGGCAGCAACGCCATCAGCAGCCGCACCTGGCTCTGCCAGACCTTCGATCCGAACGGCCCGGCGCCCTGGGCCAGCGACCGCTACATCCCCAACCCCGAGCAGGAGATCAAGGAGATCGTGCCGGCTCCCAACGGTGTCGTGCTGGTGCTGCTCGGCGCCGAGGGCGACTCCGGCCAGGTGGTGCAGCAGTTAGAGACGCGGGACGTCGAGCCGTGAGCGGGAGCGGGAGCGCGGGCCAGTCGCCCGAGTTCTATCCGATGCCGGCCTTCCCGACGCTCCAGGTGCGCGACCTGGCCGGCTCGGCGCGCTGGTACCAGCACGTCGTCGGCTTCCAGGCCGTCTACGAGCTGCCCGGCCCGGGCGGCTTGCCGACGCTGGTGCATCTGCGCCGCGCCCGTTACCAGGATATCCTGCTGCTAGCGGCACCCGAGCTGCCGGTCGAGACAACGGTTGGAGTCGGCGTGGCCCTGAACTTCTCGGTTGAGGAGGGGCTGGAGACGCTGGCCAACCGCGTGCGCGGCAGCGGAGCCAGCGCCGAGGGCCCGACCGTGCGTCCCTGGAACGTGCGCGAACTGGTGGTGCAGGACCCCGACGGCTACCGGCTCGTCTTCAGTGAGCCGATCGATCGCGAGCGCCCATTTGATACGGTAGTCGAGGCGATTCGTCAGGAGCGTGTTCCGGCGCGGGACCAGGAGGGCTGAACCGGCGCCGGACAAGGGGAGGACGCCATGTCCGCCATGGTCACGGATCCAACTCGTCGGAGCAGCCACCGGCCGCCGATCCAGGCGCGCCACTACGCCGCGGCCTCCGGCCACTACCTGGCGACCGCCGCCGCGATGCGGCTGCTCGACGCCGGCGGCAACGCGGTCGATGCCGGCGTCGCGGCCGGCATCTGCATCAACGTCCTCCTGCCCGACCTGACCAGCTTTGGCGGTGTGGCCCCGACCATCGTCTACGAGGCCGAGACCGGGCAGGTGCGCTCGATCAGCGGGCTGGGCTACTGGGGCGAAGAGGCCAACGCGGAGGTCTTCCACCGCGAGCACGGCAGCCAGATCCCAGTCGGCGCGCGGCGCTCGGTCGTCCCCGGCGCGGCCGACTCCTGGCTGACGTCGCTGGCGCGCTACGGTAGCAAGTCGTTCGCGGAGGTCGTGGCGCCGGCGCTGGAGCTGTGCGAGGAGGGCTTCGTGGTCTATCCCTCGCTGCACCGCAACCTGGCCCGGCAGGCCGACGGCATCAGCCGCTGGCCCTCCTCCGCCGCCATCTTCCTGCCCGGCGGCCAGGCGCCCGCGGTCGGCGACGTGCTCTACCAGCGCGACCTCGGTCAGACCTTCCGCCGCATGATCGAGGCGGAGCGCCAGGCGAGCGGCCGCGGCCGGGTGGCCGGGGTCGAGGCGGCGCGCGAGGCCTTCTACACCGGTGAGATCGCCCAGCAGATCGTCGCGTTCATCCGCGCCGAGGGCGGCTTCCTGACGCTGGCCGACCTGGCCGAGTTCCACTCCGACGTCGAGGAGCCGCCGCACACGAGCTTCCGCGACATCGAGGTCTACGCCGTCGGCCCCTGGAGCCAGGGTCCGTCGCTCTTGCAGACGCTCAATATCCTGGAGGGCTACGACCTCACGGACATGGGCGTCAATTCCGCCGATTACGCGCACGTCGTCTCCTCGGCGCTCGACTTGGCCTTCAGCGACCGCGAGGCCTACTACGGCGACCCGAAATTCGTCGACGTTCCGCTGGCCGCGCTCCTCTCGAAGGCGTACGCCGCGCGCCAGCGCGCGCGCATCCGGCCCGACCGAGCCTGGAGCGAGATGCCCGAGCCGGGCGACCCGCTGGGGCAGGGGGCGCGCTGCTCGGCGGCCGAGCCCTCCGACCTGCACGCGCCGATCCAGCCCGACACCAGCTACGTCTGCGTGGTCGACCGCGAGGGGAACGCCTTCTCGGC
>DASSHC010000517.1:0-2509 GCA_035693105.1 Thermomicrobiaceae bacterium | reverse complement strand
CTGATCGAGCACCCTGACGAGTGGCCGGAAGCAAATCATCAGGCCGTGACATGGGAATGGCCAGGGACGATGGTTCGACTTGAGCGATTGGCACAACGGCGCGCGGCTGGGCAGTTCAGTCCATCTCACGCGCGGGCGTTTGATGCAATCGTTCGCCGCCTGCGGCCACTGTTCTCAGCATTGGAGAGTCAGGGATTCGTCATTCCGAACGATCTCATCCCACGCTAGACCCTTCAACAGCTATCCGATCGTCGCCGGACTGACTACTCATCCGCTCCTCCCAGCTACCCCAAGGCGCGTCCCGCAATACGGGCTATTTGTACGATGCGCCGGCCGATCGCGTGCTGACAGGACCGCGGGATGGCGGAATCGATTCCAGCGGGGGTGATCGAGTGAGCCAATCGGCAGGGCCGCCGGCTGCGGGAGTTGCTGCACGCGCCGGAGATCCTGGTGAGGCACGGCGCCTACGACACGCTCAGCATCCGATACGAGATGGTGAATGCCGACAAAGGTGGCTATCAGCGGTCTATCCGCGTACCAACCGGGAGCCGCCTCCTTCATCCAAGTACTACGTAGGCCGCACCGGCCGCCGCGACGCCGAGCGCGAGGACCAGGTCATAGCGCCAGTCAAACGGCGGGGCGAGTTTGTAGACGAGCACCAGCGCGGCGAGCGGGAGCGCCGCGAGCAGGTTGGACATGCCGAGGAGGACCATCGCGATCATCAGCCCCGCGCTACAGCCGGCGCAGCTCACGCCGTAGCGGAGGCCAACGATGACCGCGCTGCGCGTCAGCTTGAACGGCAGCGGCCCGTGCAGCGCGCACAATGCGCGGCAGCGAGCCTGACTGGCCCGTTTGAGGGGCGTGAGCCCGTACAGGCCGGCCAGGACGAGCGCCGCTCCGCCGACCCAGGACTGGTGTGGCCAGGGCATCCGGAACGCGGTGTAGATGCCGTAGCACACCAGGCCAAACGCCAGCCACACCGCGAGGTAGGTGACGGCGAGCAGGGCGGTGGCCAAGGGCCAGGCGTGGCGACCTTCCGAGCGGCGGGCGAACGCGAAGATCAGCGGCACCGCCGAGGGCAGCATCATAGCCGCCATCATCATGACCCAGATTCCGGCGAACGATGCCAAGGACCCGAGCCCCATCGCCATGTCGCCCGTCGAGCCGGTCCCCGCGATGGTGTACGCCCAGGCTCCGCCGGCCGCGACGAGGGTCGCGACCACCGCGAGCGCCGGCATGGCGAGCTCGCTGGAGCCGTGCGCCGCGTCGCCGCTCAAAAAGAGCCGGCAGGCGGGACAGAATCCGCGTTGGCGCGTCGGGCGCAGCAATCCTACGGTAGTCAGCAGCCGGTCGCGTGACATTAGCTCGCATACTCGTCGCGCCGCCGAACCCACGCCTGGCCGTTGCCGCCCTCATCGCGGCCCTTCGGCACGAGATCCATGTAGTGGTAGGCGACATTGAGCATGTCGAGCCCGCGCGCGTACGCGGAATAGGTGTGGAAGATGCGCCCGTCGTCGTCCTTGAGGAAGACGCTGATGCCGGGCAACTCCGACAAACCATGCGACGGATCAATCCGGTAGTTGTAGTGGACCTTGCCCGCCTGAAGCTCGGCCTCCGTGAACGAGACCCCGTAGTCGAGGTTGAAGTCACTCGCCGCCGACGAATACCACGGGAAGGACCAGCCCATCCGTTGCTTGTAGGCTGTCAGGGCGGCGACGGGGGCGCGCGATACCGCGGCGAGCTTGATGTCGCGGTGGTTGAGATGCACCGTGATGCCGTTGAAGTTGTCCATCCAGAACGAGCACGAGAAACAGGGCGCGTCCGCGGTCCAGGTGGTGGAAGGGCCGGCGGTCTCGGGGTTGAACATCGCGTGGTAGATCACGAGCTGACCGCGGCTGTCGAACAGGTCGGAGAGCGCGTGCTTCCCGCGCTCACCCTCGAAAACGTAGTCCTTCTCGACCAGCTCCCAGGGAAGCTCGCGCCGCTCTCGGCTCAGTTGGTCGCGCAGACGAGTGAACTCCTTCTCTTTGGCCAGGTGCTTCTTGCGCGCCTTGACCCACTCGTCGTGCGCGACCACCTTGTGCATTGCCACGGGCACCTCCATTGTTCCCAGAGTCGGTCACTGCAATCTAACCGGGACCTGGCCGCTCCGGCCCAACATGCAACCAAACGATTGCATTTTAGCGCCTCGCTGGAGAATAGCAAGCGCGACGTGGCGCCTGTTAATGATCGGTGTGCGCCCTTGTCCGTGCTTCGCGCTCGCGGGGTTGACCGCATTCAGCCCGACGATCGCCGGCTACCAGGCTGCTGCCCCGTTCAATCCTCTTGACGGCAACCGCGATACCAGCTAGTATTACGTCAGACGGTATAGCGCCCCACGTAGTATTGGAGCCAGGCATGAAGCGTGAATCCGAAGCGTTGGCTGGGCTCGGTCGCTTCTCCGAGCCGAGCCTGTTCATCCTGATCAGTTTGGCCGGAGGACCCAAGCACGGCTACGCGATGATGGAAG
>DASSHC010000516.1:0-4719 GCA_035693105.1 Thermomicrobiaceae bacterium | reverse complement strand
GGCAATCGACTACCTGACCCAGGCCGGCGCGCAGGCGATGGCCCAGGTGGCCTACGCCGAGGCGGCTGACCAGTTCAACCACGCGGTAGAGCTGCTCGAACGCATCCTGCCCGAGCGCCGCGCCCAACTGGCCGACACGTTGCTCCTCCTCGGCCGGGCCCAGATGGCAACTGGCGAGGCGGGCGATGCGCGGGCGAGCTTGCTCCGGTCCGTGGATGTGGCAGGCGAGATCGGCGCCATCGAGCGCCGGGCGACCGCCGCCATGGAACTGATGGACGTCGCACAGGCGTTTACGTTTGAAGATATCGGTGTCCTGCAGCGCGCCTTCAGCGATATGCCCAACCAGGACAGCCAGCTCAGGGCACGCGTCATGAGCCGCCTGGCGCTCTTGATGACACTCCCTGGCTTTGATCGCACCCCGCACGCGGGCGAACTCGACGCGAAGCAGTTAGCGACGGAAGCCCTGGCGATGGCACGGCGCATCGACGAGCCCGCCATTATCGCGGAAGCGCTGCGCACCGCGTATGACGTCCTGGCTGCCTACGAGGATGTCGATCAGCGCCTGGCCATCGCGACCGAGATGCTGTCACTGGCCGAGCGGATTGGCAGCCCGCAACTTGAATTCATCGCGAGGTCGTTGCGTGTGATCGCCTTTCTGCTCACCGGTCGCGTCGATGAGGCGGATCGGGAGATCGCGGCCTATGAGGCCATCGCCACCACCTACCACCTCCCCTTCAATTTCTGGTCCGTGACAACCAAGAAGGCCATGCGCGCCTTCATGCGCGGCGACCTGACAACGTCCGAGTCGCTGATGGAGCGCGCCCGTGCGCTCGGGCAGCGTGCCGATCCCGATCTGTCACCCGTGACCTACGTGTGGCAGTCGTTCTTCCTGCGGCGAGAGCAAGACCGTTTGGGTGAGCTTGAAGCGACGCTGACGGCCGAAGCGGACGCCCACCGCACCGACTGGTCCGGCACCTTCTGGCAGGGCCTGCTGGCCGTTTTGTACGCCGACTCGGGGCGGTTCGAGCAGGCATCAGCAATCATCAGCGAGCTTGTTGCGCCCGGCGCCGGCGCCATTCTGCCGGACACAGTGAGCTCCTTCAGACTGGCGGTGCTTGCCTTGCTCGCCGACGCGTGCGCGACGATCGACGATGACACGCATGCCCCGATCCTGGTGACGGCGATGGAGCCGCACGCGCACATGTTCATTAGCCCCGGCAACAATCTCGCCTTTCTTGGTCCGGTCTCTCATTATCTTGGTCGTTTGCTTGCTACCATGAAGGAACGGGCTAGGGCCGAGTCTCAGTTTCGCGCGGCGCTCGAGGCAGAGGCCCGAACCGTGACGCCGATTCTGCGGACCCAGACGCTCGGCGCGTACGCCGGGCTGCTAGCCGGATCCGACGACCGGCTTGGGGACGCCCAACACTTGCTCGACGAGGCGAATGAACTCGCGGTTCGGTTCAATCTCCCCCGCGCGACGCGCATCGTCCGCTCGCTACAACGGTCGCGGATCGCGTGCCACTCCCCATAGACCGGTAGACCGTCGCCTTTGCGCTGCGTCCTGGTTGCCAGACGATTGGAGGCGAACATGGCGCCCTCGATCCAGGATTTGATCGGAGCAAAACTCGACGCCGCAGTACAGCAAAACAAGCTCGACGAGCGCGACCGCAGCTCCGTGAGCCAGTTCTTAGGGCTAAGCGGAGGAGTGAACGAGCGCGGCGCCCGGCGCTACTACCTGAACGGTCAGCTCAGCGAGTACGTCGACATCGCTCCCGGCGATGTGGTCGACGAGATCGAGCTGGCCGGGGATAGCTCCCCGCTCGTGATCGTGCTGGCCAGAGGTGATGCAAAGATTCAGCACCACGTCGATATCTCCGAAACGACCCAGGCCAGCTTCCTGGCTGGCGACATCGCGACACAGAATCTGAGCCAAGCGCGCGTTGCCTGGCCCGATCTCTTTAGCTTGCCATTTTCGTTGGGCTCCTGGGCCTGGGGTTGCATGCCGCGTTCGGATTTCTGCTGGACACCCATTTTGGGTATCTCCATGGGCCAATGTCGTCGGGGATGATGGCTGTTGGGGAAAGGGTACCGTGGTTGTTCGAACTGGTGGCCGAGGAGCGAGTCGATCGCTCCTCGGTTATCTCATCGAGCGCGGCCTGCTTGACGAGCGCGACATTGTCGAGGGCGAGGTGAAGGTCGTCGACGCCTCGCGGCGGAATCGGAATGTCCGCGTCACCACCACGCTCGGCAAGAACTACTTCATCAAGCAGGCACTCGACGAGGAACGGTCGGAGACCATCCGGCGCGAGGCCGCGTTTCTGCGCTTCGCCTGGGAGACCGCGCCCGGCAGCCGTCTCACCGGCTATCTGCCGGCTTTGCGAGATTGGGACGCCGAGCGGGGCGCCGTCGTCTTCGAGCAGGTGCCCGAGTCACTCAGCCTGGCCGAGCACCAGCGCCGCTCCCGGCGTTGGCCGGTCGGGCTGGCCGGCCAGGCTGGGGCGGCGCTGGCCGCGCTGCACACCTGGCAGCCGGCTCCTGCGCCGGCGGCCGAGATCGCCCTGCCCGACTACGGCCCGCCCTGGGCGCTCTCGATCCACCAGCCGGAGATCGGCATCTTCGACACCATGAGCGGCGCCGGGCTGGAGATCGTGCGCATCGTGCAGCAGGCGCCGTCGCTGGGTGAGGCGCTCGACCGGCTGCGAGATGGCTGGCGGGCGACCGCGATCACGCACGGCGACATCAAGTGGGACAACTTCGTGGTCTCGCGGATCACCGGCACGCGGGGCCGGCGGCTGTGGCTGGTCGATTGGGAGCTGGTCCAGCGCGGCGATCCCCTCTGGGATGCCGGCTCCTTCCTGAGCCAGTATCTCGACACCTGGATCGCCTCGATCCCCGTCGTCGACGCCGCCGGGCTGTCGCGCTCGCCCGAGGGGTGGGCCCAGATGCCGCTCGAGCGGCTGCAGCCGGCGATGCGGCGGTTCTGGGACACGTACGCGCGCGCTGTCGGGCTGGACGGAGCCGGCCGCTCCGACGCGCTCGCACGGGTGGCGCGCTACGCGGCGGCCCGCCTGATCCTCACCGGTGTCGAAGCGGAGCAGCTACACCCGCAGCTGAACAACACCGGCGTGCTGCGGCTGCAGGTCGCCCAGAACATGCTGCGGCGCCCGGCGGAAGCCGCGGCAGCGCTCTTCGGCATCACGGGCTGAGGACCACATGCCGGTGGATCGCTACCGCCAGCAGCTGGAATCGCTCATCGGCGCGCTGCGCGTCGTGCCGCCGGATCGGTTTCGCTGGTTCGGCGCGTGGTCCCCTCAGCCGCCGCGAAGCGTGCGCGCGCGCGTCGACGCGGCCACCCGGCATGCCTACCTGGTGGCCCAGGTCCGCTCCCACCTCTACCGGCAGTTCTACCTGCCGGGACAGGTCGTGCCACTGGCGAGCCCGGCGGCGGCCTCGCCGGCGCCGGACGAGGATCCGTTCGTGCGCGCACTGATCGAGGCGAACCGCGGGACCGGCAGTTGGCAGCCCGGCTGGACGCTCGTCGAGCGGAGCGGCGACGTGATGCAAGCTAGCCGCGCGGGGCTGACCGTCTGGGCGCGGACGGCAGACTGCCGCGTGGATCAGGCGTCACCGGCCTCCGTGGCCGTGCGGCTGCCGAAGGGCTCCCGCTCGCAGTCGCCCGGGTTCTATCTGGCGCAGGGCGACGAGCCCTTTACACTGTTGGGCGACGATGCCCTCGTCCGACTCTACTGGCACCTCACGCCGGCCGCCGCGATCGCGTTGATGTCCTCGGTGACGGCGACGCTCAACGCCGCGCGCATCCCGTTCCAGTTCAAAGTCCTCAAAGACCCGAGCGCCTACACCCGCAACGACGCCGGGGTTCTCTATCTCAGCAGGGGCGACCTGCGGCGCTCGGCGCGGCTGCTGGAGCGGATCTACCGGGATGTCCAAAACGAGCTGCTGCCCGGCGAACCGGCCCTGACGAAACGGCTGGCGCCCGGCCTGGGGCTGGCCGAGGACCCAGGCGACGGCGACAGCTTCGGCATGCACCGCTGTCGGCTGCTGGCCGAGGCCTTCGTGGAGGCCGCCGGGCAGCGCGTTCGCGATCCAGCCGGCGTGCTGGGGCTGATCGAGGAGCGTTTCGCCCGCGACGGGCTCGATCCGGCCCGGCCCTATCTCGGCCCCGGCGCGGCCGACGACTACGACGGCCTGCTCAAGCTTGCGTCGCGGCCGGCTCGCCGTCGACCGGCCGCTGTGCCGCACAGCAACCGTGAAACCGAGTCCGTGCGAGAGGACGATGCGGCGCGGCGCACGCGCTACCTGGCGGCAGCGCGCCAGATCGGCGACCGGCTGGCCGCGGACGCCGTCTGGTACGACGGCCGCTGCACCTGGCTGGGGAAGCTGGGGCAGGCGCCGGACGCGAGCGATGCCGGCGCGACCTTCGGCGCGCTCAGCCCGGACCTCTACGCGGGCACGGCGGGCATCGCCCTCTTCCTCGCCCAGCTCTTCGCGGAAACCGGCGACGAGCGCTACGCGGGCACGGCGCGGGGGGCGATGGACCAGGCGGTGCGCCGGGTGGAACAGAAACCGGAGGAGGCAACGCTCGGCCTCTACTCCGGCTGGCCGGGGATCGCGCTGGCCGCGGCGCGAGTGGGGCGGCTCGTGGGGGACGACGCGCTCGCCCGGGATACGCCGCGCCGGCTCTGCGACGCGCTGATGCCC
>DASSHC010000515.1:0-4261 GCA_035693105.1 Thermomicrobiaceae bacterium | reverse complement strand
CATCTCCGGCATGATGCAGGCGGCGCTGATCCCGGTTCTCAGCCAATACACCGCGCCGGAAAAGCGCGAGGAGTTGCGACGCATCACCGGCGCGCTGCTGGTGCTGGTGCTGATCGTCATCGGCAGCGCGGTGCTTCTGCTGGAGTTGTTCGCGCCGCTGGCGGTGCAGGTGATGACCGCCTTCGGCGGGGGGGCCAGCGCGCGTGGCGCGGATACGGTCGCGCTGACCGTGCAGATCGTGCGCATCATCTTGCCGACCGTGCTGCTGCTGGCGATCTCGGCCGTCATCATGTCCACCCTCTACTCGCTGCACCGCTTCACCCGCCCGGCGCTCTCGCTGGCGGCGCGCAACGCGGCGATCATCTTCGCGGCCCTGACGCTGGGGCGCACGGCGCTGGGGGTGCGCAGCCTGGCGGTCGGGGTGGTGCTCGGCGGGCTCTGCCTGGTGCTGATCCAGGCGCCGGGGTTGCGCGATGCCCTGCCGCGGCCGAATCTTCACTTCCGCCACCCGGCGATCAAGCGCATCTACACCCTCTATCTGCCGATCACCGTCGGCCTGATCAGCAATACGATCGCGCTGATTGTCGACCGCAACCTGGCCTGGGGCGCCGGGGTCAACGCGCTGGGCGCGATGCGCTACGCCACCGCGCTGAACCAGATGATCCTGGGGCTGGTGGCGACCGCCACCTCGATCGCCTCGCTGCCGACCCTCTCGCGCCACTTCACGAGCGGCGACGAGGAGGGCTACCAGCGCACCCTCTCCAACGGGCTGAAGATGGTCACCATCATGGTGGTGCCAGCCACGTTGGGCATGGCGGCCATCGCCTGGCCGGCGGTGCGCCTCCTCTTCGAGCACGGCGCCACCGGCAATGCCGGGGCGCGGGCGATCATGATCGCGCTGCTGGCCTACCTGCCCGGCACCTTCTTCGCCGCCTTCGACCAGGTGCTGATCTTCGCCTTCTACGCGCGCCATAACACGCGCACGCCGGTCATGGTCGGGGTGCTGGCGGTTGGCGTCTACTTCATCACCGCGCTCTCGCTGGTCCACCCGCTGGAGATGACCGGGCTGGTGCTGGCCAACTCGGCGCAGTTCACCTTCCACGCCATCGTGATGTGGCTGCTGCTGCGCCGGGCGCTGGGCCAGGTCGGCGATGCCACCGTCGGGCGCACGCTGCGGCGGGCGCTGGCGGCCGGGGGGGTGATGGCGCTGGGGGTGCTGGCGCTGGCGCAGGTGCTGCGCCTGCTCTTTGCCTCCAGCGGTTCGCCGGTGACGCTGCAGCTCGTCGAGGTGATCGTGCCGATCGGCTTCGGCGCGCTGCTCTACGGCGGGTTGCTGCGGGCGCTGGGGGTGGAGGAGGTGCGCGCCATCCAGCGCGGCGTGCTGGCCCGGCTGGGACGGGCGTAGCTGGTGGATCGGGTTGTCTCGCTCTGGGCGCTGGCGCGCTGGCTGCACCTGCTGGCGGCGATCACCTGGATCGGTGGGCAGCTCTTCATTCTGCTGGTGCTCCTACCGGTCATGCGCGGCGCGCTGCCGCGCGACGAGCGCGTGCTTGTCTTCGCCCGCGTCGGCCGGCGCTATGGCCTGGTCTCCTGGGTGGCACTCTCGGTCTTGATCGTGACCGGGGTGATCAACGGCGAGCGGCGCGGGGTTCACTGGGCGCATCTCTTCCAGGCCGGCAGCTACGGCGAGGTCCTGGGCACCAAGCTGGTGCTGGTGGCCGTGGTGATCGTTGTCACGCTAGTTCACGCGGGTTATTTCGGGCGACGCATGACCACCCTGGCCGAGCGCGCCCGCGCTCTCGACCGCGACGATCCGAAGCTGGCCGCCGAGCGCCGCCGGCTGCAGATCATCTCCGGCGTCCTCTCCGGCCTGAATCTCTTGCTCAACCTGGTGATCGTGCTCCTGGCCGCCGCGCTGGTTGCCTAAGGGCCTGGGCCGGTGAGTCGAAGGTTTAGGCTCGCGTCGGCCGGCGAGGTCGCTGGGCCGCGCGAGCGCGAGGATGGCGAGCGCGGCGGCGATGACGGGCATGCTGATCGCCATTGCCACCATCCCCTGACCGGCTTCCGAGGCGGTGAAGACGTTGAAGAGGCCGTGCCAGAGAATGACCAGCAGCAGGCTGCCGCCGCTGCCGTTATGCAGCCAGGTCAAGAGAATCGCGCCGGCCAGGAGGCTGAAGGCCAGTTCCGGGATGCCGATGAGCCCCATCTGCTGATAGCCCGGCAGGTAGAAGAAATAGGGCAGGTGCCAGCCGGTCCAGACGAGCCAGATCAGCAGGGTCGCTTGCAACGCACCATGTCGCCGCTGCAGCGCGGGCAGCAGGTAGCCGCGCCAGCCGAGCTCTTCGCCGAATCCGCTGGTCACGATCCAGAGCGGCACGGCCGCCAGGCCCAGGTAGGGCAGGAAGTTGACTTGCCCAATCGCGTGCAGCGAGGGCCAGGCGCCCCGCAGCAGGCGCTCGATAGCGGCCGCGGCGGCGAAGAGCACGACCGGGGCGAGCGCGACTAGCCACCAGGCCGCGCCTACTCGCCAGCGCACCACCCGCCGGCCGATGTCGCGCAGCCCCGCGCGCCCGCCGGTCAGACCAGCCGTCAGCAGCGCCGCCGCCATCGGCCCAAAGGAGGACAGATAGTGGAGCGGGAACGGTGGGTCGAATGGCAGGGCGCCTTGGTCCGCCAGGGCCAGCGGGATGCTGATGCTCCAGGTGAACAGGTACGCCAGCAGCACGAAGGCCAGGATTGGCTGGCGGGCGACGGTTGGTGCGATAGATCGTGCGCGCATCTCATACTCCGATCGGGCCGCGCAATGCCGAGGACTGGCCCGTTTGCTTTCAGTCTAGGAATCGTGTGTGACAGCCAGGTGGCGGAGCAGGGCACGGCATTACAGTGTGATGACAACGCCGGCGATGCGGCTCCGAAGAGCGGCCAGCGCCGGCAACTGCCGTATGATGGGATGTGTGTGAACCGCCCGCGCCGCTCGACGCGGTGCGGCCATGAGGGAGGGAACGCGATGAGCACTTCGGCGAACGCACCGGAGATGTTGGAGGAGATGCGCACGACGCGGCAGATCCGGCTCTACCATCCAAAGCCGGTGCCCGAGGATGCGCTGCGACAACTGCTGGAGGTAGCGCGCTGGACCGGCAGCTCGCGCAACTCCCAGCCCTGGCACTTCATCGTCATCACCGACCGGGACGAGCTGCGCCGCATCAGCGAGCTGCGCACGCCGATCAACTGGGTAGCTGACGTGCCGCTGGCGATCGCGCTGGTGCTCACCGGCCAGAATTTGACGATGGAGGCCTACGACGAGGGGCGCGTGACCGAGCGCCTGCTGATCGCGGCGCACACGCTGGGACTGGGCGGCGGCACGGCCTGGTTCGGTGACGAAGCGCAGCAGGCCGAGGCCAAGCGCATCATGGGTATTCCCCAGGAGTACGACGCGCGCTCGGTCGTCGCGCTCGGCTACCCGGTCACCAGCAAGGATCACCGGCCCAACGCGAATATCGGCGGGCGCAAGCCGCTGTCGGAGATCGTCAGTTACAACCACTGGGGGAACAAGGCGGGGTAGAACGCGGGCTCCGTCATGCCGCGAGAGGGGGCGATCTTTCCTTTCCAAGTCTGATTCAACATGGAGCCGATGAGAGATTCTTCGCTGCGGCTCAGAATGACAGGGAAGGCGGCCCGGTTTTTCCTGTCATCCTGAGGCCGCAGCCGAAGGATCTCCCCAAGTCATCGGGTGGCACCAACCGCGACCAGGAAATGGCAGCCCTGGCGCGCCGCACCGAATTGTAGCCGGGATGATGCGCCTACTCCGGCTCCAGCTCCGTCGCGTTGAAGATCGCTTTGACGGCGCGCAGGTGCTCATCGTCGCCGGCCTCGGCTGGTTGCGGATCGAGTTCAGCGGCAGGCTCCGCCTGGAACGGACGCGCGTCCTCCTGGATGCCGGGAGTCTGCGCCTGGGTGTGGGCGCGCGCCTCGTCCGGCGCCAGGCAGCGCAGCTGGTGGGCGCCGTCCAGATAGCGCGCGATGACGTCCTCGACCACCTGGCGCGCGGCGTCGTCGTTGAGCTTGTTGCGGTGGAATTCGTAGGCCGAGACGAGGATGACCTGGTTGCCCTCGATGCCGACCGGATCGACCGAGCTAAGAAGCGCGGCGATGCGCGAGTTGGCGGCCTTGACGTCACGTTTGATCTGCGGCCAGCTTTGCGCCAGCCGTTCGGCCGTGGCTGCTCCGGAGCGGGCCGAGCCCGGAGCCGGCCGGCTCGGGG
>DASSHC010000514.1:0-8370 GCA_035693105.1 Thermomicrobiaceae bacterium | reverse complement strand
AGCCCCGGGCGCGATGACGATATCGACATCGTCCGCCTCATAGACCAGACGCTCGCCGGTGACGACTTCAACCGAAAGCGGCATGCGACTCTCCCCGCTCACTACCCTGGTGCCGGGACAACTTCGGCGCCGGGGTCGCGCGGGGCTGAAGCCGCCGCGCTAGCTCTCACCCAGCCTGCTGAAGCAGGCTGGGTTTCTAAACTTCTCAACTGTCGGTTGTTTGCCGCTGGCGGCAACAAACATCCTGTATCGTCGAACGTAGCTCAACCTCAATCGCAAAACCGGAGGTTGAGAAGTAAGCCGGATATGCGCCACACTCAAACTCAGCCTGCTTCAGCAGGCTTCGTAGAGGCTAGCGCGGCGGCTTCAGCCCCGCGTGACAGGTGGCTCGGCCGCCCCAACGCAAGCGGCAATCGCTCGGCCGAATGCTTCGTCTACTCCTGCGCCGCCATCTCCTCGGCTCGCTGCACCGCCTCCTCGATCGGTCCGACCATGTAGAAGGCCTGCTCCGGCAGCTCGTCGTACTTGCCCTCAAGAATCTCCTTGAAGCCGCGCACGGTCTCGGCCCGGTCGACGTAGCGGCCCTCCTGGCCGGTGAAGGCCTGGGCCACGAACATCGGCTGCGTCAGGAAGCGCTGGATCTTGCGGGCGCGCGACACCGTCAGCTTGTCCTCGTCGCTCAGTTCCTCGATGCCGAGGATGGCGATGATGTCCTGCAGGTCGCGATAGCGCTGCAAGACGCGCTGCACCTCGCGGGCAACGGTGTAGTGCTCGACACCGACCACCTGCGGGTCGAGGATGCGCGAGGTCGAGGAGAGCGGGTCCACCGCCGGGTAGAGCCCCTGGTCGGCGATCGAGCGCTCCAGCGACACGGTGGCGTCGAGGTGAGCGAAGGTGGTCGCCGGAGCCGGGTCGGTGTAGTCGTCGGCCGGCACGTAGACCGCCTGCACCGAGGTGATCGAGCCGCGCTTGGTCGAGGTGATGCGCTCCTGCAACTGCCCCATCTCGGACGCCAGTGTCGGCTGGTAGCCTACGGCGCTCGGCATGCGGCCCAGCAGCGCCGAGACCTCGGAACCAGCCTGCACGAAGCGGAAGATGTTGTCGATGAAGAGCAGCACGTCGCGCCCCTCGTCGCGGAAGTACTCGGCCATCGTCAGGCCGGTCAGCCCGACGCGCAGGCGCGCCCCCGGCGGCTCGTTCATCTGGCCGAAGACGAGCACCGTCTTGTCGACGACCTTTGACTCGTGCATCTCGCCCCAGAGCTGCGTGCCCTCGCGCGTGCGCTCGCCCACGCCGGTGAAGACCGAGTAGCCGCCGTGCTCGGCGGCGATGTTCCGGATCAGCTCCATGATGATGACGGTCTTGCCGACGCCCGCGCCGCCGAAGACACCCGTCTTGCCGCCCCGAGTGAAGGGGGCGATCAAATCGATCACCTTCATGCCAGTCTCGAAGACCTCGATGCTGGTGGACTGCTCCTCGAAGGTTGGCGCGTCGCGGTGGATCGGGTACTCGATCGCGGTCGAAACCGGCCCGGCGTTATCGACCGGCTCGCCCAGCACGTTGAAGATGCGGCCCAGGGTCGCCTCGCCCACCGGCACCTCGATCGGCTTGCCGGTATCGACCGCTGAGGTGCCGCGACGCAGGCCGTCGGTGCTCGACATCGCCACACAGCGCACCCAGTCGTTGCCGAGGTGCTGCTGCACCTCCAGCACCATCTTCCTGCCGCCCTCTAGCTCCACATCGAGCGCGTTGTAGATCTCCGGAAGCTGCTCGGACGGGAACTCGACATCGACCACCACGCCCTGAATCTGGACGATCTTGCCCGTGGCTCCCTTGACCGGTGCTTGTGCCATGATGACGTCCTCCAGTCTAACCGAGCGCCGCGGCACCGGCCGCGATTTCGGCCACTTCGTTGGTAATCTGCGCCTGGCGGGCGCGGTTGTAGCTCAAGTTCAGTTGGTTCGCCAGATCGCGCGCGTTCTCGGTCGCGTTGCGCATGGCGACCATGCGCGAGCTGTGCTCGCTGGCCAGCGATTCCAGGATCGCGTGATAGATCTGCACCTCGACGAAGCGCGGCAGCAGCGCCTCCAGCACCGCCTCCGCGCTCGGCTCGAAGATGTACTCGCGCACGTCTCCGGCGCCCTCCGGCACCTCGATCGGCAGCACGCGGATCGCCTCCGGCACCTGGCGCAGCGTATTGATGAAACGCGTGTAGACCACGTACACCGCATCAACCTCGCCGGAGACGAAGTCGTCGATGGCGCGCTGCACGATCGGCCGGATCCAGAGCAGCGACGGCTGATCGGGGATCGGGCCGAAGCCGGCGGCCACGTTGCCGCGGAAGCGGCTGAAGAAGTCGCGCCCGCGCCGTCCGACGGCCAGAATCTGGGCCTCGCTGTGCCCGGCCTCGCGCTCCTCGGCCATCAGGCGCACGGCGCGGCGGATGACGTTGGTGTTGAAGGCGCCGGCAAGCCCTTTGTCCGAGGTGACCAGGACGATCTCGGCGCGGTTGACCGGGCGCTGAATCAGCAGCGGGAACTGCGCCTGCTCCTGCGGCGAGGCCGCCGCCGCCACATCGCCGATCATGGCGGCGATGCGCTCGGCGTAGGGCCGCGTCGCGGTCACATGCTGCTGGGCGCGGCGCATCTTGGAAGCCGCCACCATCTCCATCGCGCGCGTGATCTGCGACGTATTGCGAACGCTGCGAATGCGCCGCCGGATTTCACGCGGAGTCGGCACGCTCTACCTCCTTGCCGCCTACGCGGCCGCGGCCGTGGTCCAAGCGGTCTGCTTGAACTCGCGGGTGGCCGCGCGCAGCGCCTCGATCGTGTCGTCGTTGAGCCGCTTGTCCTCGATGATCTTCCGCAACAGGTCGGACTTCGTGCTCCGCATGAAGTTGAGGTACTGGGCCTCGAAATCACGCACGTTGTCGACCGGCACGTCGTCCAAGAAGCCGTTGGTGGCCGCCCAGATGATCGTCACCTGCTCCTCGACCGGCATCGGCTGGTACTGCGGCTGCTTCAGCACCTCGGTCAGCCGCTGGCCGCGGTCGATCTGCCGCTTAGTCGCCACGTCGAGGTCGGAGCCGAACTGGGCGAAGGCGGCCAGTTCGCGAAACTGCGCCAGCTCCAGCCGCATGCGGCCGGCCACCTGGCGCATGGCGCGGATCTGCGCGTCGCCGCCGACGCGCGACACCGACAGGCCCGCGTTCACGGCCGGGCGCACCCCGGCGTAGAAGAGGTCGCCCTCCAGATAGATTTGGCCGTCGGTGATCGAGATGACGTTGGTCGGGATGTAGGCCGAGACGTCGTTGCCCTGCGTCTCGATGATCGGCAGCGAGGTCAGGCTGCCGCCGCCCAGCTCGTCGCTCAAGCGCGCCGAACGCTCCAGCAGGCGCGAGTGCAGGTAGAAGACGTCGCCGGGGTAGGCCTCGCGTCCCGGCGGGCGGCGCATCAAGAGCGAGACTTGCCGGTAGGCCCAGGCGTGCTTGGAGAGATCGTCGTAGACGATCAGCGCGTCACCGCCGTTCTCCATGAACTCCTCGCCCATCGACGTGCCGGCATAGGGCGCGATGAACTGCAATGGCGCCGGGTCGGCGGCTGAGGCGCCCACCACGATGGTGTGCTGCATGGCGCCCTCGCGCTCCAGGATCGCCACCGTCTGGGCGATCTGGGCGCGCTTCTGGCCGATGGCGACGTAGATGCAGATCACGCCGGTGCCGCGCTGGTTGATGATGGTATCGATGGCGATAGCGGTCTTGCCGGTCTGGCGGTCGCCGATGATCAGCTCGCGCTGACCCCGGCCGATCGGGATCATGGCGTCGATGGCCTTGATACCGGTCTGCAACGCGGTGTCCACGTTCTGGCGCGCGATCACGCCCGGCGCCACGCGCTCGATCGTGCGTGTGCGCTCGGTGGCGATCGGACCCTTGCCGTCGATCGGCTCGCCCAGCGCGTTGACGACGCGCCCGACCAGCGCCGGCCCGACCGGCACCTGGGCGATGCGCCCGGTGGTGCGAACCTCGTCGCCCTCCTCGATGCCGGTATAGTCCCCGAGGATGATGATGCCGACCGAGTCCTCCTGCAGGTTGAAGACCATGCCCATGACGCCGTTGGAGAACTCGACCAACTCGCTGGCCATCGCCTGGCGCAGGCCGTGGACGGTGGCGATGCCGTCGCCCACCTCGACCACGTAGCCGACGTTGGTCACGACCATACGCTGGCCGTAGTTTTCGATCTGTTGCTTGAGAATATCGGTGATCTCGGTTGGATGCGTAACCATCGGCCCTCCTAAACGTCAAATCGCTTAGTGTACCATTTGTTCACGGAGCCTGGCGATCTGCGTCCGGACGCTCCCGTCGATCAGCGTGTCGCCCACGTGGACCACGACCCCGCCGATGATCGCGGGGTCCACATAGGTGCGCGGCTCGATCTCCTTGCCGACCAGTCGCCCGATCTGCGCGACCACCTCCCGCAGCTCGGCCGGCTGCAGCTCAATCGCCGTGGTGATATTCGCGATCGCGATGCCCCGATCGACGAGAACCAGCTCGCGGAAGGTCTCGACCAAGCCGGGTAGCAGATCGAGCCGCCCCCGGTCGAGCATCAACAGCAGCAGATTGCGCACGAACGTGTCGGCGTCGTCCGGCAACAGCGTGCCAATCGCGTGCCGCTTGGCGTCATCCGGAATGGCGGGATTCTCGAAGAACTCGTGGACGGTGGGATTCTCCATCGCCGTCAGCAGGCGCCCGAGGTCGCGCTCCCAGACGTCAAGCTTGTGCTGCGATTTAGCCAGCTCGAAGGCGGCCTGCGCGTAGCGTTTCGCGGCGCCGGAGGCTGCCATCGCTCTCCTCCTCAGCCCCTATGCGGGCCCAAGCCCATTGCTGCTCGTGCCGGCCTCGGCCAGCGTCTCCTCGATCAAGCGCCGCTGCTCCTGCGGGTTCAGCTCGTGACGCACGATTTTGGTCGCCGCCGCGATCGCCAGGTCGGCCACGTCGCGGCGCAGGCTCTGCCAGGCTTGCTGCGTCTCGGCCTGGATCTCCTGCCGCGCCCGCGTCAGGATCTGCTGGGCCTCGACCTCCGTCTGCGCGTGGAACTGCGACCGCAGCTCCTCGGCGTTCTGGCGTGCGGTCGCGAGAATCCCCTGCGCTTCCCGGCGCGCCTCCAGCAGGATCTCCTCATTGCGCGCCTGGGTCGCGGCCAACTCGCGCTGCATCCGCTCGGCGGCGGCCATGCTCTCCTCGATGCGCTCCCGGCGCGTGTCGACCATACTCACGATCGGTCCCAGCGCGAACTTCCAGAAGAGCAGGATGAACACGATGAATGCGAAGAGCTGGACCGCCAGAATCCAGCCATTCACCCCAAGTGCTGACATGAACCGTTCCTCCGTCGCTGTGCGTTGAGCGTTGCGCGTTGTGCGTTGTGCTCGCTTCGCCGGGCCGAGCGATCTTCCCGGTTCCCGGCGCCGGCGAAGCGTGCCCTGGATCTGTTGATGCCGGCGAGAGGGCGCCCCCGTGCGAGGCGCCACGGCCGATTCTTACAGCACGAAGGCGATGATGATGGCGATCACCAGCGCGTAGATGGCGACCGCCTCAGCCAGCGCCGCGCCAATAATCATGGTGATACGGATCGCGCCCTCGGCCTCAGGATTGCGGCCCAGCGCCTCCAGCGCGCCCTTCACCGCCAGTCCAATGCCGATGCCCGGTCCGATGGCACCGAGCCCCATGGCCAGCGCGGCCGCCATCGGCACCACTACTGCCGGATCGGTGACATTGGAAACCATTCTGGACGTCCTCCCCTCATCGACGGACCTGTTGTCCGCCGACACTCTCCGAGCCACGAAACCCACCCCACCACGGGGCGTTCTCCCAAGATTAGTCGCCGGCGTGCACCGCGCCAGCCGCCGGCTGCGCCAGCTCGCCCGTCATCTCCTCTTCGACGTGGTCCTCGTGTCCGTCGGCCGTCGCCAGGGTGATGTAGATGAGCGTCAGGATGGCGAAGACCAGCGCCTGGATGAAGCCGAAGAGCACTTCCAGATAGAGAAAGACCACCGGGATGAACAGGCCGATCACGGAGATCTTGATGGCGTTCCCGATGGCATACATGATCGTCAGCAGCACGTCGCCGGCGAAGATGTTGCCGAACAACCGGAACGAGAGCGAGATGATGCGGGCGAATTCGCTGATGACCTCGATCGGGAAGACGAAGAACGGCGTGGCCAGGTGCTTGATGCGCCCGCGTACGCCGTGCGCCCGAATGCCGAGGTATTGGAACATGAAGTAACTGATCAGCGCCATCGCCAGCGTCATGTTGAGGTCAGAGCTGGGCGGGCGCAAGAAGGGGACGATCTGTTGCTTGCCCTCGATCGTGTGCTTGAGCCCGACGCTCCCCAAGCCCGGCAGCAGTTCGATGTAGTTGGCAAAGATGATGAAGATGAAGAGGCCGCCGATCAGTGGGAAGATCTGCCGGCCCAGCCGCTCGCCGGCCGTGCCCTCCACCAAATTGAGCAGGAACTCCACGATGAGCTCGAAGACCGATTGCACCCGACCGGGGATCAGCTTCGCCGTGCGAGCGATCAGCGCGCCGCCGATCAGGAGAATGGCCATCACCACCAGCATCATGAAAAAGGAATTGGTGATTGGGAACGAGTGGCCGCCCGGAAGTGGGACGTTCCACAGAGTCTGCGGCGCGACTTCGACGTGAATCTCCATCGACTCCCCTACTCTTCTTGCGCCTGTGACTCCCGCTCGCTGCCGTCCGACTCACCCTGCCGGCCGCGCCGCCTGGTCGGCTGTCCTAGCGTCGCCAGCTCATAGAGCATGTAGCCGGCTGTCGCCAGTCCCAGTGCCAGGCCCAGCAGGGTGAAGAGCGGCTCGGTTCCCAGCCAGCGGTCGAGATACACACCGCCCACGACCGTGATCAAGAGGCTGACAACAACAGAGCAACCGAGTCCGGTTGCCGCGCTGACCATTTGCCATTCTCTTCGGTTCCTGAGCGGGCTTTTCACCCGTCCTCCCGCCGCTTGCGAAGACTATCACAATCTCTCGACGGTACGCAATTCGCGAGCGCTCGTGGCTCCTAGTCCGCCACCCGCCGTGACACCGCCTCGTCTTCCAGCGGCAGCGGCCGCTGATCGCCCTCGTGGAGCACATCTTTAGCCGCCGCCATGAACCCCGAGAAGAGTGGGTGTGGGCAGGTCGGGCGCGACTTGAACTCCGGGTGAAATTGCACGCCCACGAACCACGGGTGATCGCGCAGCTCCATGATCTCGGCCAGCGTTCCGTCCGGCGAGGCACCGCTCACCACCAGGCCCGCTTCCTCCAGCAGCGGCCGGTAGGTGTTGCTGACCTCCCAGCGGTGGCGGTGGCGCTCCTCGATCAGCGACTGGCCGTAGGCACGCGCGGTGCGCGTGCCCGGCATGACGGCGCAGGGCCAGAGTCCTAGCCGCATGGTGCCGCCCATGTCGACACCCTGCTGATCCGGCATCAGGTCGATCACCGGGTATGGCGTTTCCGGGTTAATCTCGGTGCTGTCGGCGCCTTCAAAACCGAGCACATTGCGCGCGAATTCGATCACCGCCATGTGCAGGCCGTAGCAGAGGCCGAAGTAGGGGATGTGGTGCTCGCGGGCGAAGCGCACCGCCGCCAGCTTCCCCTCGACGCCGCGCGGCCCGAACCCGCCCGGCACCACGATGCCGGAGACCGTCCGCAGGGTCCGCTCGATCGACTCGGGCGTCTCCTGCTCCGAGTTGACCCAGACGATCTCGACATCGAGCCCGTGGCGCAGCCCGGCGTGCATCAGCGACTCGGCCACGCTCATGTAGGCGTCGTGCAGTTCGACGTATTTCCCGACCAGCGCGATGCGAATGCTGCGCTTGGGCTGCTTGATCTGGCAGACCAGCTCCTGCCAGCGCGCCAGGTCGGGCGCACGCTCCTGCCAGCCGAAGTGCTCGGCCAGGTAGCGGCCCAGACCGGCCTCCTCCAGCTCCAGCGGCACCTCGTAGATCGTCTCGGCGGTCGGTAGGGGGATGACGGCCTCCTCGTCGACATCGCCGAAGAGCGAGATCTTGGCGCGCACCTCATCGGGCACCGGGTAGTCCGAGCGCACTACGATCACGTCCGGCTGGATACCGATCTCGCGCAACTCCTTGACGCTGTGCTGCGTCGGCTTGGTCTTCAGTTCACCGGTGCTGCCGACCTTCGGCAGCAGCGTGACGTGGATGTAGAGCACGTTCTGGCGCCCGGCCTCCTTGCGCATCTGCCGGATCGCCTCCAGGAATGGCTGTCCCTCGATGTCGCCCACCGTGCCGCCGACCTCGACGATGACGACGTCGGCGCGACCATCACGGGCGACGCGCTGGATGCGCTCCTTGATC
>DASSHC010000513.1:0-23690 GCA_035693105.1 Thermomicrobiaceae bacterium | reverse complement strand
GCCCAGGATCGACAGGGGACCGAGCTGGAAATCGAGCTGGAAGAGTTGGGCGCCGGTAAGGACCACGAGGTAGCGCGCCAAGGGGTAGCCGATCAGCAGGCCGAGCGCGCAGCCGAGCGCGGCCAGCCCCAGCGCCTCGGTCATCACCAGCCGGACCACCTGACGGCTGGACGCACCGAGCGCCCGGAGCACGCCGAACTCGCGACGGCGCTCCGTCAGGTTGATCAGGAGCGTATTGGCGATGCCGGCCAGGCCGACGATGCCGACGATCACGACCATGACATCGAGCATCAGCGTCAGAATATTGATCGCCTGGCGCGAGCTGGCCTTGTCGCGGTACATCGCTAGCGTCACCGGATGATACTGGCTGAAGCGCTGCTCGACCTCGTGCAGGCTGGCGTCGACCGCGGCCGGATCGGACGAGCGCAGTTTGAGCGCCATTACCTGGGAGACGCCGCCGGCGATCTGCTGCAGATCGTCATTGCTCAAGAAGATCTTGCCCGTCGAAGTCGCGCCGAGATAGGTACTCTGATCATCGACGATGCCGACAACCTGGACCAGGCCAGTCCGTTTTCCAATGTCGAGCGGCAGCACGTCGCCCACGCGTGCCTGAAGCGTGGCGGCGAGGTTGCTGGTCAGCACGGCGGCGACCGGGTTGGCGGGCCGCAGCCAGGTGCCGGCGGTCAGCCGCACGGTGTAGATCCGCGGGTCTTCGGGCATGCCCCAGGCGTCGGTGCGGAGGCTGCCGATCGAGGCCTGCGCGGTCGTCCAGAGCTCGGCCTTGGTCACGTCGGGGTCGGTCTCCAGCGTGCGCGCGAACCCGGCCTGCATCGGCTGGTTGAAGTAGACCCAGCCGTCGGCGCCGTAGAGGTCGTAGAGTTCATCGACGGTGTGGTTGACCGAGTTGGACAGCGCCTGCGTCGCCAGGAAGGCGGCGACCGAGGCCGCGACTAGCGCCAGCGTTATTCCGGCGCGAGTCGGGCGACGCGCCAGGTTGCGCAGCCCCATGGCCGGCAGAGCGCCGAGCCGGCTTATCCCCTGCGTGATGCGCTGCACGAACCCACGACGGAAGTCGGCCACCACGCCGCGATTGGCCAGCAGCGGCGCGACCCGCTGCCGGGCGGCGAGCCAGGCCGGGATGGCCGCGGAGCTGAGCGCGACACCCAGGCCGACCACCCCGGCCAACACGACCTCACGCGGCGAGAAGCTGAATGCGGGAAGAACCAGACCTGAGAGGCCGGCCAGGTAGCGCGACAGCACCCGCCCGAAGAGGAGCCCGATACCCCAGCCGAGCACCGCGCCGCTGAGACCGATGATGCCGGCGAAGAGCAGGTAGGTGCGCATCGCATCCCAGCGCGAGCCGCCGAGCGCCTTGATCACGCCGATCTGGCGTGTCTCCTCCAGCATCACCGCCGCGATGGTGTTGGCCACCAGGAAGCTGCTGAGCACGGCGCCGACGTAGGAAAAGACGCGAAGCAGCAGGAGCAGGGTGCCGAGTTCGCGGCTGCCGGTGAATTCGCTGGGGTCGCGCACCGTGTAGCTGCCGGAGGAGACGCCGCGCTTGTCCAGGAAGCTCTGGATCTCGTTGGCTGTCTGGCTGGCGCGTTGCGGATCGGCGACGCGCGCCAGCAGAAAGTTGTCGTTGGCGCTGCCGATGATCTGCCGCACTTCGCGGTCGGGCATGAAGGCGCTGGCCTGGTTGACGATCGAGGCATCGAGCGTGGCCGGCGCGCGCACGAAGCCGCTGACGCGCGCGTAGGTGATCGGGTCCCCGGCGCGCGGTTGCAGCGCCACCAGATCCCCCAGCTTGATCGGCGTGAGCTTGGTCGAGGTGATATCGAAGGCGATCTCGTCGCGCCCGGGGTAGTGGCCGCTGACCAGCTCGAGCGACGCCAGCGGCATCTGCTGGAAGTCCGGTACGCCGGTCAGCAGGGTCGCGACCCACTCGTCGCCGACGGTGATCCGGGTGTACTGCGTGGCGCGGCTGTCGACCTCGGCCACGTTGTCGCGGTGAGCGATGAACTCCAGCAGCGTCGGGGAGAGGTTGTTGACGTAGGCGGTGATATCCGGCTGGCGCGTGCTGGCGTAGGTCTGGCGCTCGGCAGCGGCCAGGTTGCGGCCGGTGTACGAGATGGCTACCACCCCGGCGACGCCCAGCAGCACGCCGACGACCGTCAGCAGCGTCCGCAGGGGACGACGCTGAACGTCGCGCAGGTTTTTGATGAGCAAGAGCTGCATGCTGGCGCATTCATAGGCCGCGGGATGGCGCTCACAGCCAAGTCCTCAATGGGTTGAGTATTGCATATTCGACGCGCGTGGCCTCAGCCAGCCGCGACCTCGATGTCGGAGGCAGGCCGCGCCGGCGGGGCGGGCCGCAGACGCATGTCTTCGACGATCTGGCCATCGCGCATGGTGATGACACGCGAGGCGCGGTCGGCCACGGTGCGATCGTGAGTGACCAGGATCAGAGTGCGGCCGAGCGCCCAGGTTCCCTCAAGAAGGTCGAGCACCCGCTCACCGGTCGCGCTATCGAGGTTGCCGGTGGGTTCGTCGGCCAGGAGGATTGGGGGATCGTTCGCCATGGCACGAGCGATGGCCACCCGCTGCTGCTCGCCGCCCGACAGCTCGTTGGGCAGATGATCGGCGAGTTGGCGCAGTCCCACCTGATCGAGCAGCGCCAGGCCGCGCTCGCGCGGACGGCCCCGGCCGGTCAGCTCCATCGGCAGCAGGACGTTCTCGAGAGCGGTCAGCGTTGGCATGAGCTGGAAAAACTGGAAGACGATGCCCACCGCGCCGCCTCGCCAGCGTGCCAGGGCTTCCTCGCTCAAGCGCGAGAGATCGTGGCCGGCGACGCGGACCTCGCCGCTGCTGGCGCGGTCGATCCCGCTCAGCAGATTCAGCAACGTCGACTTGCCGCAACCGGATGGACCGAGGATCGCCAGCCACTCGCCGGTCTCGACCTGCAGGTTCACGCCGCGCAGTGCGTAGATGGTGCGGCGCCCGGTCTGATACTCCTTGACGACATCGCGCAGGCTGATCAGCGGCAGCCGCTGCTCCATCTCTTCCGCGCTTCTGGGCTCGCTCACCGGTCCTCACAGACTCTCTGGGGCTGGGCACTGGCTCAATAGACGGCGATCGCGCTCGCTCAAATCCAGCGATTGCAACAACTCAGGGCGGCGCGCGAGCGTGCGGCAGAGCGACTGCCAGCGCCGCCACTCCTCAATTCGTGCGTGATGGCCGCTGAGGAGAATCTCCGGCACCGCCAGTTCCTCGAACACCGGGGGCCGCGTGTATTGCGGATACTCCAGCAGCCCGGCGGCGTGCGATTCGTCGGCCAGCGACTCGGCCTCGATCACGCCGGGGATCAGGCGCGCGACGGCATCGACGATGACCGCCGCGCCCAGCTCGCCACCGGTCAGGACGTAGTCGCCGATCGATAACTCACGGGCGTTGAGCAACACGCGCGCACGCTCGTCGATCCCTTCGTAGCGGCCGCAGATCAGCGCCAGCCGGGGGCAGCGCGCCAACTCGCCGGCGATGCGCTGGTCGAAGCGGTCGCCAGAGGCGGAGAGGATGACGACCTCGGTTTCGACCGGCGCCGTTCCAAGCACATCGCGCACGGCGCGTACCATCGGCGGCGCCATCATGACCATGCCGGCGCCGCCGCCGTAGGGCGCGTCGTCGACCGAGCGATGCCGGTCGGTGGTCCAGTCACGGATGTCGTGCAGCGCGACATCGATCAGCCCGCGCTCGCGCGCGCGCTTGAGAATGCTCTCGCTGAGCGGGCCCTCGAAGATGCCGGGAAAGATGGTGAAGATGTCGAAACGCACGCCTCGCCCCTAACCGGATCCGGCGAGCAGCGCGCGAATCTTGGGAGCCAACCCCTCCAGTGTATTCACGATGAGGTCGGCATGCCCGTTGTCCGCAGGCGCTTGGGCGGGCGTCAGCCAAACGGTGCGCAGACCGGCCGCGGCCGCGCCCAGAACGTCAAAGCGGTAGGAGTCTCCCACGTGGACCGCGCGCGCGGGCGGCACCTCCAGCACGCGAAGAGTCTCGCGATAGATCTCTGGCCGAGACTTGTAGAATCCGGCGCTGGCCGAGCTAACCACGGCGTCGAAGCTGCTGGCCAGGCCGTGAGCGGCCAGCGCCCATTCGAGGAAGGGGTGGTGGACGGCGTTGGAGATGACCGCCAGCCGGGCGCCGGCGGCGCGCAGCTCCGCGACCAGCGCCACCGCGCCCGGCAGCGGCGTCGTCGAAGTCAGCGTCGCATGCATCAGGGCGTCGACGCCGGTCTCAACCTCCGCGCGCTCCGCCGCGACCCCGATCTCGCGACAAACCCGCAGCACACACTCGATGGCACTCTGCTCGAGGCCCGAGGCGATGATCTCGCCGCGCAAGCGGCGGTAGGACGCGCGCCCGTAGTCCAGGAGCGACGAAGAGGGGCCGCCCTCGCCGGGAGCGCGCCAGCGCAGAAACGCCGGCACCAACTGCTCCACTTCGAGAGTGAACCAGTCGTCGCAACGAAAGAGCGTGTCGTGAAAATCGAGCGTGACGGCGAAGGGTGCGTCCACGGGCCATCCTGGTCTGACTGAAGCGTGCGGCAGGCGCCACCGTTCCAATTATGCACGCGTTGGGGAGGTGGGGGAGGGATCAGTTGCCGGCCAGTGCCGGCATCAGCGGCAACTCGACCGGCGGGCGATAGCAGGCCATCACGCGCAGGAAGATCTCGGCGATGCGGGGGTCAAACTGCGTGCCTGAGCAGCGTTCGATCTCCTCCAGTGCCCGCTGCGGCGTGAGCCCGGCGCGGTACGGGCGGTCAGTGGTCATCGCGTCATAGGTATCGGCCACGGCAATCACACGCGCACCGATGGGAATCGTCTCGGCAGCCAGCCTGTCCGGGTAGCCGTGGCCGTCCCAGCGCTCGTGGTGGTGGCGCACGATGACGGCCGCGTGGCGATAGAGCGAAAGATTGGAGAGGATATCGCCACCATCGGCCGCGTGCCGGTTGATGTGCTCGCGCTCCTCGTCGGTCAGCTTGCCCGGCTTCTGCAGCACCAGATCGCTGGTGCCGATCTTGCCGATGTCGTGGACCGGCGCGGCGATCAGAATGGCCTCGCGCTCCTCGAAAGTCAACTCTTCCATCTCGCTCAGAATTTGCTCGACGTAGTCGGTGACTCGGCGCGAGTGGCGCGCGGTCGAGGGATCGCGCTGGTCGAGCATGTTGGCCAGGCGCTCGACGGTACGGCGTGTCTCGAGATGAATCTGGCTGTAGCTTCGCAGCGAGAGGTAGGGACCGATCAGCGGCACCGCCATCAGGAGAATGGCCAGCGGCTGCTCGCGAGCCAGGATCGGCACCAGCATGCCGAGCGTCGGCAGCGTCAAGTTGGTAAAGGCGTTGCCGCGAACCAGAGAGAACCACATCTCGACAATTGACGTGGACGCGACCTGAGAAAGGATGGCGGCGGCGAGACCCCAGTTCATCAGATTGAAGACCAGCACAGCAAGGGCGGCGGCCAGTAAATTGATGGGGCTGGCAATTACCGAGGCGTGCGGATCAGCCACGGCGACATAAATCAGGCCCGTGGCAAATGTCGTCAAGAAATAGCTGGAGACGTTGAACGCGGCCTTGAGCGGCGAAATACGCTGGTATCCCTCGGTGGCGAGTTTGGCAAGCGCCACCACAAACGCCCCCATCGGCCCCAGCGTGATTGCAGCGCCGAAGCAGAGCGCCGACGAGATGGAAACCGCGGCTCTGACGGAGGTTGTCGGTAGGCTAATCGCGCCGAAGAGCTCGCTTGCGACGATAAAGCCCAGCAAGAGCGCACTCAGGAGGACGGACCGCTGGCTGGGAACCACGCCCCACCGAAGCATGCTGAGGCAAGCACAGAGCACAGCGACAAATGATACCGTCAGTACGAACGCACGAATGCGCGAGGCTCGTCGCATTCAGGACTCCCGAGCCGCTTGCCAGACATCGACCGGCCGATCCGGAGCGATCGACACGTATCAAGCCTAGTCTAGAACCGTCGCGACAGTGCGTCGGTACCTTTTGGTCCTGAACGGACAGGGCGATCTGTACTGGAACGGGGTCGAGGTGCGGCAAAACGCGACCGGGCTCTCGCTAGCAGGCGTCCTCAGTCGCTAGCGGGAACCCGGACGTGTCTAGGTCACGCGGGATAGCACCTTGAGCCTTGCGGCTGTCAGGCGGTAAATCCCGGCCGAAATGCTAGCGCCAGCTAACCATGACCTCTCCCTTTCCCTACTCCCGTCGACCCCACCCGACTGGATCACGACCAAGATTTGCGGCGGCTCCGCTTTGGGCACTCGGCCACAGGGATGCTTGGCGCTAGCCAAACAGTCCACTTTGTCTGAGTACACTCGTACCCGCCGTCGCGCCTATAATAGTACGGTCGTACGTTCAGGTCAAGACGTTGGTACTCGGATTGCGATGTACTGCTTGCCCTGACGACTCTTGACAGGCATGGTGAGCGAAATGGTTCCCTTCAGCTTCGAATTCCTGCGGATCGTGTGGAAGTACGGCGCCGCGGTCGAACATATGAGCGATATCGGCGATACACGCTGATGCCGCCCGGTATCGAGCTGGCCGTCGCCAAGACGCACAAGTTCGGCACGCGGGAGAGTGGGGATACCGCCGAGGTCGTGGAACGCCCCGGCGGAGGCGTCTCACTGGTGGTGGTCGACGGCCAGGGGAGCGGCGCGCCGGCCAAGCGGCTGAGCCTGATGGTTACGGGCAAGGTCATCTCGTTGCTCAGCGAAGGCGTGCGCGATGGTGCGGTGGCGCGAGCGGCGCATGACTATCTCTTCGCCCAGCGCGGTGGGCGTGTCTCCTGTGCGCTGGACATCGTCTCGGTCGACCTGGCGACACAGGAGCTTGTCATCACGCGCAACAGTGAGGTGCCGATGCTGCTCCAACGCTGCGCCGGTTTGGAGGAGCTTACCGATGCCAGCGGTCGCATCGGCCTCTATCCGCGGACGCGTCCGAGCCTGCTCCGATTTCCGGCCGAACCGGGTCTGGTCGCGGTGGTGGCCAGCGATGGCGTGGCGCTAGCCGGGCGACACTTCGGCCACACACCGGGGTTGATGGCACTGGCGGCCGGGTTGTCGCTCACCGAGGCCCCGGCGAACCAACTCGCCGACACGCTCCTTCAGCGGGCGATTGCAGCCGACCAGGGGCACCCGCGCGACGACATGACCGTCGCCGTGATCCGGCTCGTGGCTCCGATTGACGAGTACCCGGTGCGGCGGCTCGAGGTATCGCTGCCGCTCCAGGCGTAGCGGCACACGGACGCGCAATCAGCGCAGGTGCGGCATGGGATGCGAGTGGCATGAGCACGGAGCACAAGCGACAACGAGTAGCGGTCGTCGGACCGTGCGGCGCGGGCAAGTCGACCGTCGTCGAGCAGCTCCGGCGCTGGGGCTACGACGCGTTTAGTGTCGGTCAGGAGCACTCGATCGTGCCGGACCTCTGGCGGCGGCGCGCACCGGACGCGCTGATCTTCCTGCATGTGGAGTACCCAGTGCTCCAGGACCGGCGCGGCACGAGTTGGCCGCACGCGCTCTACGAGCGGCAGATGGAGCGACTGGAGGACGCGCGCCGGCACGCGACGCTGGAGATCGACACTGGAACGGCCGGCATCAACGAGACGATGGCCCGCGTGGTGGCCGCGCTGGAGCACGCCGATCGCGCGCGTCCCTAACGGTCAGCCGCGCCGCGCTGGATCGATTCCCACATCTGGGCGCCGAGCGGCGTCACATGCACCGTTGATTGCGCGGCATTGCCACTGGGGACAAGCTCGAAACGGGCACGCTCGAAGTACTGCACTTTGGTGCCATCCTCGTCGCGCACCTCGCTGATTGGGTAGCCGAAGATGGACAGCCCACCATTCTGCTCCCAGAACGTCTTGAACGCGCCCTGGAGGGTGTGCCCGGTGGCAGCGAAGTAGGTCACGCCCGGGCTCTTCGGGTCGTCAACGCGCGGAACCGTCTGGTGGAAGGCTTCGGCGCCGATGCGCCCCAGATCCACCGAGCCGTCGCGCACCAGCTCGAAGCGCGCATTGGTGAAATACTGAACAGTCGTGCCCGCCGGACTCACGTATTGATCGCCGACGGGGTTACCAAAGACTTTCTGGCCGCCGTGCTTTTGCCAGAAATCCTTAAACGGGCCGTAGAGGTAGGCGTCGACCTCCGGGTAATACCAGGCGGTCGCTGCCGCCTGGTTGGCGACGACCTTGAGCGCCCATTCCTGCCGGGTCGTCTGATCCTGTTGGTCGGTGACGCTAAGCTGGACGACGTACGCGCCGGCCGGGAAGTCGTGGCGCAAGGTCATGTCGTAGGCCAGCGGCTCACCCGACACCGCTGGCTGCTGGACCGGCTTGATCGCCGTCGGAACGCCATTGATCGTCAGCACGCTTGACTGCAGCGGGGTCTCCGTATGCAAGATCGCGTGCAAGCGAAGCTCCCCGGCCTGGTACGTCAGCCCACTGGGTGGGCCGGCGAAGGCGACGGTGGGCGGGATCTTGGGCCCGGAGGCGGTAAAGCTCCAGTCGTGCTGCTGCACGTCGCCGGTACTGTCGATCACTGTCAGTTGAGCCTGGTGCTGACCACGCGGAAATACGGTCTCGTAGCTGACTTCCCAGGAGCGATCGCCCTGCGGCAGCACCGCCGGGAGTACCGGCGTGCCGTCAATCGTGAGAATAACCCGCTGGATGGGATGACCCGCGCGCACCAGCGCGTCGACCGTAACGGACCCGGGCGGCGCGACGCTCTTGGGGATCGGTTGTATCCGCTCGATCCCTGGGTGTGAAGAGAGCGAGACCAGGTAGAGGGCAATGGCGATCAACACGATGGCCACCAGCGCCAGGATGGCGCGCAGCGCGCCGGAGTCGGTGACTCGTGTATCGCGCCACGAGGCGTGGAAGTGTGGGCGCTGGCGCGGGCGACGGGCGCGCAGCGGCGGCGCCGGTTGCGCCTGGCCGACCGCGGGAGTGGCGATGGAGTTCAAACGAATCGGCTGCCGCATGCGCCCCCGCGGTTCCTCCCGTCCGGGTGAAGACGCCGCTTCCGCATGGGCCGCTCAGGGCGGCGCCGCACGACCGGCATCCCCGCCAGTCACGATTCGACTCCTGGCTCTCGACCGAGCCTTGCTCGCCTGGATCATCCCCACCCAAGCGTGAGCATCAAACAGTGGAGCAAATCGCAATAACGCTGCCAGACGCTCAGACGGCCATGACCGCTCCGCCGGCACCACGCGGATCGGAGCCGCCATCCAGCTCGTGCGTGATCGGATCGCGCCGAATGGCCTGCACACGTGAGAAATTGCCATACGAGGCAGAGTTTGGGAAGAGCTGAAAGTCCCGCTCGGCCAGCGCCTCCTTGATCCACGACGGAATGCGCCCCTCACAATCGAGGATCGGACCCTGGCAGTCGAAGCGCGGCGCCGACACCGCCTCGACCGCCGGGAGGCGGTGATCGAGCACGTTGAGCACGACCTGCGTGACGCCGGTGATGATGCGCGTGCCTCCCGGCGCGCCGAGCGTCAGCACCGGCTCGTCGTCCTGGTAGACAATAGTGGGGCAGATGCCGGTAATCCGCGTCTTGCCCGGCGCGATCGAGTTGGGCCGGCCCGGCTGCGGGTTGGCGGCGTTCATGTTGTTGTTGTAGGTGAAGCCCAGCCCCGGCGTGACCACGCCACTGGACGCGCCGAGCGAGTGCGTCACCGCGACGCAGTTGCCCGCCTCGTCGACCACGGTGATGTGAGTGGTGCCGGTCTCCTCGGGATAACGCGGCACTTCGAAATGCTCGCCGCGCTTGATCTTGCCGTACCACTCGGCCGCGCGGTCATCGGAGATGAGCTCGCCCACCGGCACGTCGACGAAGTAGGGATCGCCCACCCGGCCGTACCAGTCGGCATAGGCCGCGCGCATGGCGTGGGCGACCAGGTCGATGTACGGAAGGCTATTCAGCCCGAGGGCGCCGATGTCCTCGTTTTCGACGATCTGCAGGATTTCCTCCATACAGATGCCGCCGCCGGCCGGCGGGTTGGAGGTCACCCGATAGCCACGGTAGCTGATCTCCAGCGGGTCGAGGTCGCGCACCCGATAGTTGGCCAGGTCCTCGGCGGTGATGTAGGAGCCGTTCTTGCCCAGATCCTCGGCCATGCGCTGTGCCAGCTCGCCCCGGTAGAAATCCTCCGGCCCGGCCTCGGCCAGGCGGCGCAGAGTGGCGGCGTAGTCCGGGTTCTTCAGCCGCTCGCCCGGCCGGGGCGTCTGCCCGTTCGGCTTGACGTAGATCGCGGCGCTGGCCGGCGTGGTCTGGATACGCCGGAACATGCCGATGCGGCCC
Source organism: Thermomicrobiaceae bacterium (assembly GCA_035693105.1). Taxonomy (GTDB): domain Bacteria; phylum Chloroflexota; class Chloroflexia; order Thermomicrobiales; family Thermomicrobiaceae; genus DASSHC01. The sequence continues at coordinate 13,328 of DASSHC010000513.1, read as the reverse complement.
TCCGGGGAGGGCATGTTCCAGGTCAGCCAGAGCGAAGGCGTCACCACGAAGCCGTTCTCGGCGTAGTCGATGGCCGGCTGGAGCGCGTCCTTCCAGTCGATGGTGCCGAAGCGACGCAGCAGCTCGGCCATCCCGGCGACGGTGGTGGGAGTCATGACCGAGCGGTAGCCGACATCGTTGACCTCACCCGTGAGGTGGTAGCCGTAGCCGGTCCAGTCCTGCTCGATGACGACGTCTTCCCACATGCGCTCGCTGGCGCGTGAGCCGGCCGGGCTGTTGAAATCGAGGATGCGCTGGGCGCCGTCCGCCGGGCGCACGTTGGCCACGCCGAACCCGGCGACCCCGCACATCTGCGGGTCGACCACCATCTGCACGAACGCGCCGGTCACCGCGGCGTCGACCGCGTTGCCGCCGCGCTGCAGCACGCGTGCGGCGGCATCGACCGCGTTGACCTGTGGGGCGGCAACCATGCCATGCATCGCCAATCTCCCTTTCTATGGCCACGACCGCGCCTCGCAATGGCTTGGAGCGCATCGTAGCACGATCGGCGCGCGTGGTCGCCCTGCCGCCGCGCCCACGGTACACTCTGGCTATGAATGCATCCGCTCGCCTCCGTGGTTCGCGACGGGGTCATGCCCATCAACTCAGCCGCCGGTTGTGGCTCTGCTGGTGCATCCTGCTGCTTGCCGGCTGCAGCACACCCTTCAGCAGCAAGCAGGCTACGCCGGTCGCCACACTGGCGGCCGTGACTCCGGCCGCGACGCCAGCCACCACCGCGACTGCCTCACCGGCCGCGACCCCCAGCGTGCCGCCGTCCGGCACACCCACGGTCATCAGTGCGGCGACACCCACGGCGAAGCCGCAGCCGCGCGGCGCGCAGACGCTGACGCTGACCGGCAGCGTCGAGGATCCGACTACGCTCGACCCGGCACTGGTGCGCGAGGCGAGCGCCGCCTTCATCGACCAGCAGATATTCCGCGGACTGGTGCATCTCAACAGCGATCTCACCGTCTCGCCGGACCTGGCGCAAACGATCGATGTAGCGCCCGACCACCAGATTTACACATTTCACCTGTACAGCGGGCTCACCTTCCAGAGCGGACGCCCGCTGCAAGCCGCCGACGTCAAGTATTCGCTGGAGCGGGCCACCGATCCGGCGCTGGCCAAACAGAGTGGCCAGCCGCTGCCGGCCGCGATCTACCTCTCCGACATTCAAGGCGCCAGCGAGCGCCTGCAGGGAACGTCTTCGCCGCTCACCGGCGTTGAGGTGCTCGATCCGTTGACCGTGCGCATTACGCTGACGCATCCGACCGCCGACTTCTTGCAGAAGCTGACCGGTCTGCCGGCGGCGGTCGTGAGCCACGACAACGTGGAGCAGGGCGGCGAGTGGTGGCGCCAGCCGGACGGCAGTGGGCCCTTCAAGCTGACGGGTTGGAAGTCCGGCGCGCAACTGGTGCTCTCCGGCGTGGCCAGCTACCGGCCTCAGCCGCCGACGCTCAAGACGGTGACGATCCTGCTGGGGGCCTCGGCCGAGCAGCCGGTGGCGCTCTACGAGCGCGACCAGATCGACGTGGCGCCGGTCTCGGATGACGTGCTGCCGCGCGTGCTGACGCCCGGCACGCCGCTGCACGACCAGTTGCAGACCCAGCCGACTCTGGGCGGCGAGTACGTTTTCCTCAATCCCAACGTGCCGCCGTTTGCCGATCCCAAGCTGCGTCAGGCGCTAATCCAGGGCTTCGACCGCAGCAAAATCGCCAATGTGACCTTCGAAGGTCACGTCAGCGTGCTCGACGGCATCGTGCCGGTTACGGACGACGACCATACCTGGGCCGCCCAACTGCCGCCGTATGACCTGGCGAGCGCCAAGGAGCTCTATCAACAAGCCACCGACCAGGCGCGCGCGCAGCCGCTGACGCTGTACACTGCGGGGAGTTGGACTCCGGCGGCGATGAAAGAGGTCTACCAGCGGGACCTGGGGATCAACGCCGAGGTGGTCGATCTCGACTGGAGCGATTACATCCAGCGATTGGGAAAGCAGAACATGGGAATGTTCTCCCTCAACTGGATCGCCGATTACCCCGACCCCGGCAGCGTCCTCTGGAGCCTGTTCGCCTCGACAAGCCCGGACAACCCGATCGGCTACCACAATCCGGAGGTCGATCGCCTGTTGGCGCGCGCCGAGGCGGAGCCGGACCCGCAGCGGCGGATCCAGCTCTACCGTCAGGCGCAGCAGCTCATCGTCGACGATAACGTGGTTATCCCGATCTACCGAGATACCGACTACGAGCTGGTCAAGCCACGCGTCCACGGCCTGCAGTTCTCGCCGCTGGGGATGCTCGGGCTCGAGACGGTGTGGATCGCGGGCTAGGCCGGCCCAGGGGAGTACGGTCGTGGTGGGTGAAGGTAGAGAACTGCAGGGCGGCGAGCACGAACCTCGCGCACACGGAGCGCGCGTCGAGCCGCTGACACAGTCGACGCTGGCGCGGCTGCGCCTCGGTTGGTCCAGCCGCTACGACCTGGCCGAGCTGAGTGGCATCCTGCGCGAGCATCCGGGCCTCTCGCTCTGGATCCCCGAGACCGGTGAATACCTGATTGGCGGTTCCTGGCGCCATCGGGGCGAGGTGGCCGGGCTGCTGGAGCTCAGCGCGCGCGCCAACGCCATCGCGCTGCTCGACGAGTTCGCCGAGATCGCCAGGGACGAAGGCAAGCAGCTCGCCATCGCCAGCGAGCACCACGAGTCGCGCCGGCGTGCCTTCTACGACGCGGCCGGATACGAGTTGCTGGAGGACATCGTCATCTACGAGCTGGCGCGCGGGCTGCCGCTGGCGCCGGGCGGCGCGCTCCAGATCGAGCCGGTCGATGTGTCCGGCGAGACGGCGCTGGCCGAGTTGATCGCGCTCGATCATGCGGCCTTTCCCTGGCTTTGGTGGAACAGCCACGAGGAGTTCGAGAATTACGGGAACAGCCCCGGGGTGGAGCTGTTCCTCTTCCGCGATCAGTTGGGCGCGGCGGTGGCCTACATCGGCATCACGCACTTCCGCGATTGGGGCCACCTCGACCGGATCGCGGTCGCGCCGGGGCTGCAAGGGCTCGGCTACGGCCGGGAGGCGCTCGACTGGGCGGTGCATTTTCTCTCCCGGGTGGGCGCGCGCCGCATCGGCTTGAGCACGCAGGCGCGCAACACGCGCAGCCGGCAACTCTACGAGCGCTATGGTTTCCGCCGGGCGCCGGTGCAAGACTACGCGCTGTACGGCCGTTGGCTGGTGACGCCGCCCGAGGAGTTCAGGGCGGGAAGAGGATAAGCTGGACAGATGGGCAGCACGTTCGGCAAGGTTTTTCGTATCACTACCTGGGGCGAGTCACACGGGCCGGCCCTCGGCGTCGTCGTCGATGGCTGTCCGGCCGGGCTGCCACTCTCGGAGGAGCTGATCCAGCACGATCTTGACCGCCGCCGGGTGGGGCAGAGCAAGGTCACCTCGCCGCGTAACGAGCGGGACCAGGTGACAATCCTCTCGGGCGTCTTCGAAGGCGTCACGACCGGCGCGCCGATCTCGCTGATCACCTACAACGCCGACGCCGACTCCAGCAAGTACGATCAGATCCGCGACCTCTTCCGCCCCGGCCACGGCGACTACACCTACTGGGCCAAGTACGGCGTGCGCGACCACCGTGGCGGCGGCCGCTCCAGCGCGCGCGAGACCTGGGGCCGCGTCGCGGCGGGGGCGATCGCGCGCGAACTGCTCCGCGTCGCCGCCGGCATCGACATCTACGGCTTCGTGCGCCAGCTTGGGCCGATCGTGATGGAGACCTTCGACCGCGGCGAGATCGACCAGAACCTGGTGCGCTGCCCCGATCCGGAAGCGGGCGCGCAGATGGTCGAGCTGGTGATGAACGCCAAGGAAGACCACGACAGCGTCGGCGGCATCGTCGAGATCCGGGCCGAGCAGGTTCCGCCTGGGCTGGGCGAGCCGACGATGGACAAGCTCGATGGGCTGCTGGGGCAGGCGATGCTGAGTATCCCCGCGGTCAAAGGGGTCGAGATCGGGCTCGGCTTCGACGCGGTCACGCTGCGCGGTCACGAGCACAACGACGGATTCTACATGGAGAATGGCCGCGTGCGCGCGCGCTCGAACAACGCCGGGGGCATGCTGGGCGGCATCTCCTCCGGTGAGCCGATCGTCTGCCGCATCGTGGTCAAGCCGACATCGTCGGTGGCGCAGGAGCAGCACACGGTCGATATCTACGGCCAAGAGCGCACGGTGCTGGTCGAGGGGCGGCACGACCCGTCGATCTGCCCGCGCGCCGTGCCGGTGGCCGAGGCGATGATGGCGCTGGTGCTGGCGGACCTGTACCTGCTGAACCGGGCGGCGCGGGTGTAGCGCCGAGCGTGATCCGCGTCGCCACGCCGTAAGGGAAGCAGGGCAGGCACAGCGGCCTGCCCCTACTACATATGCGACATTCGAATTTCCTCTTGGGGTGGACCCTCGGTGTGCGCTTTCTCCGTCTGCTCGCCTCTAAGCGCTCTCTCCCGTCGCTCGCGCCAGACGCGCGAAGAAGTCGGGGAAGGTCTTGGCGACGCAGGCAGGCTGCTCGATGACGATGCCGGGGACAACGCAGCCGAGGATGGCGAAGCTCATCGCCATGCGGTGATCGTCGTAGGTGCGCACGCGGCCCGGGCGCACGCGGTCGGGGAGGATGGTCAGGCCGTCGTCGCGCTCCTCGACCGCCACGCCGAGCCCGCGCAGCTCGGCCGCCGTCGCCGCAAGCCGATCGGTCTCCTTGTGGCGGATGTGGCCGACGTTGCGGATGATGACCTCGTCCTCGGCCAGCGGCGCGATCGCGGCCAGCGTCTGCACCGTGTCCGAGATGCCGTTCATGTCGATCTCGACTCCACGGAGCTGCTTCGGCCCCTCCACCTCGATGTAGCCTGATCCACGCTCGACCCGGCAGCCCATCTGCTCTAGCACATCGACGAAGCGCACGTCGCCCTGCGCCGAGCCCGCGCCCAGGTTGGCCACGCGCACGCGACCGCCGGTGGCGGCAGCCAGGGCAAAGAAGTAGGAAGCGGCGGAGGCGTCCGGCTCGACGGCGTAGTCGCGGCCGGTGTAGCGCTGACCGCCGGGCACGACGAAGCGCCGGTACGACTCGTTGCGCATCTCGGCGCCGAAAGCGCGCATGGTATCGGCGGTCAGGTCGATGTACGGCTGGGAGACCAGCTCGCCCTCGACCTCCAGCGTCAGACCGTCGCGCGCGAGCGGGCCGACCATCAGCATGGCGCTGAAGTACTGGCTGCTGGTCTGGCCCGGGAGGCGGGCCAGCCCGCCGAAGAGCCCCGCGCCGCGTATCACCAGGGGTGGACAGCCGTTGCCCGCTGCGGAGGCCGCGTCGACGCCGAGTTGGCGCAGCGCGGCCAGGAGCGGTTCGATCGGGCGCTGGCGCATGCGCGGCACGCCGTCGAGCCGGTAGACGCCGTGGCCGAGCGCCAGCGCTGCGGTGAGGAAGCGCGCGGTGGTGCCGGAGTTGCCCGCGAACAGGTCAGCGTGCTTGGCCGGGATGCGCCCGCCTTGCCCGGCGACATGGAAGGTCGACGCCGTCGCGTCTGCCTCGACAGGTACTCCCAGCCGGGTCAGACTCTCGGCCATGTAGCGGGTGTCGTCGCTGAAGAGGGCGGCTCTGATAGTCGACTCGCCTTCTGCCAGCGCCGCGATCAACAGCGCGCGGTTGGTGTAGCTCTTGGAGCCGGGCAGCTCGATCACGGCATCCACCGGGCCGCGCACCGGCGTGATTGGTAGTGCCTCAGGGTACTCCGGCATGCGGCCGTCCTCGCGCTAGTGCACGCTAATGTCCCAGGAGTAAGGGATGTCGGGCGAATCGAAGGAGATGCGGTACTCGTCGGAGTCGGCCGGGTCGTACGGCTCAACGCCGATGTTCTTGGAGCCGCGGATCACGCCGGGGTAGCCGATCGAGACATGGCACTGGCCGAACTGCTCGAAGAAGGGATCGTCGCGCCGGATTAGCTCGGTCAGCGAGCCGCGCTCGTCGGCATGCGTCGTCAGTCGCGTGATCTCCACCCCTTGAATCACGCCGGATCATTCCTCACGTGAGTGACATAATCCAGGGAAGGTCGTACCGGCGAGTAGTATAGCAGCCATTCGCTCAGTCCCGGTGGGCGACCACGATGAGCTGCGGCGAACCATCCTCCAGCGGCTGCAGCGAGTAATCGCCGTAGATGCCCTCGATCGCCAGCCCTGCCTCCCCGATCAGCCCCTCCAATTCGAAACGATGCAGATAGCGCATGGTGTAGGCGGCCATGGTGCGCCGCAGCTCGCCGCCCGCGCTCAGATGATCGTAGAAGAGGACGGAGTCGATCAGTTGGGTTGCGGGATGGACGCGCCGCTGGCTGAAGCGCACGAGTTGGCCGCCGCCGGGCAGGGGCCAGTGGCCGTCGAGCACGAAGCGGTCGTCCATCCCTTGCAGCACGGCGGGGGTGGCGTGGAAGATGTCGAGAATGAAGAGGCCGTCGCGGTCGAGCACGCGCCGCGCGGCACGCAACGTGGCTAACTGGTCCTCGCGCGTCTCCAGGTGCAGAAATGAGTTGAGCGCGATGATGACCAGGCGAAAACTGCACTCCTGGAAGCGGCTCAGGGCGCGCATGTCGCCCGGCTCGACCGAGGCGCCGTCGACACCGGCCGCGGCGATGCGCGCGCGCGCCCGCTCGATCATCGCCGCCGAGGAGTCGACCCCAACGACCGTGTAGCCGGCCTGGGCCAGCGGGACCAGCAGGCGCCCGGTGCCGCAGGCCGGCTCCAGGACCGGGCCGCCGACGATGCCGGCGTAGCCGAGGTAGAGCTCCAGGTCGGCGTCGAAGCGCGCGAACTCGAGGTCGTACCAGGGGGCGATGGTCTGGTAAAATGCCTCGCTCATGGCGGCATTCTACGTGCGCGCCGGCTCATCGAACAGCGCGGGCCGCGAAGCGCCCCCGCCGCGGACAGCGAGACAGCGAACATGGCCAGGACCAAGGTGGAGCAGGCGGCCGGCGGTGAGCGAGTCATCACCGTCAATCGCAAGGCGTTCCACGACTACCACATTGAGCAGGAGATCGAGGCGGGTCTGGTGCTGCGCGGCACCGAGATCAAATCGGTGCGTGAGGGGCGGGTCAACCTGCGCGACGCCTACGCGCGCATCGAGAATGGCGAGCTCTGGCTGATCGGCGCGCACATCTCGCCCTACGAGCACTCCGGCGCGTATTTCAATCACGAGCCGGACCGGCCGCGCAAGCTGCTGGTGCACCGGCGCGAGCTCGACGTGCTGCGGCAGCAGATCGAGGCCAAAGGGATGACGCTGATACCGCTGCGGCTGGCGCTGCGCAAGGGGCGGGCAAAGATCGACCTGGCGCTGGCTCGCGGCAAGAAGCTCTACGACAAGCGCGACGCGCTGGCCGAGCGTGACGCGCGCCGGGCGGTTGAGCGGGCGTTGCGCGAGCAGTAGCGCGATGTCCACGCCGTCCGTACACTTGAAAAATCCGGCGATCCGTGCGATAATTCGGACTGCACCTGGGGATGTCCGGTTTCGACAGGGCTGTAGGTGCGAAGATTGCAAGCCGAGGTCGCCCCGGGACTCGTAAAAAGGGGCAACGCCATAACTGGCAACCGTGAACTTGCTCTGGCTGCGTAGTTAAACGCCGGCCACGTCCGCCCAGACCTCACCTCGATGGGTTTGGAACCGGGCGTCACAATGTCGAGGTGCGGCTGCCCGACTGAACGGGTACGGTAGCCAAAGATAACGCGTTCAACCGCGACGAAACCCGGTCGGTGGGGGTTCCAAGCGGTCACAAATCGCCGACTAAGCTTGTAGGATATCTTCGGCTGAAGGTGCTGGACGGGGGTTCGATTCCCCCCATCTCCACCAAGACGGGCCGCGCCACACCGGCGCGGCCTTGTTGTTTGTGTCGCCGTCTTCGAGTGGGGTCAACGGGTCTGGCTTACGACGCAGTTGGGTGCCTCGTGTTTTCGTCAGCCAGCCGTCGTCGCCCCAGCCCCGACCATTACTCCAATGCCCGCAATAACAAGTCGTCCCCTACACGCGTGACCCTGAAGCGGGTGCCGCCATAGCTGACCACCGGTTCCGGCTCGTCGCCCAGGTGGGGCAGGTGAACGATGCGCGAGGCGGCGGGTATGCGCAGTACGGCCGGGGTAGACTCGCGCTCGCTCGTGCCGTCGTTCAGTGCCGAGTTCTCGCCACACCGTGGACAGTAGCCCATCTCATCCTCCGCTAGGTAGTCGTGGCCTCACGCGCCGCTACCCCGCCGGCCCAGGCGGCCACGCCACTGAGGATGCCCGTGTAGAGGATCGCGAAGCCAAAGAAGAAGATCGTGATCAACGTGGTGGGATGATAACCCGGGAGCGTGAGCGCGTGGATCAGGTAGGGGCCGAGGATGCCGACCGTAATGCCGACGATAACGCCCACGATCACCGCCTGGCCCGGGGTGACGCGGAACTTGTGCCCGGCGAAGTAACCGCCGATGGCTGGGCCGAGCGGGCCGGTCAGGAAGTGCAGAACTGGCGGCAAGAAGCAGGCCGCGGCGATGACGAAGGTCAATAACGTGGCTTTGATTGCGTTCCCCGTAGACGACATAACTCCTCCAGGGCCGCTCCCCGGCCCACGTCAGCCATCCCGGCGGTCGTAGCGCTCAGGAACGGCAGGCCCTCGCGATCAACACCTCCGCCGCGATGGATCCGGCGGTATCTCGACATTACCATATCGGAGAGCGATAGGACATCTCCAGACGGGGTGACGCAGAGGACGTGCCGGGGTGGCGCTCAGGCCGGCGACGCCGCCGCGGCCTCCAACAGCGCCTCGTTGATCAGCTCGAAGTCGTGCTGGTCGATCTGGTGCAGGTTGCCCTGAAAGGCGAGCGTCCAGTTCTCCGCCGGCCACTTCTGCACGTAGGTCATGGCGCGGGCGATCTCTTCGGCGGGCAGGAAGACGCCGTCGGGGAGCGTCAGGTCGGGCTCGATATAGACGCGCCAGGGGTAATCCTCTTCCTGGCGCTTCTTGTTGGTGCTGTGCCAGATCAGTGTGTGGTCCTCGAAATACGGACTGGTGATGGTGGCGACCGCGCCGAAGCCCTTGACCCCGGTGACGTAGTAGACCAGCTTGTCGTCCGGCTGCATGCGCTCCGCCTTCTTGCGGTGCCGGCTCTTGAAGCCCTGGATGGTGAAGCCATGCTCGCGCGTGGTGGCGAAGTTCTCCGGCGAACCGACGACGACCCAATAGTTTGTTCCGGCCATGCCGCGCTCCCTTCATTACACCGACGCCCCGAGTATGCCACAGGCGGCGGCGTCCGGCTTGCGTTCTACCGCGTACGTATGCCCTTTTGGGCGGCGAGCTTGCTGTGACCCGTCGCCTCCCGCATACTTCTCATAAAATGGACCGTCAACCGAGGGGGTAACCCATGGACGTCGCGAGCGTACGAGCCAGGCTGGAAACGATCGTGGGACGCGACGGGGTGGTGACGGACCCGGCCGAGATCGGGGTGTATCAGCTCGACGCCTCGGACGAGGCCATCGCCGGCAACCACCGCCCGGCGGTGGTCGTGCTGCCCCGCTCGGCCCGGCAGGTGGCCGAGGTCGTCAAGCTGGCGTGTGAGGCCGGGTTGCCGGTGACGCCGCGCGGCGCGGGTACCGGGCTGGCCGGGGGCGCGATCGCGGCGCGCGGCGGCATCCTGGTGGTGCTGACGCGCATGAACCGCATTCTGGAGATCAACGAGCGCGACCGCTACGCCATCGTCGAGCCGGGCCTGATCAACCTGGAATTGACACAGGCGACCACGCCGCGCGGCTACTTCTTCGCCCCCGACCCCTCGTCGCAGCGCTCCTGCACCATCGGCGGCAACGTGGCCAACAACTCGGGCGGGCCGCACTGCCTGAAGTACGGCGTAACCACCAACCACATCCTCGGGCTGGAGGTGGTGCTACCGACCGGACAGATCCTCTGGACCGGCGGTCCGGTGCCGGAGACGCCAGGTGTCGACCTGACCGGGGCGCTGGTCGGCTCCGAGGGGATGCTCGGCATCGTCACCAAGGTGATGGTGCGGCTGACGCGCAACCCTGAGGCGGTCAACGTGCTGCTGGCCGCGTTCAACAACGTCGAGAGCGCCTCCAGCGCCGTCTCGGCCATCGTGGCGGGCGGGCTGCTGCCGGCGGCTTTGGAGATGATGGACGCGACCTGCATCAAGGCGGTCGAGGCGGCGTTTCACGCCGGCTATCCCGAGGACGCCGGCGCGGTGCTGCTGATCGAGATCGACGGGCTGCGGGAGATCGTGGCCGAGAGCAGCGAGACGATCGCCCAGCTTTGCCGCGAGCACGACGCGCTCGATGTGCGCGTGGCGCGCACCCAGGAGGAGCGTGATCTGCTCTGGCTCGGGCGCAAGGCGGCCTTCGGCGCGATGGGCCGGCTGGCGCCCAACTACTACCTGCAGGATACGGTGGTGCCGCGCACCAAGCTTCCAATCACGCTGAAGCGCGTCGACGAACTGAGCCGCGAGTACCGGCTCCAGGTCGCCAACGTCTTCCACGCCGGCGACGGCAATCTCCACCCCCTGATCCTGTTCGACCGCTATCGCAAGGGCGACATCGAGAAGGTGCTGCGGGCCGGCGACGAGCTGCTGCACTGGTGCGTCGACCTGGGCGGGACCGTCTCCGGCGAGCACGGCATCGGCATGGAGAAGAACAACTTCCTCTCGCTGGTCTTCACCACCGACGACCTGGCGGCCATGGCCGGGCTGAAGCTGAGCTTCGACCCGACCGAGATGTTCAACCCGGACAAGGTCTTCCCCTCCGGCTTTTCCTGCGGCGAGGTGGCCAGCCTCAAGCGGCAGGGGATCCCCTACAAGGCGCTGAGCGATGTCGGCTGAACAGCAAGACGCCGACAGGTTCGCCGTCGATGGCGTGCGGCCGGAGCGGGTCGTGCGGCCGGAATCGGTCGCCGAGCTGCGGGAGATCGTGCGCGAGGCGGCTGCCTCCGAGTCACCGCTGATCCCCTGGGGCGGCGGCACGCAGATGGGCTTCGGCAATCTGGCCGGACCCACCGCGCTCGCGCTCGACCTGACCGGGCTGAACCAGGTCGTCGACTACGAGCCGGACGACCTGACCATCGGTATCCAGGCGGGGGCGACGGTCGGCGCCGCCAACGAGTTGCTGGGGCAGAACGGGCAGTTCCTGCCCGCCGAGGCGGCCGACCCCGCGCGTGCCACCTTGGGCGGAGTCTTCGCCACCGGCATCGCCGGTCCGCGCCGCTTCGGCTTCGGCTCGCCGCGGGATATGGTCCTGGGGATCAGCCTGGTGCTGCCGGACGGCACGCTGGCGCGCGGCGGCGGCAAAGTGGTCAAGAACGTCTCCGGTTTTGATCTCATGCGGCTCAACTACGGTGCGCTCGGGTCACTGGGGATCATCGTGCAGCTGAACTTGAAGGTGTTGCCGGCGGCCCGCGCTCAGCGCACGGTGCTGGCGCGCTACGCCGATCTGGCCCCGGCGCTGGAGGCGGCCATGCGCGTGCGCGAGTCGACCCTCGGCCCAACCGCGATCACGCTGGTCGATGCCGGCGCGGCCCGAGCTGCCGAGTTGGGCGATGCCGCCTGGACGCTGGCGCTGCGCTGCGAGGCGCCGCCGGAGGCGGTGACGCGGCAGGCCGACCGGGTGCGCGAGGAGGTCGCGTCCGGCGCGCTCGACAGCGCGGTCCTGGAGGACGCGGCGACGCAGCCGACCTGGCTCGCGTTGAACGGGGCGCTTTCGGCCGAACCGGCGCGCGCCTGGATGAATGTGCGTCTCGGTGTGACTCCATCACAGGCTGCCGTGGCGCTGGAGGCGTGTGGTGCGGCGGCGATTGCGACCGGATTGGCGCTGGAGCGCACAGCCGATTTGGGAAGTGGGCTGATCTACGCGCGTCTGAACGGAACCAACGGCATGTTATTGGGCGCCTGGCGGGGCTTGGCGCACGTCGGCAGCCACCGCAGCCTGCTCAGCGCGCCCCCGGCGGTCAAGGCGGAGACCGATGTCTTCGGCGCGCGCAACGAGGGCTTCCCGCTGATGGAGGCGCTCAAGGAGCAGTTCGACCCCGGGCGCATCTTCAATCGCGGACGCTTTATCGGCAGGCTCTAGAAAGCAGTGGATCATGGTGCTGGAGATTGAGAAGCTCGTCGAGCAGGCGAGCAACTTTCGCGGCCCGGAGGCGCCGAGCTTCGACGTGATCCGCTCGTGCGTTCACTGCGGGCTCTGCCTCCCCGCCTGCCCCACCTACCGCGTCACCGGGCGCGAGCGCTCGTCGCCACGCGGGCGCATCTGGCTGATGAAACAGGTCGCGACCGGCGAGGTGGAACTGGCCGATCCGATCTTCCAGAAGGAGATGGCGCTCTGCCTGAACTGCCGCGCCTGCGAGGCAGTCTGCCCCTCCGGCGTGCAGTATGGCCAGATCCTCGAAGCCTCGCGCGCGCAACTTGAGAAGAACATCCCTGCATCGCCCAAAAAGCGCCTGCTGCGCGCCGCCGGCTTCGATCTGCTCTTCCGCGACATGCGCGTCTTCCGCGCGGTCAACAACGGGTTGAAGCTCTACCAGCGCACGCTCCTGCGCTCGGCGGCGCGCAAGAGCGGCGTGCTGCGGCTGCTCGGGATGGACGACGCCGAGCGGCTGATGCCGTCTCTCAGCGACGACTTCGTGGTGCCGCGTGGGGAGACCTACCCGGCGCTCGGCGAGCGGCGCGGGCGGGTCGGGCTCTTCACCGGCTGCGTCATGAGCACGGCCTACGCGCCGGTACATCAGGCGACGATCCGGGTGCTGCGGCGCAACGGCTACGACGTCACGCTGCTGGCCGATCAGACCTGCTGCGGCGCGCTGCACGTCCACGCGGGCGATCCGGAGGGCGGGCGGCGGCTGGCGCGGCGCAACATCGAGGCGTTCGACAACCCCAATCTCGACGCCGTCATCGTCAACGCAGCCGGCTGCGGCGCCCAGCTCAAGGAGTACGGTCACCTGCTGGCGCGTGACGAGGAGTACACCGCTCGCGCCGCTGCCTTCGCGGCCAAAGTCACGGACGTGACCGAGTTCCTGGCCGGGGTGGGACTCAGCGAGCAGCCGGGGCCGCTCCCGTTGACGGTGACCTACCAGGAGCCGTGTCACCTGGCGCACGCCCAGCGCGTGACCAAGCAGCCGCGCAGCCTGCTGGCGGCTATCCCCGGGCTGAGGCTGGTCGAGATGCCCGAGTCGTCGCTCTGCTGCGGCAGCGCGGGCATCTACAACCTGATGCAGCCGGAGATGTCGGGGCAACTGCTGGC
>DASSHC010000512.1:0-21053 GCA_035693105.1 Thermomicrobiaceae bacterium | reverse complement strand
CACGAACGGACACGGGCAGAGCCTGCACGGCAAGGTGGCGCTGGTGACCGGCGCCGGCAGCGGGCTGGGCGAGGCGACCGCCAGGGCCTTCGCCGGGGCCGGCTGCGCGGTCGCCTGCTGCGACCTGAACCGGGAAGCCGCCGAGCGGGTGGCGCGCGAGATCGGCGCGGGCGACAGCGACAGCCTGGCGCTCGCCTGCGACGTGGCCGACGCGGAGTCGGTGGCGCGGGCGGTCGAGGCGGTCGTCGCGCGCTTCGGGCGGCTCGACATCGTGGTCAACGACGCCGCCATCGACTACACGCTCTCGATCGACGAGATGACGGTCGAGCAGTGGGACCGCGTGATCGCGGTCAACCTGCGCGGCCCCTTCCTCTTCGCCAGGGCCGCGCTGCCGGTGATGCGCCGCCAAAAGTCGGGGCACTTCTTCAACGTCGCCTCGACCGCGGCTACTCGCGCCTGGGCCAACGCCTCGGCCTATCACGCCTCCAAGTGGGGGCTGGTCGGCTTCACCCGTGGGCTGGGCGTCGAGGGGCGGCCGGACGGCATCAAGGCGACCACGGTCATCCCCGGCGGCATGCGCACCCACTTCTTCGATCGCTTCGTGGAGCAGGGTATCCCCATGCCGGAGATGGAGAACTTGCAGGACCCCGCCAACGTAGCGGCGGTGATGGTCTTCGCGGCGCAGCTCCCCTGCGAGTCGTCGCTGCAAGAGGTCATCGTCACGCCGATGACCGAGACGAGCTGGCCGTAGGGCCCTCACCCCGCACCGGAGATGGCCCCTCTCCGGACGGAGCACTGCGGGGGCGAGGGGCTACGGAGGTTCGGCCCTACCTAGCTCCCCTTCTCCCCCGCAGGGGAGAAGGGGCGGGGGGGGATGAGGGAACCCCCGATGCTGCGGGATGAGGGCACCCCAGAGAGGAGCGCGCGATGGTGACCGTTCGAGCGCCAGTCCGCATCAGTTTCGGCGGCGGTGGCACCGACCTGGAGGCCTACTACGGCCGCTTCGGGGGCTTCGTCGTGAGCGCCGCGATCACCCGCTACGCCTACGTAACGGCGCGCCCCGCCGCCGACGGCGGCATCCAGATCACCTCGGCCGACTACGGCCTGTGGGAGAACTATCCGCCCGGCCGGCTGCCGGAGGTGGCCGAGCCGCTGGCGCTCCCCAAGGCGGCGGTCGAGCGCTTCGCCGGCCAGGGGCTGCTGGAGCAGGGCGTCGATCTCTTCCTGGCCTCGGAGGTGCCGCCCGGCACCGGGCTCGGCTCCTCCAGCGCCATGACCGTGGCGTTGCTGGCCGCGCTCGGCGCCTATCTGGGGCTGTCGCTCACGCCGGCCGAGCTGGCCGAGGAGGCGAGCCGGCTGGAGATCGAGCGGTTAGCAATGCCGATCGGCAAGCAGGATCAGTACGCCAGCGCCTTCGGCGGGCTGAACGCGCTGACCTTCACCGCTGAAGGCACCGAGGTTCGCCCGCTGGCGCTCGGCGGCGGGCAGCGGCAGGCGCTGGCCCGGCGGCTCCTCCTCTTCTCGACCGGCAGCAGCCGCCACTCGTCGGAGATCCTGCGCCAGCAACGGGCCGACACCCGCCGCAAACCGGCCGTGACGGCGGCGCTGCACCGGCTGAAGGAGCTGGCGGCCGCGATGCAGACCGCGCTGGAGGGCGGCGCGCTGGATGAGTTTGGCGCGCTGCTCGACGTGGCCTGGCAGGAGAAGAAGCGGCTCTCGGGCAAGATCTCGAACCCCAGCATCGACACGGCCTACCAGGCGGCGCGCGCCGCCGGGGCGCTGGGCGGCAAGATCACCGGCGCCGGGGGCGGCGGCTTCCTCCTCCTCTACTGCCCGCCGCGTCGACAGAGCGCCGTGCGCGCGGTGATGGGGGAGCTGGGCTTGAGCGAGCTGACCTTCGATCTCAGCCGCACGGGAGTTGAAGTGGTGAGCGGCGCGGCCGTCGCCGAGCAAGCGGTGCCGGTGCCCGGCGATTAGCCGGCCGGAGCAACCCGCGCGAACGAGTAGGAGTATCTGATGAAAACGATGCGCGGCGAGATCGAACGCTACTGGCGCGATCTGGCCAAAGGCATGCGGCTGATGCCCTTCGCGGCGCTGGAGGCGGCGGCGGCCCTGCTGCTCGACTGCCACCAGCGCGGCGCCACGATCTTCCTGATCGGCAACGGCGGCAGCGCCGCCACGGCCTCGCACTTCGCCTGCGATCTGGCCAAGGGCGTGCGCGCCGAGGGGGTGGCCCCCTTCCGGGTGGTGGCCCTGACCGACAACGTGCCGCTGATGACCGCCTGGGGCAACGACACCAGCTACGAGCGCGTCTTCGCCGAGCAACTGGCGACGCTGGCGCGCCCCGGCGACGGGCTGGTCGCCGTTAGCGCCAGCGGCAACTCGCCCAACATCCTGCTTGCGGCACACGCGGCGAAAGCGGCGGGCGCCACCACGCTGGCGCTGACCGGCCGCACCGGCGGCAAGCTGGCCCCTCTGGCCGATCTCGCGGTGCGCGTGCCGCTCGACGCCATCGAGCAGGTCGAAGACGCGCACGTGATCATCGCGCACAGCCTCTGCGTCACCCTGCGTGCGCAGCTGGGAATCGTCGAGGCCGCGCCGCGTGCCAACGGCTGGCGCGTGGAAGAGGTGCTGGCCGAGCTGGTGGCCGACCTCGACGTCTGACCGGCCTCAGCTGAGCGTAAACCCCCGGTAGCCTTCGGCCGCGACCTCGTCGCAGATGCGGCGGTAGGTGCCCACGCCGCCGATGTAGGGCATGAAGACGCGCGGCTTGCCGGGGATGTTCGCCCCAACGTACCAGGAGTTCGCCAGCGGGTAGAGCGTGCTGTTGCCGACCTCGTCGACGTGCTCGACCCAGGCATCCTCCGCCGCGCCGTCCGCCTCGATGCGATGGCGGTCGTGCTCGCCCAGGTACGCGAGACAATCCGCGATCCACTCCACATGCTGCTCGATCGAGACGATCATGTTGCTGAGCACCGAGGGGCTGCCGGGGCCGGTGATCAGGAAGAGATTGGGGAAGCCGGCCGAGGCGAGACCCAGGTAGGCACGCGGCCCCCCGGCCCACTTCTCGCGCAGCGTGCAGCCCTCCCGCCCCCGAATGTCGATGCGGAAGAGCGGTCCGGTCATGGCGTCGAAGCCGGTGGCGAAGACGAGGCTGTCGAGCGCGTACTCGGCCTCGCTGGTGCGCAGCCCGGCGGGCGTGATCGCCTCGATCGGCGCGCGGCGGATATCGACCAGGGTGACATTGTCGCGGTTGAAGGTCTCGTAGTAGCCCGTGTCGAGCGGCAGGCGCTTGGCGCCCAGCGGGTGGTCGCGCGGGGTCAGTTGCTCGGCCACCTCCGGATCGCGCACGATGGCGCGGATCTTGGCGCGCACGAACGCGGCGGCGGTCTCGTTGGCCGCCAGGTCCGTGCCGAGGTCCGCGAAGGCCGAGCGAAAGCCCAGCCCGCCGTAGGCCCAGCGCCGCTCGAATTCCCGCTCGCGCTCCTCGGGAGTCGCCTCCAGCGCCGACTGCTCGTTGCGCGGGAAGAGGAAGCCACCGGCCGACTCGCGCGCGATCTGGCGGTAAGTGGCGTGGTCGGCCTTCAGCCGCCGCTCGTACTCGGGGTCGAGCGGGCCGTTGCGCGAGGGCACCGAGTAGTTGGCGGTCCGCTGGAAGACGAAGAGGTGCGCCGCCTGCCGGGCGATGACCGGGATTGCCTGGATGCCGGAGGCGCCGGTTCCGATCACGCCGACGCGCTTGCCGCTGAAATCGACGCCCGCGTGCGGCCAGTTGCCGGTGTGGTACCAGTCGCCCTGGAAGTCCGCCAGGCCGGGGATGGCCGGCACCTGGGCGGCCGAGAGGCAGCCGACGGCCATGACGCAGAAGCGCGCCGTGACGCGCTGGCCGCGGTCGGTCGCGATCAGCCAGCGGTTGGCCGACGCGTCGTAGTGGGCGGCGGTCACACGCGTCTCGAACTGGATGTCGCGCCGCAGGTCGAAGCGGTCGGCGACGTGGTTGATGTAGCGCAGGATCTCGGGCTGGGCGGGGTAGCGTTCGCTCCAGTGCCACTCCCGCACCAGCTCGCCGGAGAAGGAGTAGGAGTACTCCATGCTCTCGGTATCGCAGCGCGCGCCGGGGTAGCGGTTCCAGTACCAGGTGCCGCCGACGTCGTCGCCCTCCTCATAGACGCGCGCCGAGAGCCCCAGCCCGCGCAGGCGGTGGAGCATGTAGAGCCCCGCCAGCCCGGCGCCGACGACCACCACGTCGAAATCAACGCCCGGCTCCGCGCTGTTTGCCATCGGTTGCGGTCGCGCCCCCACCTCGGCCATCGCGTGCTCTCCCTGCGGTTGGATCGGGCAGCTAGCATGCGGGTGACGCCCCGCCGGCCGGCGGTGATCGCCACCCGCATTGTCGCCGATCTCAGCGCTCAGTGCACGCGCCGCGACTCCTCGCGCCAGTATTGCTCGCGGATCTCGCGCTTGAGGATCTTGCCAGCGCCGCTCTTGGGCAGGGAGTCGGCCAGCACGATCGCCCTCGGCACCTTGTAGCCGGCGATCTGCCGGCGGCAGTGGTCGATCAGTTCCTCGTGCTCCGGCTGCCGGCCGGGGCGCGGCACGACCACGGCCAGCACCGCCTCGCCCCAGCGATCGTCCGGCACGCCGATGACGGCGCACTCCAGCACTGCGGGGTGGTTGGCCAGCGCGTTCTCGACCTCGATGCTGTAGACGTTCTCCCCGCCGGAGACGATCATGTCCTTCTTGCGGTCGACGATGTAGACGTAGCCCTCCTCATCCATCGTCGCCAGGTCGCCGCTGTGATAGCAGCCGCCGCGCAGCGCCGCGGCTGTCTCCTCCGGGCGCTGCCAGTAGCCCAGCATCACGTTGTCGCCGCGGGCGATGACCTCGCCGACCACGCCGGGCGGCAAGTCGCGGTCGTCGTCGTCGACGACGCGCAGATCGATGCCGATGCCGGCCTGTCCCGCCGAGCGCAGCAGTTGGGGCCGCTCGCTCAGGCCGAGCCGGTGGTCCGCCTCCGAGAGGATCGTGAGAATCGGCGCGACCTCGGTCATGCCGAAGCCCTGAATGAAGGCGCAGCCGAAGAACTCCATGCCGCGGCGCAGGGTGGACTCGGCGATCGGCGAGGCGCCGTAGACCACGCGACGCAGGCGGGAGAGATCGCAGGACGCGCTGTCCGGGCAGTTGACCAGGGCGTTGATCATGGTGGGCACCAGCAGGACGCTCGTCACCTGCTCGCGCTCGAGCGTTGCCAGCACCGCCGGCGGATCGAACGCCCGGATATGGGCGTGGGTGCCGCCGATGGCGGTGATGGCGAAGGTGGAGGCGCCGTCGGCCAGATGGAACATCGGCGCGGCGTGCAGGTAGGTGTCATCTCCCTGATAGCCCACGTGCATGATCGCGCGATAGGCGTTGTCGACCAGGTTGCGGTGGGTCAGCATGACCCCCTTGGGCCGGCCGGTCGTGCCGCCGGTATAGAAGATGCCGGCCGCATCGCTGTCGTGCTTGGCGATCTCCGGCCGCGCGGGACCGGCAGCCGCGAGCAGGTGCTCGTAGGCATGCATCCCGGCCGGCGCGTCGCCATCGTCCGCCAGGATGAGCGCCTGGAGCGAGGGGCACTCCGCCTGGATGCGGCGCGCCGCGTCGCTGAACTCCGGGCCCGCAACCAGCAGCCGGGCGCCGCAGTCGTCGAGCATGAAGCTCAGCTCGGGGATCGCCAGGCGGGTGTTGAGCGGCACGATCACCCCGCCGGCGAGGCTGACCGCGTAGTAGAGCTCCAGGTAGCGGAAGGAGTTGAGCATCAGCACACCGACGCGCTCGCCCGGCGCCAGGCCGAGGCCGATCAGCGCGTTGGCCAGCCGGTCGACCCGCTCGGCGAACTGGCCGTAGGTCAGCCGCCACTCGCCGTCGATCGCGGCCATCTTCTCGGGCCAGAGCCGCGCGGAGCGCTGAAGCATCTGTTCGAGAAGCATCCCACACCCTCCTTCGGAGCGCGACTCGGTCGCGGCGAACGCGCGCCGGGTCGTCGAGCGATTATGGATGCGACGAGTATACACGCCGTCAACCCCGCGCGAATCCGTAGAACGACGCAATCTACGATGGAGGATTGCGCGAATTCTGAACCGGAGGCGGAGAGCGGCAGGCACACGCGCTGGCCTGGCCATGGCGTGGGCCTGTGCCTGAGTGCGGGAGCATCCGTCCGGTCAGGTTCTGCCGCATGAGGCCGAGGCGCGCTCCTGCGACTGTGATCGCGGGATCACTCCTCATCAGCGAACGGCACTCATGCCGGTCAAGCCGCGCCAAACCACCCTGAGAGGGGTTGACCGGCAAGCCAAGCGGTTGGAGCCGCGGGCCAACAGTACCCGCGGCTCCAACTGGTCGGTGTCTCGCTCACCGCTTCCCGTGCGGTGGGCGAGATACAGTCTCCTGAACCGATGCCGTGACGCTGCCGGCCTGGTCCGTGGCGGTCAATGTCACCGTGTACGTCCCGGTGGGCGCGTTGCGCGGCACCGTGTAGCTGGTGGTCTGCGCGCCGGTCTTGCCCGCTCCAATTGCCGTGGTACCTAGCGAATAGGAGCTCGTCGTCCCGTCGGGCGCGGTGATGGTGTAGCTCAGGTCGACTTGCTCGCTCACCGTCCCGGTATCGGTGACGGAGACAGCCACGTTGAGGCTGTGTCCGGCGACGACCGGGTTGGGGGCCAAGGTCAGCGTGGCGGAGAGATCGGCCGGGATCGGGTTGACCGTCTGGGTGACGGTGTTGGAGGTGCTGGGGGCCCAGGATTCGTTGCCGCTGTACTTGGCGGTAATGTCGTGGCTGCCGGCAGCGGTGTAGGTGACGCTGCACGTCTCCTTGCCGTTGTCGGAGTTGACGTTCAACGCGGTGCAGCCGCTGATCTCGCTACCGCCGTCGTAGAAGGTCACGGTGCCGCCGTTGGGGATGGGCGTGGCCGCCGCGGTGTACGTCACCTCCTGGCCCACGGTGGATGGGTTGGCTGAGGAGAACAGGCCGACAGAGGTGGACTCCAATGCCGGGTAGACGTGCTGGGTCATCGTGGGAGCGTTGCTTTCCGCGAAGGAGCCGTCTCCGCTGTAGCTGGCGGAGATGATGTAGTCCCCGGAGGCGACGAAGATGTAGGGGCAGGCCGCGACTCCGCTGGTGGGGTCGACTCTGGCGGTGGCGCAGCCGGCGATGTCGTCGCCGTTGATCTGGAACTCCACCGTGCCGCCGTCAGGGACGGGTTTGACCGTGGCGGTGAAGTTCACCGGCTGGCCCACCCGGGAGGGATTGAGGCTCGAGCCGAGCTCGGTGGAGGTCACCGTGAGGACGGGCGGCTGGCCGCTCGAACCGACCGTCAGCGTCACGGTGGCCACGTTCGAGTCGTCCTGCCCGTCGTTGTCCTTGTAGGTGAAGCTGTCCGGGCCGCTGTAGCCGGGGGCCGGAGTGTAGCTGAACGAGCCATCGTGGTTCAGGGTGAGGGCGCCGTGGCTCGGGCCGCTCACCACCGTCGACATCAGCTCCGGCTGGAGGGTGATGTTCCACGTATCAGGGTCCGCGACCGCTGTCGGGTTGGGACCGCTGGCCGGCGCGGGCAGGAGCTTCGCGCCGTTGTTGCCCGTGTCGTTCGACTCGACGCCTGGCGACGCCACGGTCAGCGGCGTGTTCTCGGGCGTGGTGTAGCTGTCATCCTGGGCGGTCGGCCAGGTGCGCGGGCTGACAGTGACGACCTGCGACGCGGTCGCGCCCGTGGAGAACCCGTTGGTGAGGGATCCGGTGCACGCGGGCGGCAGACCAGAGGGCGACCCGGCGCGCAGATGGCCGTCCACCCACATCGGGCCGGCAGGCGGATTCGCGCGTACTCCGCCGTCCGCACACGCCGAGCCGCCGGGGACGTCGTTGACCGCATGGAGGTAGTCTCCCCACGCCGCCGCATCGGCATTGATGAGCTGGGTGTACGTCGGGGCGTTGTCGCCGGCGGTCGGATAGTTCGGGTTCGTGCTCTGCCATTGGAACTGTAGGGCGACTGAGAAAACCTCGGCGGTGTACGCGTATCGCACACCGAAGATAGAGAAGGTCGAGGTCGCGACTCCCGAGTTGGAATCGAAGGTCGTGGTCACGTAGGGCGCATCGGACCCACCGATTGCCGCGTAGAACTGCATCTGCTCGTACTCCGCGAGCGGACCGTTCGGGCCGTCAAAATCGAGAAAGATGCGGGAGCCGTGGCCGAAGGGCAGGCACTGCCCGCTGACGCGATCGCAGGTCAAGTCGAAGCGCCAGCGGGAATAGGTGTTGCCGGCCGCGATGGCGAGCGAGGGCGCCAGGGGGTTCGTGTCCGCGCTCCAGCCCTGGGCATTCACGAAGGAGTAGCAGACGGCGTCGGTCGTCGCGCCCCGGCAGGCGCTGCCCTCGGTGGCGCCCGTGGGCGCCGCATCGGCCGCCCGCGGTCTGAAGGGCGCGGGCGCGAGGCCGGCGAGGCCGAGCATGAGCACCAAGGCGACGAGCAGGCGGGCGGTGTGAGCGTTGCGGGTCAGCATATACTTCCTCTTCCCTCGAACTGCTGGGTAATCCGGCGCGTCATCCGCGTTCATGGTTGCGGCAGGCCCGCGCCCCGGCCCGTCCACGGCTGCGACGCCTGCAGCAGGCGCGCGACGATCACGACCTCCTCCAGCCCCAGTTCCGGCATGACGCCAAGCTGCTGCAAGAGCCCGAGCCGGTCGAGCTGAATGCGCTGCTCGACGATCCGCTCGCCAGGGCAGCGGCTGATCAAGATGCCCCAGATCGCCATCGGCTGGCCCGTCGCCGGGATGCCCCAGAGCGGGCCGTGGTGCGTGCCGGAGGCAACGAAGCAGCTCATGACCATCTCCCCCTCCGCGACCTGCTCCTCGATCGTCCAGCGCGCGTCGGGGACCGCCTGGCGATAGGCGGCAATCGCCTCTTTGACGGCGGACGAGCCGCTGTCAACCCTGTCCGGCGTGGGGAACGCATCGTCCAGGATCTCGTCGAAGACCGCGAGCTGCCCCTGGTTGATCCCTTCCTCCACAAAGCGGCGGATGAGCGCCTTGGCGCGCTCCAACCCTGAACCGCTCCCGGGCGGCGCGGTCGCACCCATTCAGCCCTCCCTGTCACACTCGCGTTCGAGCACCAGTCTGCGGTCGAGCGGGTTCGTGAACCAGGAAACAGGTCCGCAAAACGTCCGCAACTTTGCTGAGGGCGCTTGAACGCTTTACATAGTGGAGCTGATCGAACGGCCGTGCTACGATTCGACCAGGAGTAACCAGGAGTAAAGATGGTCTGATGACAGCCGAACCACCGACCATCGGCGCCC
Organism: Thermomicrobiaceae bacterium; assembly: GCA_035693105.1. GTDB lineage: Bacteria > Chloroflexota > Chloroflexia > Thermomicrobiales > Thermomicrobiaceae > DASSHC01. Next base: position 11,733 of record DASSHC010000512.1, on the reverse strand, counting down.
TGCTGAGGCGATACCGCTTGGAAGCCGGCTTGACGCAGGAGGCGCTGGCCGGACGCGCCGGGGTGAGCGCCCGGACGATCGTCTACCTCGAGCGCGACCAGGCCGGGACGCCGCGTCGCGAGACGCTGGAACTGCTGATGGCGGCGCTCGACCTCTCGCCGCGCGAGCAGGCGCTCCTGCGGGCCGCTCGCCAGGGCCGCGCCGCGCCGGCCCCACCCCGCCGCCCCGCACACGCGGGAGCCGTCAGCGCGCTACACCCGTTCGTTGGCCGCCAGGAGATCCTCTCCCGGCTGGAAGACTATCTGCTGAGCGATGGTCCGCCCGCGTTTCTGCTGACCGGCGAGCCGGGCATCGGCAAGACGCGCCTGCTGCGGGAGGTGGCGCGGCAAGCGGTGGCTGCGGGTTGGACCGTTCTGCCTGGTGGCTGCCGGCGACACCGCGGCCAGGAGCCCTACGCACCCCTGCTCGAAGCGCTGCAGCAGCACATCGCGGGGCAGCAGCCGCTCGCCCTGCGGCGATCGCTGGAGGGCTGCGCCTGGCTGGTCCAGCTCCTTCCCGAGTTGGCCGAGGGACCGATCCCGCCATTGCCGGCGCGCACGCTCCCCGAGGTTCAGCAGCGGCGTCTCATGTTCGGCGCGGTGCAGCGCTATCTGGCCAACGTCGCCGGCCCGGCCGGCACGCTCCTGCTGCTCGATGACCTGCAGTGGGCGGGGCAGAGCGCGCTCGACCTCCTGGCCAGCCTGCTGCGCGCCGCCGATCCGGGCCATCCGCTGCGCGTGCCGCTGCGGGTGGTGGGGGCCTACCGCGATACCGAGGTGCAGAGCGGCCACCTGCTCGCCGCGCTGCTGGCCGACATCGCGCCGGGGGGGCTCGCGCAGGCGCCGCTCGGCCCGCTCTCGGAACAGGAGGCGCTGCGGCTCCTCGCCGCGGTGCTCCCCGCCGGTGACGAGGTGGACGCGCGCGTTCGCGAGCAGGTGCTCCAGCGCGCGGGGGGCGTCCCCTTCTTCCTGATCAGTTGGGCCAGCGCGCTGCGCCTCGGGCCGGGCGAGCCGGATCGGGAGGCAGTGCCCTTCGACCTGGGGCAGAGCATCCGCCAGCGGGTGGCCGTCCTGGCGCCGGCGACTCGGGACGTGCTGCGTATCGCGGCGGTGATCGGCCAGGAGATCGAGCGTTCCCTGGTCCAGGTGGCCAGCGGCCGTCCCGTGGACGAGGTGGCGGCGGCCCTCGACGAGGCCAGCCGGGCGCGCCTGTTGCTCGAGCAGCGCGGCGACCGTTACCAGTTCGCCCACGATCTGATCTGGGAGGTGGTGGCGGCCGGCGAAGGCGCGGCCACGCGTGCGCTGCTGCACCGCAGAGTGGCCGAGGCGCTGGAGGCGCGGCCGCAGGGGGGGCCGCCAGGGCTCGTCGCCGACCACTACCTGCAAAGCGATGCCGCGGACCGGGCGCTGCCCTATCTCGAGCTGGACGGCGACCAGGCAGCCGCGCGGCACGCCGACGAGTACGCCGAGGTGCGCTACCGCACGCTGCTGGAGCGGCTGGAGCGGCTTGGCCGGGAAGCGGAGGCGGCCCGGCTGCGCGAGAAGCTGGCGGCGGTCCTGGCGCGCGCCGGGCAGTACGACGCGGCGCTGCCGCTGCTGGACCAGGCGGCGGCGGCTGCCCAGGCGGCCGGCGACACCGAGAGCATCGCCCGCCTCGCGACCCAGATCGGCCGAGCGCACATGCGGCGTGGCAGCTTCCAGGCGGGCGTCGCGCGCCTGCGAGCGCTGATCGCGGGCTTCGCGTGCGGCGATCCGCCGCTCCCCCTGGCGCCGGCCTACGAGGCGCTCGGGCATCTCCTCCATCACACGGACGCGTTTCACGCGGCGCTGGCGGCGAGCGAGCGGGCGATCGAGCTGGCGCGGAGGAGCGGTGACGAGCGCACGCGTACCGTGGCCGAGTGGAACCGGCTCGAAACGCTCTCGATGCTGGGCGAGCTTCCGATCGACGACCTGCTGCGGCAGCGCGAGCAGGTGCTTGCCCGGCTCGACGCGTTGAGCGACGTGCAGGTCATCGTGCGGGCGCATCAGGAGATGGTCTACCCGCACGTGGTGCGCGGCGCGCTGGACGCCGCCTGGCTGCATGTCGAGCGCACCCACGCGGCGGCCGAGGAACTGGGCGATCCCGGTCAGCTCACGATCGCCCTGACGCTTCGGGGCTGGCTGGCATTCCTGCGCGGCGACTGGCGGCCGGCGCGCCGCGATCTGGAGGAGGCGGTCGCGCTCGGCGAGCGGCTCGGCCGTTCCTTTTACCGGGCCCACACCCTCGCCGTCCTGGCCGCGCTCTCCCTGGGCGAGGGCGACCTGGCCGCCGCGGCGGCGAGCGCGGGAGAGGCGTTGACCCTCGCCGAGCGGAACGGCGATCTGACGGCGAGCCGCCGGGCAGCGGACATACTCGCGAAGCTCGCGGTGCTGGAGGGCTGCCCGGAAGCGGCCATCGCCCGGTTGGGCCCGCTCCTCGATCGCCCCGGGCTGGACGATTTCTACGCGGTCGCGTTTCTTCCGGCGCTCGCCTGGGCACACCTGGAGCAGGGTGACTTGACCCGGGCCGTCGAGACGGCCGAGCAGGCGCTCGGGCGCGCCCGGCGCGACGCGCTGCGGCTGACGCTGGTCGATGCGCTCTGGGTGCGCGCCGCCATCGCGCTGCGGCAGGGCGACTGGACCGGCGCCGAACGCTGCCTGGAGGAAGGGGTGGTGCTGGCGCGAGCCATGCCACACCCCTACGGCGAGGCGCGGCTGCTCCACCTTCAAGGAACGCTGCTGGCGGCGCGCGACGACCCGCGGTGCCGGATCGAACCGGCGGACTCCGACCACCCACTGCGGCAGGCCCAGGCCATCTTTCGCCGGCTCGGTGCGCGCCGCGACCTGGCACGGGTGGAGCGCGACCTCGCGGCGCTCGACGGCGCGTCGCCGCGGCGCTCCCCTGGGACTCCGGCGGGCGCGCGCGCGGAGCAGGCGCCACCCTCGACCGGAGCCTGAGCGCCGAAGCCCGAGTGGCGCAGAGCCGGAGATCACCGGGAGATCCTCCCCATGCCGCTCCCAGCCAATACCGGCTACGTCGTCGGCGCCGTGATCTTCGTGCTCGCGGGGCTCGTCTTCGGCGCGATCGCGGTCTACGCCTGGTGGGAGGACCACTCCGGCGACGACTGAGGGCGGGCCAGCCCGTTTGGGCCGGCCCGCCTGATCGAATGCGTTACTTAGTCGCGGCCAGTTGATCCGCGCCGAGCCGTTGCAGCAGGATGTCCCAGGGCGGCTGGTTGTTCGGCTGGTACTGGAAGACCGCGCGCTGGAAGTATTGCGTGGTCAGCCCGGTCGCCGGGTCGGTAAACTCCTCGGAGATCGGGTAGCCGAAGAGGGCCAGCGCCTCGCGGTAGGAGACGCCGGGGTCGCCGAACTCCAGCCCGTGACTCTGCCAGTAGGCGCGGAACCCGAAGCAGAGGCGGTGGCCGGTGGCGGCGAAGAAGGTGCAGTTGGCGTTGCTCTGCGTCGTCGCCGGCAGCGGCTGGAAGGGCGCCGTGTTCATGAGGCCGCGCTGCTGCGCCGCCTCGGTGCCGAGCAGCCCGAGCAGCACGTCGTAGGGCGCGGCGTTGTTCGGGTGCAGCTCGAAGCGCTGGCGCTCGAAGTACTGCACCATCAGGTTGTTCTGATCCAGCCGCCCGCTCATCGGGTAACCGAAGACCGGCAGCCCGCCCGAGCCGTTCCAGACCGCCTGGAAGCGCCCGGTGACCCAGTGCCCGGTGACGTCGAAGTACTGGCCGACCACCGGCACGAAGAGCTGGCGGTCGCCGAGATAGACCGTGGTGTCCCAGACGCCGGGGAACTGGAGGATCGTCTGCTCGACCTGCTGCTCGATGCGCGGATCGTCGCAGATGCCGCCGCTGGCCATGGTGCCGGAGAGGTGGACCACGGCGGTGTGGCCGTCCGGCCCGCCCATCGTGACGTTGGCGACACTGAGCGTCGACAGGTGGAGGCCGTTGTAGAGGCCCGACTGGCCGTAGAACTGGTCGTGGATGGCGAAGAGGGCGGTCAAGGCGGCGCTGATCCGCGACTCGACGCCGCCGCTCGCCTGGATCTGGGTCTGGACCGGGATCAGGCTGTCGAGGCAGCCGATCTGCATGCCGGACTGTCCGTTGTCGTTGAGCGCGACCAGATAAATGTTGGCGTTGCTGGCCGCGGCGCCCGCGTGCGAGACCAGCAGCAGCGGGAAGAGGAGCAGCGCGGGAATCAGCACGGAGAGCCGGCGGGGTCGAGCGCGCATGGGGCACTCCTTTCGGCCACAGCCACACGTAGGGGTACAGGCACCGATGCGGCGCGCGGCGCTCACCCGGACGCCGCGCCGTTCCGCTCTCGATGCTCCGATTAACGAACAGCAGCCCCCACCGGCTCTAGGGCGCGCCGGCGTCGCAGACGACTTTGACGCCGCGCAGCAGCACCTCGGGGGTGGGCTTGTCGCAGGCTTTGCCCAGGTAGACGTTGGGCGGCACCGGGAAGTCGGGCGGCACCGGCTTGCCGTCCGGCGCGGCCAGGGTTGACGCGAACTGGGGCTGATGGGCGGCCACCATGAAGTCGTGCCAGATCGGCCCGGCGGTCGAGACCGCGTCCAGGCTCCCCATCAGCGAGTTGTCGGTGTTCCCGGTCCAGACGCCGACGACCAGATCGGTGGTGTAGCCCATCGTCAGCCCGTCGCGCGGGCCGTCGGAGGTGCCGGTTTTGGCCGCGACGGGCCGGTTTAGCTCGGGTACGTGGAGCGGCGAGTTGGCGCCGAAGATCATGGTGCGGGCCTGGTTGTCGGTCAGGATGTTGGTGAGCTGGTAGACGTTGGCGGCGGGCGCCACCTGCTGCCCGTTCTGCTCGGCCTTCCCCCGGTTGAGCTGGTAGAGGAGCTTGCCCCCCTGGCCGTTCACCTGCAGGACCGGCGTGTAAGGCACGTAGCGCCCCTCGTTGGCCAGCGTGGCGAAGACGGTGGTGTGGTCGAGCAGGGTTACATCGCCGCCGCCCACCGTGACCGAGAGCCCGTAGTAGCCGCTGTACATGGTCGATTTGTTGCCCAGGGCATGATCGAGGTCGATCATCGTCTGCACGCCGACATAGTTGAGCGTCTCGACCGCCGGCACGTTCAGCGAGTTGTCCAGCGCCTCGCGCACCGTGACCTTGCCGTAGTGCTTGAAGGTGTCGTTGTGCGGCTCGTAGAACGTGCCCGGCTGGTCCGGCACCGGGTACTTCTTGTCGATGTCATTGAGAATCGTGCCGGGGTAGAAGCCGCGCTCCAGCGCCGCCAGGTAGGTCACCGGCTTGATCGAGCTGCCCGGCGAGCGCGGCATGACCGCCACGTTGACCTGGCCATCGATGGCGTCGTCGTAGTAGTCGGCGCTGCCGACCATAGCCACGATCTCGCCGGTCTCGGGCAGCATGGCGACCAGCGCGCCGTTGTCGAGGTCGTCCCAGGCGAGCTGCTTGACCTGCTTGGCGACGATCTGCTGCGCCGCCTGCTGCAGGTGGTAGTCGAGCGTCGTCTTGACGATCAGCCCGCCGCCGTAGACCGCGTTGGAGCCGTAGCGCTGCTCCAGCCAGCCGAGCACGAAGTTGACGAAGTGCGGCGCCAGCGGCGCGCTGGGGTGGGTCACGTCGGGCGGCGCCAGGGTGATCGGGGTGGCGTAGGCGTCGTCGGCCTGCTGTTTGGTGATGACCCCGGTCTTGACCATCTGGGCCAGCACGTACTGCTGGCGCGCCCGCGCGGCCTGGTAGTCGTCGAAGGGGTCGTAGGCGCTGGGCGCCCGGGGCAGCCCGGCGAGTAGGGCGGCCTGGCCGAGCGAGAGATTCCAGGGGTGCTCGCCGAAGTAGATCTCCGAGGCGGCGTCGATGCCGTAGGCGCCCTCGCCGTAGTAGATGTCGTTGAGGTACATCTCCAGGATCTGCGGCTTGGTGAAGTGCTGGGAGAAGCGGTAGGCCATGACCGCCTCGCGCAGCTTGCGCGCGTAGCTGACCTGGTAGCCGATCTGGCTGGGGTAGACCAGCCGCACGAGCTGCTGGGTGATGGTCGAGGCGCCGGAGAAGCCGTTGCCACTGACGTCCTCGACGAAGCTGCGCAGGATGGCGCTGGGGTCGATGCCGTGGTTGGTCCAGAAGCTGGCGTCCTCGGCGGCGATGGTGGCATCGAAGATCCAGGCGTGGTGCGGCGCGTTGGGGTCGTCCTGCTGCTGGGCGATGTGGTCGAGGATCTCCTGGTAGCCGACGGGGGTGCGCCAGCCGTTGTTAGGGTCGGCCACCTGATAGAGCAGCACGCCGTTGCGGTCGTAGATCTTGGTGGTGGCGAAGGTGGGTTGCTGCATCTGCGCCAGCGTCGGCAGGGTGCTGGTGATGCTCGACCAGGCGGTGTAGCCACCGGCGGCGACCGCGGCGATCAGCCCGGCCCAGAGCCCCGCGCCCACCAGGAGCGCCAGGCAGCCGAGCGAGGCCGCCCGTCGCAGCAGCGGCGGGCGCGGCCGCCGGCGGCCACGCGCGTGCAGCAGCTCGGGCGGCAGCGGCGTGGGCCGCGGCAGCACATGGACACCCCCGGCATGCCCGAAGCGTGCGGCGCGGCGCTGGCCGCGCGGGCGAGCGAGACTCCTGCGGTAGAGATTGCCGTGGCTCATCGGACGCCGGCTCGGATCGCTGTGACTGGACTGTTGGGAGGCGAGCGCCTCTCGCGTTCACTCTACGCGCGAAAGCTGAACCACGGGTTAACGGCGAGCCGCCGGCGAAGCACGTACCCCGCGCCGGTTCACACGCTTGTCGTGCTGGGGCCGCGGCCGAAGGATCTCCCCAGCCGTGCACCGACACACCGATACGATCAAGAGAGATCCTTCCCCACCCCTGTCATCCTGTCTGCCTGACCACAACACAGATGCTCCGCGTTGATGAGAGATCCTTCGCTGCGGCTCAGGATGACAGGGGGAGGGCGGCGCGCCCGCTACTCCGCCGCTAGCCGCGCGATGGTGCTGACGCGGTCGTCCGTAGGCAACTCCAGCAGGAGCGTGCCCTTGGTGGCGCGGCCCTGGCGGCGCATCCCCTTCATGCCGAATTGCGCCGACTGCCCGCCGGCCGAGGCCACGATCACCTCGTCCCTGGGGCCGACCGGCGTGGCCACCGCCAGGCGGTCGCCGCCGGCCAGCGCCATGGCGGTGATGCCGCCGGTGGCGCGGTGGCGCTGCGGGAACTCCTTGAGCGCGGTGCGCTTGCCCATGCCCTGCTCGCTGACCACCAGCAGGTCCTCGTCGCTCCCCGGCGCCAGCGCCAGCGCCCCGACGACCGTCGCGCCCTTCTTCAGCGTGATCGCGTTGACACCCTGGCCATCGCGGCCGGTGGCGCGCAGCTCTTCGTCGGCGAAGCGCAGCGCCTGGCCGTCGCTGGTCACCACCAGGAAGTCGCCCCCGGCGAAGGCGTCGTCGACCAGCGCCGCGGCCACCACCCGGTCGTCGCTCAGCAGCTTCAGGTCATTCAGCCCCGCCGCGTTGATACTGCGGTACTCCGACAGCGCTGTCTTCTTGACCTTGCCGTTGGCGCTGAACCAGACCACAAACCGGTCCCCGCGCAGCTCGTCGGTGGGCAGCACGGTCGCCAGCGTCTCCTCGGCGCGCAGGTTGAAGGTCTTCCGCGCCGGCTCCCCGGCGGCGGCGCGAGTGCCCTCGGGCACCTCGTGGCCGCGCGCGAGATAGACCCGCCCCTGCCGGGTCAGCACCAGCAGGTAGTCGAGGGTGGACATCGGCACGATGCTGCTCATGCCGTCGCCCTTGCGCGCGCCGCCATTCCCGCGGCTGCGGCGGAAGGCGTTCTCCGGCACCGCCTTGACCTTGCCCGACTCGCTGACTACCAGCAGCACTTGTCGCTCCTCGACCAGGCTGGCGACCTCCTCGATCGCGCCGCCGGAGGTATCGACCCGCGTGCGGCGGGCGTCGCCGTGCAGCCGGACGATCTCGCGCAGCTCCTCCTTGAGCAGGGCCACCTTCTTGACCTCGCTGGCCAGCAGCGCGGTCAGCTCCTCGATGCGCCGGGTCAGCTCGTCGCGCTCCTCGGCGTACTTGGCCGCGTCGAGCCGCGTCACCTGGGCCAGCGTCATGTTTGCGATCACGTCGGCCTGGATGTCGCTCAGCTTGTACTTCTTCTTGATCTGCTCCTTGGCCACCGTACGGTCGGCGGCCTTCTGGAAGATGCGCACGATGGCGTCGGCGTTGGCGGCGCCGATGATCAGGCCCTCGACGATGTGCAGGCGCTCCCGCGCCTTGCGCAGTTGGAACTCGGCGCGGCGGGTGATGACGTCGAGCTGGTGCCGGTTCCAGTAGCGCAGCAGGTCGAGCATGCCCGTCTGCTTCGGCTGGCGCGCCGGCTGGCCCTCGTCGCCGAAGAGGAAGACCATGTTGACCGTGATCGCCGTCTCCAGGTCGCTGAAGCGGTAGAGCTGGTTGAGCACGACCTCCGGCGTGGCGCCGCGCTCCAGCTCGATCACGACGCGCGTCCCCTTCTCCTCATCCGACTCGTTGCGGATGTCGGTGACGCCGGTCACCTTGCCCTCGTTGACCGCGGCGATCATCGACTTGACCAGCCGGGCGCGCGAGATCGGCGGAATCTCGGTCACGACCAGGTTGCGCTGGCGTAGCTCCTGCTCCAACCGCACCTCGCCGCGCACCACCAGCCGTCCCTTGCCGCGGGCGAAGTAGTCGCGGATGCCCTCGTCGCCCATCACCCGCCCGCCGGTCGGGAAGTCGGGGCCCTTGAGCACGCGCAGCAGCTCGTCGAGCGAAGCCTCGGAATTGTCGAGCAACAGGATGGCCGCCTGGATCGCTTCATTCAGGTTGTGCGGCGGAATCTCGGTCGAGAGCCCGACCGCGATGCCCGAGGCGGGGTTGCAGATCGGCGGGATGCGCGCCGGCAGGTAGACCGGCTGCAGCACCTTGGGATCCTGCAGGTAGGTCTGCTCGAAGGGGACCGTCTCCTGCTCGATGTCGCGCAGCAGCAGCTCGCCGATCGGCGAGAGGCGCATCTCGGTGTAGCGGTAGGCGGCGGCCGTGTCGCCGTCGATCGAGCCGAAGTTGCCCTGACCCTCGATCAGGGGGTAGCGCATGGTGAAGTTCTGCGCCATGCGCACGGCGGCGTCGTAGACCGCGCCGTCGCCGTGGGGGTGGTAGGACTTGAGCACGTCGCCCACGACCGAGGCGCTCTTGACCGTGGTGCGGGTGGAGCGGTAGCCGTTCTCGTGCATGCACCAGAGGATGCGGCGATGCACCGGCTTGAGCCCGTCGCGGGCGTCGGGCAGCGCGCGGCTGGTGACGACCGAGAGGGCGTACTGGGTGAAGGCGTCCTCGAAGAGGCTCGAGAAGTCCTCGGTCTCGATCGTCTCCTTGCGGCCGAATCCGTTGGTCAGCGTCGTCGTCGTCATGGTGTGTTCCTCAGTTTGCTATGGTCCTCTAGCTTTGGTGCCTCTTGGCGCGCGGGGCTAAAGCCACCGCGCTAGCCTTTCCGAAGCCTGCTGAAGCAGGCTGGGGTGATACGATTGCCGATCATTCAGTTATCTGCTCTAGGATCGGCCGGAGCGTTTGGTCGGCGTGGTGGCGTCGCTGATTGGTGGCATAGGCCGTTACGATCGGGAGGTGACGCTCGGCGAAGCTCACGACGCCGTATTCAGCCTGCCAGCCAAAGCCGCCGATCAGATCGTTGATCTCGTGCGAACTCCCACCTTTTATCCGTCGCACCGCCTCGGCTACAGCCAATGATGGCGGTATCGATACGACGACATGGACATGATTCTCGATGCCGCCCACGGCGTAGACCGAACTCCCGCCACGCTCTCCCGCCCGCTTCACGATTCGCCACACCTCTGCTTCGAGACTCGCGCCAATCAGCGGCTCTCGCCCGCGTGTCGCCCAAATCAGGTGGTAGAACAACCGCCAATACGGCATGCGGCTCCCTCAACCCGACGAACTGCGAACAGCCTAGCCTGCTTCAGCAGGCTTCGGAGAGGCTAGCGTGGCGGCTTTAGCCCCGCGCGACGAGCGGCACCGAACCTTACACATCGATATCCGTATACTTCCGCGCCCGCTGCGCCAGGAAGGTGCGGCGGCCCTCGGCGTTGGTGTCCTCCATCAGCTCGAAGACGAGCCGTTCGGCCAGGGCCGCGTCCTCGATGGTGACCTGCTTCAGCCGGCGTCGCTCGGGGTCCATCGTCGTCTCGCGCAATTCACGCGCGTTCATCTCGCCCAGCCCCTTGTAGCGCTTGATCTCATGATTCCCCTTGTGCGTCTTCAGCCAGTCGCGCAGCGCCTCGTCGTCGCGCAGCCAGATCGGCTTGCCGTTCTGCTTGACCGAGTAGAGCGGCGGCGCGGCCAGGAAGACGTGCCCGCGCTCGATCAGGTCGGGCAGCTCCTGGTGAAAGAGCGTCAAGAGCAGCGCCTGGATGTGCATGCCGTCGACGTCGGCGTCGGTCATGACGATGAGCTTGCTGAAGCGCAGGCGGCCGAGGTCGAACGCCTGGCGCGAGCCGGTGCCGATCACCTGCAAGAGCGTGCGGATCTCCTCGTTCTTGGCGATGCGCTCGATGTTGGCCCTGGCCACGTTCAGCGGCTTGCCGCGCAGCTTGAGGATCGCCTGAAAGTCCGAGTAGCGCCCCTGGCTGGCCGAGCCGCCGGCCGAGTCGCCCTCGACGATGTAGAGCTCGGCGCGGTTCGGGTCTTTCGTGTTGCAAGGGATGAACTTGTCGGAGATGGCCGCGTCGATGATCTGGCCGTTGCGCTTGCTCTTGCCGGTCATGACCAGCCGGGCGGCCGCCTTGGCGGCGTCGCGCGCCTTGCGTCGCTGATCGAGCGTCTTGACCCACTCGCGCGCCAGCGACTCGTTCGCCTCGCACCAGTTCGTCAGCGCCTCGCCGACGATCGAGCGCACCACGCCGTCGACCCCGCCGTTGGTCAGCCGGTTCTTGGTCTGCCCCTCGAACTGGGGGTTGGTCAGCTTGACCGAGACGGCCGCCACCAGCCCCTCGCGGGTCAGCTCGGCGTCGAACTCGCGCTTCTTGGTGACGCCGAGCCGTATCGCCTGGTCGTTGAGCACCTTGGTCAGCGCCGCCTGGAAGCCACTCTCGTGGGTGCCGCCCTCGACCGTGCGCACGCCGTTGGCGAAGGAGACGATGCGGGTGCGCTCGCCGCGGTTCGGCTGCAGCGCCACCTCCGCCAGCACGTCGTCGCGCGCCTCGGCCACCGCGACCGCCTCCTTGAAGAGGGGCACGCTGTCGCGGTCGCGCGGGCGCAACTCCTCGACATAGTCGACCAGGCCGCGCTCGGAGAAGAAGGTCTGCTCGACCATCTCGGCCGAGTCGTCGTCCCAGATGCGCAGGTGATAGGCGATGCCGCGATTGAGGTAGGCCGCGGCGCGCAGGCGGCTCTCGACGACCTCGCGCTGGTAGCCGAGGCTATGCTCGCTGAAGATCTCGCGGTCGAAGCGCCAGCGGATCAGCGTGCCGTGCTGCTCACGCGGGCACTTCGTAAGCGTGTGCTTGCCGGGCACGCCGCGCTGGAAGCGCTGGCGGAACTCCTGGCCGTCGCGCCGGATGGTCAGCTCGAGTTCCTCCGAGAGGGCGTTGATGATGGTGGCGCCGACGCCGTGCAGGCCGCCGGCCGTCTTGTAGGCGCCCTCCTCGAACTTGCCGCCCGAGTGGGGCACCGTCAGGATCACA
>DASSHC010000511.1:0-12549 GCA_035693105.1 Thermomicrobiaceae bacterium | reverse complement strand
CGGCTCCAATGGCACCGACGGTGATCCTCTGCTCCTGGGCGAGCCTGGCGGGTCCGGCGGCACGCTGGCACTCGGACCGGCTGATGACGGGAGTGGCGGCGCGGGCGGCCAGAACACCTTCATCGGCAATCTGGACGCCGGCGGTGGTGGCGGCGGCGGCGGCGCCCCGCATTTGGTCGACTTCGTTCCTCCAACGGGTGGTGGGGGCGGGACCGTCCCGACCGGCGCTGGCGATGAGAGCCGAAACGCCGGCGGCGGTGGTGGTGGCGGCTCCTACACCGCCGGCAACCTGGTCACCAGTTCGGAATTCCTCGACACCGGCGCCTGGCGGTCGATCAGCGGCTCGACCGATGGCCTGGTAGTCATCACGCCCTTGTTCACCGCCCCGAAGGACCTGACCGTCAGCGTGACCGCGACGCCCACGCTCGCGCACAATGTCACCTGGGGCATCAGCAAGAGCGTTGACGCGGCTCGTCAGAGCATCGGCTCGGGTGCGACCAAGGCCACCTTCAATTACACAGTCACGGTGACCCACGAGCCCGGCCCCGAGAGTAACTGGAAGTTGATCGGTTCGATCACCGTCACCAACCCCAATCGCGACGCCGTCAGCGGCGTCACCGTCTCCGATACCACCAATAACGGTGGCACCTGCAGCGTCGCGGGCGGTGACAACCTCACCGTCCCGGGCAACAGCTCGGTCCTGGTGCCCTATCTCTGTTCCTACGACACGGCGCCCAGTCCGGACGGCGGAACCGACACCGCGACGGTCTCCTGGACGGACAACGGCTCTCCGGACACGAGTGCCACGGGCACGGCGGACTTCGACTTCACCCGCGTATCCGGGGATCAGACGGCGACAATTGATTCTTCCGTCACGGTGACGGACAGCCTGGCCGGCACGCTCGGGACGGTCACGAAGGACGATCCCAGCCCGAAGACGTTCACCTACCAGCTCAGCTTCCCCGGCGTGGCGGGCACCTGCACCGACTACATCAACACCGCCAGCTACACTACGAATACCACCGGGACGACCGCGTCAAAGGACGTGCGCGTTCGGGTCTGCAAGGCCGCCGAAGTGTCGCTCAAGCCGGACCTGAAGACGACTGAAGGGATACGCTTCAGCGGCGCGATCGCCAACTTCAAGACGGACGCCGATCCATCCGTGGCGGCGAACTTCAAGGTCCAGATCGACTGGGGCGACAACTCAGGACTCTCGGGCGGAACGATCAGCGCCAGAACTGACGGCACCTACTTCGTCAACGGCGACCACGTCTACCGCGACGAGGGGAGCTACACTCTCACGGTGACGGTCGCCGACCCCAGCGGGGCACAAACCAGCGCGACCGGCACCGCGCAGGTGGCGGACGCGCCGCTGACCGCGACGCCGGCCACGGTGACCGCCACCGAAGGCATAGCCTTCCACGGCAAGGTCGCCAGCTTCACCGACGGCAACCCCCGTGCGCTGCTGAGCGACTTCAGCGCCACGATCGACTGGGGCGACGGCACGACCAGTGACGGCACGATCCAGGGCGCCGGCGGCACCTTCGTGGTCCTCGGCATGCACACCTACTCCGAGGAGCGCGACGGCTACATCACCAAGATCTCGATCGTGGACGACGGTGGTCAGCAGGCCACTGTGTTGGGTGCCGCCAATGTGGCGGATGCGCCACTGAGCGCGAATCCGCTCACGCTGAATGCCACCGAAGGTGCGTCCTTCAGCGGACCGGTGGCGACCTTCACCGACGCCGACCCCAACGGAACCGTGAACGACTACGTCGCCACCATCGACTGGGGCGACGGGACGACACCGTCGCGCGGCACGGTCAGCGCCAACACCGACGGCAGCTTCACGGTGAGCGGCAGCCATACGTTCGCCGAGGAGAAGAGTTCCGAGGCGGTCACGGTCACCATCAACGACAAGGGCGGTAGTACGACAACCGCTAAGAGCACGGCCACGGTGGCCGACGCGCCGCTGACGGCGACCGGCGGCTTCACCGTCACGGCCACCGAAGGGCAAGCCTCGACCAGCCAGACGGTGGCCACCTTCACCGATGCTAATCCGAACGCGCCGTTGAGCGACTTCAGCGCGTCGATCGACTGGGGCGACGGCACGACCAGTGACGGCACGGTCAGCGCGACCAGTGGCGGCGGCTTCAGTGTGGCCGGTGGCCACACCTACGCCGAAGAGGGCAGCTATACGATCAGCGTGACCATCAACGACGCGGGTGGCAGCAACGCCACCGCGACCAGTAACGCCACCGTGGCCGACGCGCCGTTGACGGCGGCGGGAGAGAATCTCCTCTCCGGCACCGGCACCAGCTTCACCGGTACGGTGGCCACCTTCACCGATGCCAATCCCACCGCCCCTGTGAGCGACTTCACGGCGACCATCGACTGGGGCGACGGCAGTAGCTCCTCCGCTGGCACCATCAGCCAGAACCCGGACAAGAGCTTTACCGTCAACGGCGACCACACCTTCGCCGCGCTCGGCCCGCACACCGTCAAAATTCACATCGTCGATGACGGCGGCAGCACGGCCGACGTCACCAGTCAGATCCTCTCGTTCGCCTACCTGGGTCAAGGGAGTTTCGTGCTGGGCGATCAGACCGTGGCCAACGCCACGCCGGGCACGACCGTGACCTGGTGGGGCGCGCATTGGTCCAACAGCAATAGTCTCTCGGGCGGACTGCCGCCGGACGCCATGGTCGGCTACGCCCAGAGTCTGAGCGGCACGCCGCCGGCCGCGGGCGGGAGCTGGACGACGCTGCCGGGCACCAGCCCCAAGCCGCCGGACGACGTCCCGACCTACCTGGCGGTCATCGTCAGCAGCCACGTCACGCAGTCGGGCAGCACGCTCTCCGGCGACATCGTGCACGTGGTGATCGTCAAGACCGATCCCGGCTATGACCCGAACGCGGGCCACGCCGGCACCGGCACCATCGTGGCGCAACTCTTCTAGCCCGTCGACGCGACAGGAGACGCGCGACGCGGGGCCGCCGGGTGATCCCGGCGGCCCCCTCACGATAAGGACTTCGCAATGGATCCCTCTGAGCCACCGCACCGCCCGCGGCACCGCGTCTACCTCCTCTCGCTCTGGCGGGAGGGGGAGGCGGGAAGCTGGCGCGCCGCCTTGCGCCCGGCCGACGGCGGCCCCCGCCTCGGCTTCGCCGACCTGGAGCAGCTCGCCGCCTACGTGCTGCGCCTCAACGAGGTCGACGAACCGGAGCGCGCCCCGCCGCCACTCGACAACCGTACGGATTGAGCGGGCGACAGACTATTGCGCCGCCTGAAAGAGCAGCCGCAGCGCTTCGGGGAGGCGGGCGGCCCAGGCGCGCTCGTCGTGCGCGCCCTCGTCGTGGCGGTAGAAGAGGTCGTGGTCGAGCTGGTAGCCGGCGTGGATGAGCGCGTCGCGCACCGCCAGCCCGTCGCAGCCGGTGTCGGCGTTGTCGCCCGGACCAAGCGGCTTCAGCCGGCCGTGATCGACATAAATCCTGCCGCCGCTGTGTCGCTGGCCGCGCAGGTAGGGCAGGAGGCGGCCCTGCCAGGTGGGCGGACTCATCGCGCCGCAGAGGCCGAAGACATCCGGCAGCTCGAAGAAGGCGTAGAGCGAGATCAGCGCGCCCAGACTGGAGCCCATGATCAGGGTGTGCGCCGGGTCATCCAGCGTGCGCCCGGCGCAGGCGCGGCGCACCAGCGGGAGGACGGTGTCGGCCAGGAAGGCGAGGTAGTCGCCGGCGCGCGAATCGGCGGGCCAGGGGTTGTACTCCTGGAAGCGCCGCGCGCCGCCGTTCTCGACGCCGACCACGATTGCCTGAAGCTCCGGCTCCAGCGCCAGCAGCGTTTCGTCGACGCGCCACTCTGCGCCCAAAAAGCTGGTCGCCTCGTCGAAGAGGTTCTGCGCATCGTGCATCACGATCACGGGGTAGGCGCGTTCGTCGTCGAAGTAGGAGCTGGGTAGCCGGAGCCAGAGCGTGCGCCGGTCGCCGAGCTGGGGGGCAGCCAGGTCGCGCTTGAGTTTGACCGTGCCGCTGATGGTGTGGTGTCCGGGCGGCAGCGCCTGCCACCACTCCACGAAGCCCAGCTCCTCGAAGCTCGGGCCCATGGCCTGGGACGCCCGATCGGTCGTCGCCGGCTCGGATCGCAGCGAGATTCCCACCACAACCGCCCCACTCTCTAGCTGTCGTGCCTCGCCCGCGCGGTTGACGCCGCGGCTCCCAGGCGGGCCGTAGGGAGCCGTGCCGTGTTGGCTGCGAGGTTTGACGGCGATTGAAGCAGAAAGCGCTCGCCAGCGCCAGCACCGTACGCACGAATCCGGCCGCGAATTGTCCAGTACGATCGTCACGCTGACGCGGCGGCTGGCCGCTGTGGCGCGGGTGGTCTAGAGTAGGGTTGCGATCGACAGGCTGGAGGCGAAAGGGGACGTTGATGGACGAACTGCTTGGCCGGCTCAACGGGCTGTGCGACGAGCTGCCGTTCCACACCGGCTGGTATCTCAAGGATCTCACGAGCGGCGCCGCGGCCGACCGCGCCGGCGCCGTCGTCGGCCCCTCGGCCAGCACGCGCAAGGTGGCGGTGCTGATGACCGCGCTCAAGCACGTTCACGAGGGGAAGCTCTCGCTCGACCAGCCGGTGACGATTCAGGCCAAGTACCAGCACAACAACTCGGGCTGCTTCCAGTTCCTGCAGCCCGGCTTCACCATTCCGCTGCGCGACTGCCTGATCATGATGATCATCGTTTCGGACAATACCTGCACGGGCACCATCGTTGACATGGTCGGAATCGACGAGATCAACGCCTTCTCGCGTGAAGCCGGGATGGTCGGCACGACGCACCGGCACAACATCCCGCCCGGCGGGCTGACCTGGGATCACCCGGTCGAGGCGACCAACGCCACCACGCCGCAGGACGTCGGCCTGCTGCTCGGCCTGATCCTCCAGGGCGCGAGCGACGCCGGGGCGGCCGCGCGGCTCGGCAGCACGCCCGAGCTCTGCCGCTACGCCATCGAGATCATGACCTGGCAGCAGATCACCAACCGCTTCCCGCTGCTCATGCCGCCTGAGGCGAAGATCGCGCACAAGACCGGCAAGGGGGTGCGCAACTTCAGCGACGTCGGCATCATCTTCCGCGGCGAGGAGCCGCGCTACATCCTGAGCGCCTTCACCGACCGCGTGCCGCCGCTGCTGGAGGATGGCCGCGCCGGCCGCGGCGCTGCCTACCTCTTGATCGCCCAGCTCTGCCGCGCCTGCTGGGACGCGCTCGGCGGCTGAACGGCGGTTGGCACCAAGCCTGCGTGCGCCCACGCCGACGATGGCAGGCCGAGCCGAGGAGTACCGGGTTGCGACAGGTTGAGCATCTCTGGCCGCTGGCGGTCGGCTGGCGCCTCGTCGCCGCGCCGCGCTGGGTGCGCGCGCCCGAGTTGCTGGACCAGCCCGGCCAGCCGCCGGAGTTGCTGCGCGGCAACCTGCGCGATCTGGCGCGCGTCAATCGCTGGCTGGGCGGCGTGCGTCTCACGAAGCGGGCGATCGAGTCGCTGGCTAACCACCACGATCCCGCTGAGCCGCTGGCGGTGCTCGATGTCGCCGGCGGCGGGCTCGACATCCCCTACGCGCTGCTGGAGTGGGGAGCGGCCCGGGGCCCGGCGCTGCGCGTGGTGGCCAGCGACCTCAGCGCCGAGATCCTGGCGCTCGACCACGGCGACATCCCACGGGTCGGCGCCGACGGCCGCGCCCTCCCCTTCGCCGACGACAGCTTCGACATCGCCACCTGCTCGCTGGCGCTGCACCACCTGGAGCCGGCCGAGGCGCGGCGCATGCTGCGCGAGATGGCGCGGGTCAGCCGCCTGGGGATCGTGGTCAACGATTTGGTGCGCTCCTGGGCGGGCCTGTTCGGCGCCTTCGGCCTCTGCTGCCTGACCGGCAATCCGCTCACCCGCCACGACGCGCCGCTCTCGGTCCATCGCGCCTACACCCGACACCAGCTCCGCGCGCTGCTGCGCGCGGCTGGGTTGGAGCCGGTGGCCGAGCATCGCTGCCTCGGCTACCGCGTGGCCCTCGCCGCGCGGAGCCGCGCGTGACGCCTGTGCGTGATGCCGAGGTGATCGTGGTCGGCGCCGGACCGGCCGGCGCGGCGCTGGCGATCCAACTGGCGCGGCGCGGCCGCGCGGTACTGCTGCTCGATCAAACGGCCTTCCCGCGCGACAAGGCCTGCGGCGAGTTCTATAGCCCCGGCGTGGCCGATGCCCTGGAACGACTCGGTGTCCTCGACACGGTTCTGGCTCAGGAGCACCGCCGGCATGGCGGCATGACGATCGTGCGCGGGGCCGACCGCTTCGCCCTGCGCTATGCGCCACCCCGGCGTGGTTTGAGTATCCGGCGCCGGCTGCTCGACCAGACGCTGCTGGCCGAGGTGGCGGCCAGCGGCGCGGTCGTGCGCCAGCGGGCTCGGGTGAGCGGCGTGCTCACGCAGGACGGCACGATCGCCGGCGTGCGCCTGCGCGGCGGGGAAGAGCTGCGCGCGGGATTTGTCGCCGGCGCCGACGGCCACCACTCGACGATCGCCCGCGCGCTCGGGCTGGAGCGCCCGGTGCGCTGGCCGCGCAGCCTCGGCCTGATCGCCCATTTCCAGCTCGCGCCCGGCGCGCTGCCGTGGGCCGAGATGCACGTCGGCGGCCGCTTCTACTGCGGGCTCAACCCGGTGGCGGATGGGCTGGTCAACGTGGGGCTGGTCGGGCCGCTGGGCACCCGGCGGCGCGGCGAGAGCGCGGCCCAGCATCTGGAGCGGCTGCTGGACGCGCTGCCCACGGCGCGCGAGCGGCTGGTGGGCGCGAGCTGGGATGGCAGCGTGCGCGGCATCGGGCCGCTGGCGCACCACGCAAGCCGCCTCGCCGGCCCCGGGTTTCTCCTGCTCGGCGACGCGGCCGAGTTCTTCGACCCCTTCACCGGCGAAGGAGTCTACCGCGCCCTGCGCGGCGCCGAGCTGGCGGCGGAGGGGATCGAGCTGGCGCTGGGGCGGGCCGACCGGCTGCCGCTGGGCTACGTCGAGGCGCGCCGGGCAGCCTTCGACGCCAAGCAGCGCCTCTGTGTCGTCATCCAGCTCCTGCTGCGCTCGCCGCGCACCCTCGGCTACGCGCTGCGCCGGTTGGAGGCGCGGCCGGAGCTGGGCGCGGGCCTGTCCGGCGCGCTGGGCGACTACCTGCCGCCCGAGCCGGTGCTCGCGCCCGGCTCGCTCCTCGCGCTGCTCAAGCCGTGATGCGCGGCGCGCCGATGCTCTCAGGCGGGGACCCGCTGGTTCGCGCCCGAGAGGCGGGCGACGACCGGAGCCAACTCCGTGAGGTGGCGGTCGGAGACGACGTAGTAGGTCAGGCCGAAGCGCTCGCGCCGCTCGCACAACTGCTCGGTGATACCCTCGCTCGAGCCGATGGCCAGCGACGGCATCGCCAGGACATCCCCGGTGGTCACGCCCCACCCCTGCCAGCCAATGCCCCGCGCCAGGTCATCGGCGGCGGCGCGCGGCCAGTTGGTCACGACCGGGTGGATGGTGCTGCTCAGCTCGAGCGCCGCGAAGCGCTCGCCGGCCGCCTGGCGGATCCAGCCGATCTTCCGCTCCATCGTGGCCGCCAAACGCTCGGTGGGGTCCTGGACGACCGCGCCGGAGGCGGTCGAGACGCTGAGCAGGCCGACGATATTGGCTTCCCGCGCGGCGAGCGAGAGGATGCGCCGCCCACCGCCCGCCAGCAGCAGCGGCGGGTGCGGCCGCTGGCGGGGCACGGGGAAGCCGCGCAGCCCCTCGATCTGGTAGTGCCGCCCGCTGAAGGAGTACGGCTCGTCGCTGAAGAGCCCCTTCAGCACCGCGACCGTCTCCGCCAGCCGCTCGATGCGCAGGCCGCCACGCTCGAAGCGCAGCCCGGCCGCGGCGTACTCGGCCTGGGAGAAGCCGGCGCCGAGCCCCAGTTCGAAGCGCCCCTCAGAGAGGAGATCGAGCGTGGCGGCCTCCTTGGCCAGCAGCGCCGGATGGCGGTAGTCGTTGGCCAGGACGAGGCTGCCGACGCGCAGGGTGCTGGTGGCGCAGGCGACGGCGGTGAGCGCCGCGATCGGCGCCAGTTGATGGCCGAACGGCTCCTCGATGAAGTGGTCGCGCAGCAGCAGCGTGTCGTAGCCCAACGCCTCCGCCTGCCGAGCCGTCTCCAGCAGCTCGTGCCGCGTACGGGCGCTCTCCGCCAGCACCCCAAACCGAAATGGCCGTCGCTCGCTCACCCGTCGCCCCTCTCAGCGCACGCTTGCTCCGTGTTCAACTACCATCGAGCATAGAGCGGTGGCGCAGTGCGAGCTATCGGAATCGTGCGCTCAAACTACGACAGGAGGTGTGGAGATGGAGATGTATACTTCTCCGTCGGAGGTGATATCGTGTCTGAGCGTCTCTATCGTACCCAGATACTGCTGGAGCCGGAGCAGCAGCGTGCACTGGCTGAATTGGCCCGGCGCGAAGGGCGCAGCGTCTCCGACCTGGTGCGAGAGATGGTTCGCGCGCAGTTGGCGCAGCGGTCCGAGGCTGAGAATGTAACGCGCGCGCGCCAGCTCGCCGCGCTCGACCGGATCCGCGAGCACCGCGAGGCACTTCTCGCGCGCCGAGGTGCTCCGTTGAACATCGACATCACGGAGTTGCTGGCGGAGCTGCGGGAGGAACGGGATGAGCGCAACCTCGCGGCCAATGATCGTGGTTGACGCCAATGTTGCAATCTGGGCCGTGCTGCCGGTCGTTTCGTCGATCGATACGCTGGCTGTCATCGCCCACTGGCGTGCAAGCGGCGTGCGCTTGATCGCTCCGGGATTGTGGTTGGCCGAGTGTGCTTCCGCGATTCGCAGTGCTGTCCAACACGGGCTGATCTCGCTGGAAGAGGGGCTCCGCGCATTGGACGACGTGCTGTTATTGGAGGTTGATCCGATCCCGATCACACAGGCTCAGACCCGGGCGGCCTTTGCCTGGAGTACGCGGCTGGGCCAGCGCCGTGCCTACGATGGCTTCTACCTCGCACTAGCGGAAGACCTTCGGGCGGAATTCTGGAGCGTTGATCGACGACTTGTTGCCAGCGCCCGTCAAGCAGGAGCAACATGGATACATGCGGTGGAGGAGCGAGTTGAATGACCCCTGGAGTCCCGCCACAATTGGCTGCCTCATCACTCAGAGTCTCCGTCGGCTCGTTTCGCGGCATCCAGGATTCGACTGAGTTCACCGATGACGTCCTCAATGTCATCCGGTTCTCGGACGATTTAGAGCTGTGCACGGAAATGCTCTCCGAGTCTGTCATGCATCTTGTCCGCCAGGAGCCGCCAAAGATCCAGCTGGGACGCGTAATCATCAGGCGATTTGATTGCACACACACGCAGGAGAACGACTGGTTTAGAAAGGTATTCTCTGACGCCGAGATGGAGGCCACGCCGAGGGAACGCGGGCCCATTATGCCGATCTGGACGTCAGCTACGTCGACGCCGTGAGCTTCACCGTCATGCGGGAGCGCCGGATTGCTGAGGCATTCGCCTTCGACCGCCACTTCGTGACCGCCGGGTTTACGCTCCTGTGCGGTGGAAGCTAAGGCAGCCGTACGACAGCGCGGCTCACCGATGCGCCGCGGCCGCGGACCGGCTCGATGAGTCCTGGACTGACTGGTTCTGGGGCCGGGAGATCGTGCGCCACCGGCGCGGCGACACGCCACTTGCCGCCCCGGTCGCGGACCAGATCACGGACGCGGGCGAGCAGGCGGCGGAGCGCCTCCGTGACCTGGGGCTGGAGCTGATCTCGGTCGTTCGCATCGGGCGCGGCCCATGATGCGCACGGTGTCGTCTATGCGGAGCGGGGCGAAGCAGCTCGCGCCGCACGAGCGCAGAGTTGAACGCTCGCCGTCTACTTCACCGGCGGCGGGGCGAGCCTGGACGAGAGCAGGTGGATCTAAAGCTGGAGGACAGACCGTGGGATCATTCGAGCACAAGGTGGCGCTCATTACCGGCGGCACGTCGGGGATCGGGCTGGCGACCGCGAGGGCCTTCGTGCGCGAAGGCGCGGCGGTGGTGATCGCGGGACGCAGCCAGGAGCGGGGGCAGGCAGCGCTCGATGAGCTGCGGCAGATGGGCGGCGAGGCGCGCTTCGAGCAGGCCGACGTCTCGCAGGCCGAGGACGTGGAGCGGCTGGTGAGCCGGACGGTCGCGGAGTTTGGCGGGCTCGACTACGCATTCAACAACGCGATGAACGTCGACGTCGGCCCCGCTCCTTTCCACGAGACCTCGGAGGCGGATTTCGACCACCTGGTCGGCGTCGCGTTCAAGGGCGTCTGGCTCTGCATGCGCCGAGAGGTCCGCGAGATGCTGACGCGCGGAGGCGGCGCCATCGTCAACACGTCCTCCCTCGACGCGCTGCTGCCCGGCCCCGGGACCGGCGTCTACGCGGCGAGCAAGAGCGCTGTGATCGCGCTGTCCAAGGCCGCGGCCAAGGAGTACGCGCGGGATGGCATCAGGATCAACGTGCTGTGCCCGGGCGCGTTCCGGACCCCGATGCTGGAGAGCCATGCGCCGAATCCCGAAGCGCTCCCCGAACTGCTGGCCGGCTACGCTGAGCGCATACCGATGGGGCGTGTCGGCAGGCCGGAGGAAGCCGCCAACGCCGTACTCTGGCTCTGCTCCGAGGCGGCATCGTACGTCACCGGACACAACCTGGTCGTGGACGGCGGCATCATCGGCGGATAGCCGAACACGGGGCGGTTCGAATTCGATATTCACACATCCTCGGGTGGCCGGTACTGCGCGGCTTCGGCCAGGTGGGCGGGCTGGATCTGGTCGCAGTCGGCCAGATCGGCGATGGTGCGGGCGAGCTTGCAAACGGGGCGATCGGGGCGGCTCAGGTGCCCTGTGAACCGGCTATTCTTCGCCGGCATGCTGGAGAATCTGCTGGTAGAACGACGGGCTGATCCAGAAATTCTGCTGGATGAGTTGGTCGAGGTCGGGGCGGACGGTCGCGATACGGCCCCGGCGCTTGGCGAGCAGTAAGAGGCCGATAATTCCAGTAAACTGGGGGATCGAGCTTTTCAGGCGATCGTCGGTCTGAATCAAGATGCGGGCCTTGCGTTCGTCGATCAGGACCGCTGCGCGCGCGACGGCAGCGGCGCTCAGCACGGTCGACTCGCCGCGATCCAAGTCCGGGAACGCTTCGGGATCGCCCTCTGCCACCACCTCTAGCAGCTGCTCGGCGCGAGCGCGGTACAGCGCGGCGACGCCGGGCTTGCTCTGATCGTACGCGACCTCGCGCCAAACGACGGTCGTGACGAGAATCGGCGTGGGGAAAAGCGTCAGCAGGTCCAGACGGTCGAGGCGGGCGAGCCCAATGAGCGTTGTCGCATCGGCGTAGACGCGCGGCGGAGCCACGATGACCGCTCAGGCGCCGGGCTGGCAGTCATCCGCGATGGCCTCGGCGGCCAGCACGTCCGCTTCAAGACCTTCACCGGCCGACCAGAGGATGGGAACCTGCAATCGTCCGCAGAGGTCGATGAAATCGCTGAGCGACAGCCCCGCCAACTTGGTAGCCTGTCCAAGCGTTAAGAAGCCCTGCCGGTAGTGATCGCAGGCAACAAGTGCCAGCGCACGCCGATAGAGTGCGGCGGCTTCATCGCCCAGTGCCGCTGCCGTTGCGGCGAGTTGTCCAGCGCTGACGATCCACGCTGCCGGATGATTCTCCTTGCTCACCAGGACCGGTTCCCGCTGCGACTCCCGAATCGCGCGCGGTGCTCCCCCGTGGGCGAGCTCGGCTATCGAAACGGTCTTGGTCATGTCGCTGCTCCCTCTGTCGGCCCGCATATGATCACATTCAGTGATGTGATTATAGCAGGGTGTTGGGAAGCGGTCGTAAGCTGGATCCCTCAGTGAGTTACTGCTTAGTGCTCTGGTCGACGTGAACGGCGGTGTCCGTGCCTGTAAAGAGTTCGCCGGCTGGAGGAGGAGTGGAGAAATGAACCTCGTGTTTGGAATCACGTCGGATAGCATCCCCGAGTATGTGCGACGCCGTCACCCGCAAGAGTAGATACCCGAAGGTGCCGTTCGGCGTGACCGGTGCGGCGCGGCTCCGCCGCGACGATCGGCGAGAGCGCATTGTCGATCAGGAATCTCACGGACGCTCGACTTGCGGCAACTCGCGTTCGCGGACCGCGGCCGCGGCATAGCGCAGGGCTGCCGCGATGTCCTCTGCCTCTAGGTCTGGATACGCGTGCAAGATCTCCTCGGTCGTCATGCCCTCGGCGACCAGCTCAACGACAGTTGCCACCGGAATTCGCAAGTGCCGGATGCAAGGGACTCCGCCCATCTGATCGGCATCCACCGTGATCCGCTCGAACATCGCCGTACACCTCAAACCTTGTCGTAGCCATGACCGGCTCGTCGTCTGAAGCTCGCAGGAAGTCTAGTCCACCTCATACGGGCTCGCGAGGGCGATACTGCAAGGCCTCGGCCAGGTGGGTGGGCTGGATCTGGTCGCAGTCGGCCAGGTCGGCGATGGTGCGGGCGAGCTTGAGG
>DASSHC010000510.1:0-3124 GCA_035693105.1 Thermomicrobiaceae bacterium | reverse complement strand
CGAGGACTTCGACCGCGACGGCGTGGTCTGGATGGTCGACTATTCCCAGACCAACCGGCTCCTGCCCACCCAGCTCAAGAGCGTGCTGCAGGACGAGGGCTCCTCGGTCTTCACCGCCGAGATGCTCGAGCGCGTCACCCCCAGCCTGCGCCAGTTCACCCAGCTCTCCGACGACGACTACGTCCTCTTCTTCGAGCCGCCCTCGCTCGACGAGCGCATCGTCAACCAGTCGGCGCTCTTCTCGCTGATGGCCAACCCGCGCAGCCGCCTCGACTGCTGGCTGGAGCGGCACCCCGAGGTCTACCGGCGCCTGCTCATCCCGGTGGAGCTGAAGTGGGAGATCCGCGACAAGCTCGATCAGGCCAACATCACCGAGCGCGTGCTCTACCCCGGCCTCGACGGCCTCTCGCGCTACCTCCGCCGCTACTACACCCCCAACGCCCACCGGCAAATGCGGCAGCGGTGAGAGGCGCGTCGATGTCGCTCTTGTAGGGGCAGACCCCTGTGTCTGCCCTCGTTGGGCCGGCAGCCAACTTGCCCTTTCGCCGCCCACGTTCCCAATGTTCCCATAGCCGATGCGCGAGACAGTCAGGGCGGTCACGGAGGGCCGCCCCTACAGGATATGCGAATGTTGCTGTTGCGGTGCGGAAACCGTGTGTCTGCCCTAGCTCTCGATCGTTCTACCCCGCCGGCTCCGGCTGCCGCGGCGGCGCCAGCAGCAGCGGGCGGTCGCCCAGCCGCAGCATCTGCTCGGCCACGCTGCCGAGCACCAGCCGGCTCACCCCGGCGCGGCCGCGCGTCGCCATCACGATCAGGTCGATCCGTTGCCGCCGGCCGAAGGCGAGCAGCTGATCGGCGATCAGCCCCTCCAGCACCGCCGTGCCGGCCGTCAGACCGCGCTCCTTGAGCCGGGCGGCTACGCCATCCAGGTAGCCGTTGGCGTCGGCCACGACCTCCTCGATCAACTGCTGCAGCGCCTCGGGCGCGGCGGCGATGGCGCCGTAGTCGGACCCGAACATGCCGTACATCGCGCTCGTCTCGACCACGCGCACCAGTTCCAACGTGGCATTGAAGTCGTGCGCCAGTTGCTCCGCCAGCGGCAGCGCCGTCTCGCTCAGCGCCGAGCCGTCGAGCGGGACCATGATCTGACGCAGCACCGTCGGCGCCGGGTTGCCGGAGCGGATCAGGAGGACCGGCGCCACACCGGCGTGCACCACGCGGTCGGCCACGCTGCCGAAGATCCAGCGGCCGATGCCGGTACGGCCGTGCGTCGTCATCACGGCCATGGCGCCCGGCAGCTTCGACAGGCCCTCGACGATCTGCTCGGCCGGGTCGCCCAGCCAGACCGTCGTCTCGGCGCCGCCGAGCTGCTCGGCGGTCGCGCGCAGGTAGTCCTCGGCCTCGTCGCGCGCCGCGGCCAGCGCGCTCGGCGCGATCACGCGCACCAGCCGCAGCGGCTTTCCGGTTCGCCCGGCGATCGCCCTGGCCGTGGGCAGCGCCTCCTCGGCCAGCGGCGAGCCATCGAGCGGCACGACAATCGTTTCGATCACCCCACCCTCCTCAATCCACTCATCCCAGCGTTCGCCGTGTCCAGGGCGCAAGGATGGGGCAAGACGCCCTCGGCCGCAAGACGCAGAGCGGGGCGCGCCTGCCACCGGAACCTGACCAGGAATCTCAGCCGATCATCTTCACCAATTTTGGCGTCATGACTACCCAATGCGGTCGTTCTTCGGTACAACTGCCCCCTCGCACATCGCGCATCGCGCCCGGCTCGCACCGGGATGCCGAGGGGCATGCCCCGCCCCGGCGAGGCGGAGAGGACGACCATGCCGGCTCTGAAGGAGGAACTGGCGGTTCCGGCCGACACGGTGCGGCGCCGGGTAGACCCGAGCGCGCTCGGCGTCACCTCCACCGCGGACGTGCCGTCGCGAGAGGCCGCCGTCGGACAGCCGCGCGGCCTGGCCGCCATCGCCTTCGCCCTCGACGTCGACGCGCCCAGCTTCCACCTCTTCGTCAGCGGCGCGCCCGGCTCCGGCCGCGAGTCGATCGTGCGCGACGAGCTGCCGCGCTTTACGTGCGGTTTACACAGCGTTGCTAACCTCGTCGTGGAAGGCTTCGGAAGGGCCGAAGCCGTGATCGCGAGACGACAGGCGTCGTATGGAGGAAGATGTGAATCGCAGACGTTTGCTGACGGCGGGCGGCGGTGTGCTGGTGGCCGCGGTGCTGGGCGTCGGTGTGGCGGGTACCGCCTTCGCGGACAACACCGCCACGCCCACCGCCGGCCAGCCGGGCACCAGCCAGGAGAGCCGCGCCGAAAAATTCCTCGACAAACTGGCGGCTAATCTCGGCCTCACCAGCGATCAGCTCCAGAACGGCCTGAAGACGACCGAGAAGCAGTACGTCGATCAGGCCGAGCAGAACGGCAAGCTAACGCAGCAGCAGGCGACCGCGTTGGAACAGAAGATCGATCAGAGCAACGGCATCGCCCCACTCGGCCGCTTCCTGAATCTGCGCAACCGCGCCAGGGTCAACATCGGCCAGGCGGTCGCCGGCGCGCTCGGTATCACGCCTCAGCAACTGAAGAGTGAGTTGCAGTCGGGCAAGACGGTCAAGGATGTGATCGTCGAGCACAGCCCCGGCAAGACGGCCGATCAGGCGGTGCAGGATGTGGTGAACAGCGTGGTGGCCCAGGCCAAGACGCGGCTCGATACCGCGGTGCAGAACGGCAAGCTGACGGGCGAGCAGGAGAGCTCCATCCTCACCAACCTCAGCCAGCGGCTGACCAACCGCATCAACAACCCGGTGCGGCCCGGCGCGCAGCCCGCGCCGAACGCCACACCCGGCGCCTGAGCGCCGCATCCCACCTTCCTATTCCCATCCCCCTTCCCTCCCCCACACGGCCCCGCCCCCCAGCGGGGCCGTCCGCCGTCATTGACGACGCGCGACGTACATGCGGTAGGGGCAGACCCCTGTGTCTGCCCTCGTTGTCCCACGCAGTGGCGCCCGGGACATGGGGCACGTTGGGCGGTGACGGTGAAGGTAGGCGGCCGGCCACGAGGGCAGACACGGGGTCTGCCGCTACAACCGTTCCCTCGTCTCCCCTCTCCCAGAATTGGGAGAGGGG
>DASSHC010000509.1:0-3227 GCA_035693105.1 Thermomicrobiaceae bacterium | reverse complement strand
CGCGCGCTAGCCCGGCCTGCTCGTCGAGCGCCGTGGCGCGGTAGAAGCGGCGCGCCAGCTCCGCCAGCGGGGGATCGAGCGCCTCCAGCGCCCGCAGCAGTTCTTTGGGCCGCGGGTGCCAGCGGCGCGCGGCGAGGAAGCGATAGCGCAGCGCACCGTCGACGGCGCGGTAGAGGAAGGCGCGGGCCAGCTCTAGCTCGCTCGCCACGATGTCGAGCCCATCTTCCAGGCTAGTGGCGGCATAGTAGCGCGCCTGGATCAGCGTGGCCTCCGACGGGCTCGGCCCCTGAGCCAGCAGCCCCGCCGCGCGCGCGATCAACGCCGCCCCAGCGCCCGCGGGGTCGTAGACGGCGGCGCCGGTCGCCAGCATGTGCGCGGTGACCGGACGGCCCGCCTCGCCTTCGGCGGCGAAGTAGCGCTCAATCCAGGCGGGTGAGTTGACGAAGATCTCGGCGGGCACGCCGTGGAAGAAGCGCTGCAGGCGCTGGCGCTGCGGCCGGTCGATGACGACATACAGATCGAGGTCGCTGCTGGGGCCGGGGTTGCCGCGCACGATCGTGCCGCTGGCGATGATCGCGCTGGGAGCAAAGCGCGTCCGGAGATAGGCCACCGCCTGGCGCAGCGCCTCGGCGTAGGGCGGCGGCAGCGCGGGCAATCCGCTGTCGGCGTCGGCCATCGCACTCGCTCCTCGTCCTCCTGGCGGCGGGCTTCCCGACCACGCCGGGCACACCACAATGACGCTCGGGGCGTCTCCCGGCGTCGCGATTCAAGCAGCATCCGCGGCAAATAGCCAGGGGCTGGAGAGAGGACCGCGTCCGTGACCCGACAGGAGGGCGGGGTAAAAGCCAGGCCACGGACTTTGGAGTAGTCAGAGGCGTTACGTGATCGGCGCCCCGGTGACGCCTGCTCACGCGGGGAATCCTCGGGGAGTGACCCTCTGAGGCGTGCTAAGAGCACAAGCCGTGCCACCACTCCCCCGACCCGCCGAGCGGCACGCGCGATGCGTACTCACGCCCGTTGCTCGCGCACGCGCGACCGCGTGGCGGCCGGGCAGACAGAGCCGAGCCGGGAGTGGCATGTGGCATCCAAGCGGCGGCAGCGCGCACAACCGGCAAAGCCTGGGCGTGGCTGGCTCGCCTACCTCAAAGCGCTGGGGCCGGGGATCATCTCCGGGGCCTCGGACAACGACCCGACGACGGTCGCCACCATGGCCGTGCTGGGCGCCTCCACCGTCTACGGGCTCTCCTGGCTGCTGGTGCTGGTCTACGTCTTCCTGGCCACCATCCAGATCATCAGCGCGCAGGTCGGCATCGTGGCCAAGGGCGGCTTGCAGCGCGCCGTGCGCCAGGCCTTCGGCAAGCGCTGGGGCTACCTGCTGCTCGGCGCGGTGCTGGCGGTCAATCTGGTGACCATCGTGGCCGACCTGGAGGCCGGCGCGGCGGCGCTGAGCCTCCTCTTCGGCGTCGACTGGCGCTGGTTCGTCCTCCCCTTCGGCCTGGCGATGCTGCTGCTGCTCCTCTTCGGCAGCTACCGCGCCATCTCGCGCGTGCTGGAGTTCATCCTGCTCGTCTTCGTGGCCTACGTCGTCTCGGCCTTTCTGGCGCGGCCCGACTGGGGCCAGGTGCTGAGGCACACGCTGATTCCCCACCTCTCCCTGCGCCACGCCTATATCGAGGGCATGCTGGCGATGCTCGGCACGACGCTGACCAGCTACGCCTACGTCTGGGAGTCGATCGAGGAGGCCGAGGAGCGCTTGCCGATCCGCGAGCTGGGCCTGGCGCGCGCCGATGCCGGCTTCGGCACCGTCTTCGCCGTGGCCATCTTCTGGTTCATCCTGATCAGTACCGGCGCCACGCTCGGCGTCAACCATCAGCCGGTGACGACCGCCGCCCAGGCGGCCCAGGCGCTGGAGCCGGCGGCCGGCGCGCTGGCCTCCGACATCTTCGCCGTCGGGCTGCTCGCTTCGGCCGTGCTGGCCGTGCCGGTGCTGGCAGCCACCACCGCCTACATGCTCGGTGAGGAGTTCTCCTGGCGGAGCGGGCTCTCCGAGCCGGTCCGGCGAGCGCGGCGCTTCTACCTCGCGGTCGGCGGCGCCATCCTCATCGCGGTGGTGGTGGCCTTCGCCGGGGTCTCGCCGATCCGTCTCCTCTTCATCTCCAGCATCGCCGGCGGCATCGGCACGCCGATCAGCCTGGCCTTCCTGCTGCTGGTGGCGCGCGACCAGCGCGTGATGCGCGATCACCCGATCGGTCCAGTGCTGACCGCCATCGGCTGGGCAGCCACCATCGTCATCGGGGCCATCAGCCTCTATTTCATCGGCCACCTGCTCGTGAGATTGGTCTGAGTCATGGCCGCCAGGGAGCAGCACAGCACGGTCGTCTCCTGGTTGATGAGGCTGGTGGGCAAGGAGCACTGGTCGGCGGTTCTCTTCGCGCTGCGCATCAACATCTTCTCGCTGGCGCTGCTCGGCTTCTGGACGCCGCTGAACAACCTGATGCTGCCCGATCAGGTCAGCCAACTGGTGCCCGAGTTCCTCAAGGGGAGCGCGCTGGGACTGATCACCTTCCTGGGGATCGGCATCGCCACCATCGTCCAGCCGATCGCCGGCCGCATCGACGACCGTATCGCGCTGCCGCACCGGCGCAAGGCGTTCATCGCCGGCGGCTCGGCGGCGGGCGTGCTGGGCGTGCTCCTCTTCAGCCTGGCGCCGGCCTTCATCTGGCTGCTGCTGGCCTACATCGTGATGCAGATCGCGGTCAACGTCGCGCAGGCCGCGTTTCAGGCGCTGATCCCCGACCTGATCAAGCCGGACGGCCGCGGGCTGGCCTCGGGCATCAAGGACGGCCTGGGCGTACTGGGCGCGGCGCTCGGCGTGGTCGGCGTCGGCCTGCTGGTCAACCTGCTCTGGGGGAAATACCTGGCGCTGGCCTACCTGGCGCTGCTGCTGGGCGGCACCGCCTACCTCAGCCTGCGCTGGGTGCCCGACGTGCCGCCGCCGCCCGACGACGAGCGCATCCACAACCTGCGCGATATCCAGGTCGCCGCCATGTTCCGTTCGTTCGCCGCCGCGTTCAAGGCCAACCGCGTCTTCCGCCTGGCGGTCGTGGCGCGCTTCCTCTTCCTGCTCGGCCTCTACCCGGTCGAGCGCCTCTTCCTCTATTATCTGGAGAACCGCTTCCACGTCACCAGTCTCAGCCATGTCTCGGTCTTCCTGGTGGCGGCCATCG
>DASSHC010000508.1:0-22558 GCA_035693105.1 Thermomicrobiaceae bacterium | reverse complement strand
TGGCGATGGCGCTGGCCACCATCGGCCTGATGGCCAGCTTCGTGGCGGTGCAGCGGCGCGCCACCATCGCCACGCTGCGCGGACGGGGCGCCTCGGCGCGCCAGCTCCTGCTGGGGCAGGCCAGTGAGGGGTTGCTGCTCTGCATCCCGGCGGCGCTCGTCGGGCTGCTGCTGGCCGACCTGCTGGTGCGGGCGCGCCCGAGCGTCTGGTCGCTGGTGGCGGCCGGCGTCACCGTGCTGGCCGCCACGGCGCTGCTGGTGGGCGCGGCGGCGCCGAACGCGCGCCGTCCGCTGGGCACGATCGAGCGCGAGGAGGTGGTGGCGGCCCGGCCCTCGCCCCGCCGGCTGGTCTTCGAGGCCTTCGTGGTGGTGCTGGCCGCGGCCGGGGTCTACCTGCTGCGGCGGCGCGGGCTGGCCGGAGACAGCGCCGCCGCTCAGGTCGGTGGCTTCGATCCCTACCTGGCCGCGGTGCCGCTGTTGCTCGGGCTGGCGCTGGGGCTGATCGTGCGCCGCCTCTTCGTCTTCCCGGTGCGGCTGCTGGCCTGGCAGGCGTCCTTCCGGCGCGATCTGGTCCCCTTCCTCGGCTTCCGCCGCCTGGCGCGGCAGTCCGCCGTAACCAGCGTGCCGCTGCTGGTGCTGCTCCTCTCGGTCGCGGTCAGCGTCTTCTCCTCGGTGCTGCTGCATACCATCGAGGTCGGGCAGAAGCAGAGCTCCTGGGCGGTCGTCGGGGCGGATTATCAGGTCCAGTCGTTCCTGGACATCGAGCTGCCCAAGGAGTTGGACCTCACGACGGTGCCCGGCGTGCAGGCGGTGGCCGCGGCCTACCACCAGGCCGACGTGACCTCCGGCGGCTCGGGCGGCTTCCCCGGCACGGTCAGCTTCCTGGCGCTCGACCCCGACGCCTACGCCCGGGTCAACGCCGGGCGGCCGGTCGACCCGCTGCCGCCGGCGCTCTTCGCCAGGCCGAGCGCCGGCATCGGCACGCCCAATCACCCGATTCCGGCGCTGGTGTCGCAGTTCTGGAACGGCAACCAGCCGCTGCGCCCCGGCGATACCTTCGCGCTGCACCTCAACGACCAGGATCTGACCTTCCAGGCCGTGCAGGTGCGCGAGCAGTTCGCCGGGCTGTCGCTCGACTCCCCCTTCGTGGTGACACAGACTTCCAGCGTGCAAGCGGCGCTGGCGGCGATCGGCCCGCGCGGCGGCACGATCAAACCCAACGAGCTTTTCGTGCGCGGCCCGGCCAGCGCCGCCGCGCCGATCCGCGCCGCGCTCAAGCAGGCGGCGCCGCTGGCGACGCTGGTCTCGCGCTCGGAGCAGTACGCCTCGGTGCACGACTCGCCGCTGATCGCCGGCTCGGCCAACGGCTTCCGCCTCGGGCTGATCGTGGCGATCGTCTACTCGGCGCTGGCGGTCGGGCTGACCCTGGCGCTGTCCGGCCGCTCGCGGGCGCGCGACCTGGCCTACCTGCGCACGTTAGGGCTCTCCTGGCGCCAGGCGATCTGGCTGACGGTGGCCGAGCAGGCGCCGACGACGCTGCTGGCGCTGATCCTCGGCATCGCGCTCGGCGTGGTGGTGGTGCACTTGATCGCGCCGGGGCTGGACCTCTCAACTTTCATCGGCCCGGGCGCCTCGGGCGCGCTGGTGGTCGACCGCTGGGCGATCACCGCCATCGCGCTGGCCCTGATCGTCACGGTGGCGGCGGCCGTGGCCCTGGTGACGGTCCTGCTGCAGCGCATCAGCCTCGGCAGCGTGCTACGGCTGGGGGAGCAGTAGCGCGGCAGGCGCGCTCGCGCCCGGCCCCAGGAGCGTTCACGCCAGCCACACGGCTCCGCTCGCCGCGTCGGCGCCGACTCGTTCGAGCCAGGCACGGAGCTGGACGGGATCGACCACCCCACAACGAAATCCGACGTAGCCATCGGGGCGGATGGCGACGACTCCGCGCCCTGGCCAGCTTGTCAGGTGATGGAGCGTGATCCGGGGGCCGAGCGTGAGCTGGTCGGAGGACGCGTCGCGTTGCAGGAGAAGATGGACGCCTGGCTGCGCCAGGAGGGCGTGCAGGCGAACGCGGCGGCCGTCGGCGCAGACGATCGCGTCTGGGAGCCGCCGGCCGGGGCGCGGGCCCGCGCGCAGCCGCGGTGTTCCGTCCATCGACAGCGGGCTGGCGGGGTAGGCAAGGCTCAGTTGGGAAACGCCGCGCATCAGACGCGCGATCAGCCGGCGGCGGGCTAGGACGACCGGAGCCGCCCAGACAAGCCGGGGGGCGAGCCCGCCGCGCAGCAGCCGCGGCAGGCGCCCGCTGCCCGCCTCGGCCCAGAAGACCAGGTGGGTGAGCGCCAGCAGGCGACGATCGGCCGGGCGACGCTCGAGTTCGTAGGAGTCGAGCAGCGGAGCGTGCGGGCCGGCGGCGAAGGCGAGCTTCCAGCCCAGGTTAAGCGCGTCCTGGATGGCCGTATTCATCCCCTGTCCAGTCGCCGGTGAAAACGCATGGGCGGCGTCCCCGACCAGGAAGAGCCGGCCACGCCGGAAGTGCGTGGCCAGCCGGTGCTGCAGCGGGTAGCGAGCCGACCAGACCAGCTTGGTGATCCGCGCGTCGAGGCTCGCGTGGGCGAGCATGGTCTCCAGCTCGGCGAGCGGCACGACGGGGCCGGGCCCGCCGAACGGCACCAGGTCGTGCTCGGCCAGCCGGGTTGCCAGCAACCGCCAGGTCGCGCGTTCACCGAGTGCGAAGAGAAAGAGCAGCCCGTCCGATCCCACGACGACGTGCGCCTCGCCCTGCGCCAGGCTCCCGGCCAGCTCGACATCGGCGAGCACGGCCTCCTGGCGATAGGTGCCGCCCGCCCAGCCGATGCCGGCGAGCCCGCGGACTGTGCTCTCCGGTCCGTCGCAGCCGGCCACGAAGTCGTAGGCGGTCTCATCAATGCCAGAGGGTGTGCGCAGCGTGGCCCAGAGGCCGGTCCCTTGCTCACGCAGGTCAAGAAGCTCGCTGCCGCGCTCCACCGCGGCCCCGCGCTCCGCGAGCGCCCGCTCCAGCACCTCCTCGACCGCCATCTGCCGAATCAGCGTCAGGTGGGGGAACGCCGTATCCGGCAGCGCCAGGTTCGCGAGACTGGTGTGCGCCACGTGAGCACCGAGGTGCAGCCTGGCCGCGGGGGCGATCTCGGCGCGTCCGAGCAAGGCATCGGTCACGCCGAGCGGGCGCAGCACTTCGAGCGTGCGGGGATGCAGGATGAGCGCGCGGGACGGCCGCGACGCCTCTTGCCGGCGTTCGATCACCCTGACGCGAGCGCCGTGCGCGTGCGCCTGGAGGGCCAGCGCGAGACCAGCCGGTCCCGCGCCGACCACCAACACAGACGGCGCCCGCGTCATGCGGCCCCGACCAGGCGCCACCAGGCCCGTGCTTCCCCCGGCAGGACGGTTTCCAGGAGGCTCGGCGCGGCGAGCACGTCGTCGCGGTGCAGACCAGGCAGCACGATGTAGTGGATCGTCTCCGGCGTACAGCCCAGCCTCAGGACCCGCCACAGGGCACGCGCGTAGTGGTCCGCGCGCTCGACGCCGTCCCACTGATAGACCCCCCGATAGACGCCGTGCTGGTCGTGGGCCAGCCAGAGCTTGGAGCCGAAGCCAGGGAAGCCCACGAAGAGCGGCGTGTTGAGCAGGCTCTCCCAGCGGAAGAGGGAGTGGCCGAAGCCACGCACCGCATGCAGGCGAAAGGCAACCAGCAGGACACACGGATCCCGGGGCAGTTCTCCGGCGACGACCGTCTCCCGATAGACGCGGGCCGATGTGCCGTCGGCGAAACGCAGTCGCAGGCCGAGGTGCCCGGCCGGTTGGTGGATGCGGCGTTGGGCAAGCAACTTCGCCGTGTTGGCCACGCAGCGAAGCACGGCGCAGGCTGCTTCCTGGTAGTGCAGGGGCGGTTGGTCGAGTATCGGCTTGCCTCCGGCAGGCACGTTTCGATCACGCGATATGGTCTCGCTTGGCGGAGCGGGTGTCGAAGGCCCGGAGCCGTGCACGCTCTCGGGCAGTAGCTGGGTCATGGATCGCTCCTTCACCGTTGACCAGCGCATGAGAATCGGCCGCCCTGACGGTTCGCTGGTCGGATTCACCTCCAGTCTCGGCTCGTACCCGCATCAAACGCGACAACGGCCGGTGACTGGGTATGACAAACGCGTAGCAGTCTGTCTCGTGCCCGGCGTGACCCCGCGTGACACGAACTTGATACGGTGCGCCGGTGGAGCGTGACGCCTTTGCCATGCCCTGATGACTACGCTCCTGCCGGAGGCATGATGATGGGCGCCGCAATCGCCGCAATCGACTCCTTTCCCCCGCCGCCTGCCGGCTTCATTCGAGTTCGCTCGCCCCCGGATCCCGCTCGCCGCGGAGTCGCGCAAGACTCCAGCATGACCGGTCTGACGCACGAGAGAGGAATTCATCATGAATACATCCCGCAAGCTCGTGAGCATCCTTGGTGTCGCGGTGGCGAGCTACGCCGTGGCCGTGCGTCCTCGGCTCCTCCGCTGGGGCGCCACGGACGATGAGGTCGCGCAGCCGTTCCCGGGATCCGAGTTGATTTCCGGGGGCGAACGCTCGGCGACCATGGCGGTGACGATCGACGCACCGCCTTCACGGGTCTGGCCCTGGCTGGCACAGATGGGCTACGGGCGCGCCGGTTGGTACTCCTGGGATCGCCTGGACAACTTTGGCCAGCCCAGCGCCGCGGATCTCCATCCCGAATGGCAGGACATCAAGCTGAGAGACTTCCTCGGGCCGCGAGAGGGCATCACCAGCCGCGCCTGGGCGGTGGCGGCACTTGAGCCCGAGCGCTTCCTGGGGTTACGCGCCTCGTTCGATCTGAAGGGGCGGTGGTTCGACCCGGTGGAGCCGCGGCCGCGGTTCTTCACCGACTCGCTCTGGGGCTTCCTGCTGGAGCCGCTGCCGGATGGCCGCACCCGGCTCATCGTCAGCGGCTACTGGGCGTTTCAGCCGCGCTGGTTGCAGCCGCTCGTGCGCGTGCTCTTCCTGGATCTCGAGCACTGGATCATGCAGACGCGGCAGTTCAGGAATCTGAAGCGCCTGGCGGAACAACGTGGCGACGTCAAGACGGAATCGGTGGCGGTCACGCAGCCGGAGCCCCTGGCGGCGACCACGGGCTGAATCACGGGTCGCTCGCGATCGCTCCTCGAATTGGAGGTGGCCGGAATGGCTCACGAGTCGCAGAGGATCCCGTGGCAGCCGCCCGCGCCGGTTCTGGCGGGAGCGGAGATGGCGGCGCTCCGCCCGTTCCTGTTCGACTGCCGCTGGGTGGGTACGGTCAAGGCCGGGGGCATGGGACCCGGCTCGCCGGCCATGCAAGCGGCCGGGAAGGCCGTGTTCCAGCCGCTCATCGACGGTGCCTGGCTCGCTGGCGACTTCGAGCAGGATCAGTTCGTCGCCGGCGAGAAACTGATCACCTGGAAAGCCCACTACGTGGTCGGCTGGGATGCGCGTGCCGGTGAGTATCGCGTGACCTACGTCGACAGCAACGGCAGCGCCAGCCTCCTGCGCGGCTACATCGAAGGAGACCGATTCATCAACGAGCTGGCCGGCGAGCAGCCGGTGCGGCTGCGGCTCGTCTGGGAACGGGACGACGCCGGGCGCGTCACCTGGCGCAACGAGCGCGCGGTCGCGGGCGGCCCCTGGATCCTGGTCGAGGAGTATGTCTGCACGCCGCTGGAGGCCAGTGTCGTGCCTGCGGCAGGTAAAGGATGACGCCCTGTCACCCGTGCCATGCTGCGCTGCGATGAGGCGCCGCGAACCAGCCGGGAACGATGGTCGGAACATGACTGCACTACCACAATCACCGCGCCTTGCCCGTCCATGTCGTGCGACGATCACGGCGGGCTTGCTCGGCTGCGGTGTCGTCGCTGCCGCGTGGTGGCTCGCGTTCGATGTTACTGGATCCATGCGCTACCCCGGCTACAGCTACGTCGATCAGACCATCAGCGAGTTGTCGGCCCAAGGAGCGCCGACACGGATCTTCATGATGGTGCTCAGCGGCATCCCCTACACCGTGTTGATGCTTGCCTTCGGTGTCGGCGTCTGGAGGGCCGCCAGAGGCAGGCATGCGGGGCGCATTGCCGGAGCCCTCTTGGCCGCGGAGGCCGTGTGGGGTTTCGTGGGTGGGATAGTCTTCCCGATGGCCACGCGCGAGATCATCGCCGCCGGCCAGGACACGCTGCGCAACCAGCTGCATGCGTGGTATGGCCTCGGGATGCCGATCTTTTTCCTGTTGTCCGTCGGCTTCGGCTCCAGATTGCTCGGTACGCGGTTCCGCTACTTCTCGTATGGGATCATCCTCGTCACGCTGGTGTCCGGCCTCGTGATGAGCATGCAGACCGG
Organism: Thermomicrobiaceae bacterium; assembly: GCA_035693105.1. Lineage (GTDB taxonomy): Bacteria > Chloroflexota > Chloroflexia > Thermomicrobiales > Thermomicrobiaceae > DASSHC01. The sequence goes on along the minus strand of DASSHC010000508.1, from coordinate 16,178 downwards.
CGCCATGACCGCCAACGAACCGACCCCGTGGATGGGGCTCGAGGAGCGTGTCACCGCCTACGCGCCGATACTCTGGATCGCGATCCTGGCCACTGGCCTGCTGCGCAGCGGCGCGGTCGGTGAGCGCGGTGCCACCCCGACCATCTGGAGCACACTTCGCCAAATGCTTGCGGGCGATCCGCGCTCTTGATGCTGTCAGCGTTGCCGCTGCGGCGTCGGCCAGGAGCGGCAGCGTACTCGGGCGGGAATCCACCGGTGAGCATCGCTGCTATCTGCGGACGACCGGCAATGTCACGTGCGATGCTCTCCCCCGCTCGTGGAAGATGCGATTGGTGGCGACGACTACCTGAGCGTCGAGGAAGTTGTTCTCCGCGCCCGCATTGGTATTGCGGTCGTACTCGGGGAACCACGAACTGGTCACTTCGACACGAATGCGGTGGCCCGGCAGGAAGCGCACCCCGCAGGCGTCGGCCCCGAAGGTAAAGGCGTAGACCTCGCCCGGCTTGAGCAACCGCGGCTGCTCGAACGACTCACGGAAACGCGCCCGCAGCATGCCGTGGCACAGGAAGCGTGCCGAGCCGTCAGGATGCACGTCGCACAGTCGCACATGCCAGTCGGTGTCGCGCGCGGACGATGCGGCGTAGAGCGTGACCGAGACCGGGCCGACGACGGTGAGCGACTCGTCGAGCACCTCGGAGGTGTAGCACAACATGTCGTCGCGAATGGCCGGCAGGCGATCGTCGACCGGGCCATCCGCGATCCGCCAGAGCATGCCGTTTGGATCACGCGGGTCGTAGCGGTAGGCGTCTGCGGGCTCCTCACCGGGCGGCTCGGTCGAGAGCCCGCCGTCGCCCGTCAGCCGATTGGCGTGGCCCCGCGAGTGGAGATAGAACGGCACCTCCTCGGCATCGGGCGGCGGCCAATCCGATTCGGCCCACCATTCATTGGCCCCGAGCACGAACACGTACACGGGCGGCTCGGCGTCGATGCCGTTGTCGACGCCTTTCAGCCAGCGATCGTAAAAGCGCAGTTGGTACTGCTCCAGGTTGATGATGGCCTGCTCGCCGAAGTCCAGCCCGTTGAGGGTGCGGGTGCGGTTCACCCGGTGCGGCCAGGGGCCGATGATGAGTTTCTGGCCCGTGCGGAGGACATCGCTGCGGGCATGCGCGCGCATCCCGCTGAAGTTCAGGTGCGCGCCGGGGAAGTTCATGTCCCACCAGCCGCTGATATTGAGCGCCGCGACCGACATCTGCCCCCAGGCGTGCATGTAGGAGCCACGCTTCCAGTAGGCGTCGAGGTTGGGGTGCTGCATCCATTCGTCCCACCAGCGCGATTGGATGCCGGCCGCCCGCGCGACGTCGGCCAGCGGCAGAGTGTTGAAATACGGCTGCAGCTGGGTGTAGATCGGCTCGGCGTCGGTCAGTTGCCAGGAGCGACGACCCATCCAGAGCATCCACTCGCTGACCGGCAAGAGGAAGCAGCCGTGGGTGATCGGTTCGTTCAGATAGGCGTCCGGCGGCGACACGACGGGGACGATGGCCCGCAGATGGGGCGGGTTCGCCGCCGCGGCCAGCCACTGCGTGCGGGCCACGCAGGAACCGCCGGCCATGCCGACGTTGCCGTCACACCACTCCTGGGATGCCAGCCACTCGACGACATCGTAGCCGTCGTCCGTGTCGTGGATGTAGGGCGTGAATTCGCCATCCGAATTGAAGCGCCCGCGCAGATCGTTCAGGGCGACGATGTAGCCGCGTCGCGCCAACTCGTGCAGGAACGGGGTGCGGCTTTGGGTCTTGTCGTACGGCGTGCGCAGGAGGACGACCGGATACGCCCCCGGCGTGTCGGGTCGGATCAGGTCCAGGGAGAGTTCGACGCCGTCGCGGAGCGGCACCCGCAGGTCGTGCTGGATGTGCGTGCTGCTGGCCAGCCGTTCGGAGATCGTGCTGGTCGGAAGGAGCGGGAACAGGTTGTCGTCGAGCGGCATCGTCACCTCCGCCGTGAACGGGAAACCTGCACCCCACATGGAAGCGGAGCCGGGCTCCCTGCCGGCAATCGTTATCGGACCGCCACTCGATCCGATCTCGCTCCCCGCGCGGAGCGAACCGGCCAGCGTCTCGATCCAGACCGCAGTATCGCGCGTCCGCTCCGCGCTGCAAGTCCGCGGAGTTATGAGCTGCCTGGCGGCACGGTGCGATAACGGCCGGCGGTGAGATTGAATGACCCGGCAGCGGCACGTCGCCGTTCTCCCTACTCGGGGCACGAGTCTCCTCGTGCTGTTCCTGACTCACCTTGCGGTGCCTCGCGGAACAACAGGGGCAAGGCTGGTGCGAACGACGACGACACGTGTCGCCCGCGCGTCCAAATCCTCACCGCTGAGCCAGCCGGAGCTTGTCGGAGGCTTCGTTTGCAACCGGCACACCGGCAACCCGGTGGTCAGCGAGACTCACTGCACGCCCACCTCGACTGGCTCCGGTTGGCTGCCGGCTTGCTCCGGCGGCAGGTAGTCCTCGGCGTGGCCGAGGGCGGTGAAGGCGAAGGCGGCGGCGATCGCGGCCACGGCGAGGCCGATCAGAGCGTAGATCAGCGCCACGCTGCCGCTCCACTCGATCGCCAGCCCGCCGAGGAAGCTGCCGAGCGGGATGGCCGACCAGGCCAGCACCCCGGCGATGCTCTGCACCCGCCCGAGGAGCTGGTTGGGCACGATCGTCTGCCGCAGGGTGCCGGTGTTGATGTTGAAGAGCACCCCCGCGCCGCTGAGCAGCGCCCAGACCCCGAGCGCCGGCCAGTAGCCGGGCACCAGCGCGAAGGCCAGCGTCAGCAGGCCGTTGAGCATCAGGGCGCCGAGCGCCACCCGGCTGAAGGACCAGCGGCGCCGCAGCAGTCCGGCCGAGAGCGAGAAGAGCACCACGCCCGCGCCGGCGGCCGAGTAGAGGAGGCTGACCTGGCCGTCGCTGGCGCTGAAGCGCTCCTTGGCGAAGAAGACGAGCTGCGCGCCGGTGCTGGCGCCGACGAAGTTGACCAGCGCCATCATCAGCGAGATGGCGCGCAGGACGGGATGCCCCAGCACGTAGCGCAACCCTTCGACCACGTCGCGGCGTATCGCGGCGAGGCTGGTCGGTTCCTCGGGCGCGGCGGCGTTGAGATTGGTGCGGACCAGCACGAGCGAGACGGCGGAGATCGCGAAGGTGGCGGCGTCGAGCAGTAGCACGGTCGCCGGCGCCACCACCGCGAAGAGGACGCCGGCCACCAGCGGCCCGGCGATGGTGGCCGCCGAGTAGCTGGCCTGGATGCGCCCGTTGGCGCTGACCAGGTCGCCGCGGTCGACCAGGCTGGGGATGGCGGCGAACTCGGAGGCGTTGAAGGCGATGCCGAGGGTGCTATTGATGAAGCCGACGGCGTAGATCCACCAGATCGCCAGGTCGCCCAGTTCGAAGAACAGCGGGATCGAGCAGAGCATGGCCGCGCGGGCCAGATCGGTCGCGATCATCAGTCGCCGGCGGTCGACCCGGTCCACCCAGGCGCCGATGACCAGCCCGAAGAGAGGATAGGGGAGGAAGGCGGTGGCGCTGGCGATCGCCAGATTCAGCGCCGAGCCGGTCAGGTGAAAGATCAAGAGCGGCAGGGCCAGGAACGTGATGGCGTTGCCCAGGTTGGAGACGGTCTGCCCGGCCCAAAAGACCCAGAAGTCGTGCCGCACACCCTCGCGCTCAGGCATCGTCGTCCTCCAGCGTTGGATAGAGCCCCAGCAGCATCTCATAGGCATGCGCTTCGGACGTGGGCTCCTCGGACTCGAACTCTTTGACCAGCTCCACCAGGCGGTCGTAGAGCCGCGCCGCTCGCTCGGGGGTCAGCCGCAGCCAGCGGCGGCCCAGCAGCAGGCCCCCCTCGCGCGGCGACTCGACGCCGGGATCGATCAGCCCCGCCTGGGCGCTGCGCAGCACCCCCTCGCGCGTGCCGTCGAGGATGGCCGACAGCATCGCCTCCAGCGCCGGGTCGGCCGCGCCGGTGCCCGCCGCCAGCAGCACGCGGTCGATCGAGAGGCGCGCCGAGCCGGCTCGGTAGCGCTTCTCGACGATGCCCGAGACGAGGCGGGTTTCGGCCACCAGGACTAGGCCGTGCGCTTCGAGCTGGTTGATGTGGTAGTAGAGGCGCGTCGGCGGGAGGTCGAGCAGCTCGGCCAGCTCCTTGACCGTGTGCGGCGCCAGGCGCAAGAGGGCCAGCAGCCGCAGCCGCAGCGGGTCGGCCACCACCTTCAGTTGCTCGGGCGTGCGCACCACGAAGACGTCGCCGCGCGCCGCGTTTGCCGGATCCGCCATCATTCACCTCTCCGTGAGCGTTCAAGTATTCTCGAATGAGATGATAGCGGGTGGCCGGCGGTGCGTCAAGGGGGGCGCGTGCGCGTCGTCGCGTCGTCGTCGGCGGCTTGACGAGCCGCGGGCGTGGCCCTAGCATGGCCGGAGCCGATAGCGAAGAGCCAATCTCCAGCGAAGCGCATTGCATTGCTGGAGGGCGGACCGGATGCGGGGAGTCGCAGGCGAGGGGAGAGCCTGACATGGGTAGAGAGAGCGAGCAGCAGGGACGCAAGACCGGCAGCGCGCACCTGGGCGTGAGCCTCAACCGGCGAGCCCTGCTGCGCGGCGCGCTGGCGGCCGGGGTGGGCGGACCACTGGTGGGAGGCCTCCTCGCCGCCTGTGGCGGCGGCAGCTCGCCCGCCACCCAGGCCGCCACGACCGCCGCGCCCGCGGCGAGCGCCACCAGCGCCGCTGCCAGCGGCACGGTCGCCGCCGGTGCCACCAGCCAGCCGACCGCCGCGGGTGCCTCGCCAGTCGCGACCGCGGCCGTGGCGGCCTCACCGAGCGCGCAAGCCGGCACGGGGAAGTACACCATCGAGCCGGCCAAGCACCAGGGCGGACAGGTCATCTGGAGCGCGCCGGGCGACGCCAAGACCGCCAATCCGGTGCTGTCCACCGACCAGGCCTCGGGCTTCATCATCGCCCCGATGTTTGAGGGGGTGATGCGGGCCGATCCGGCGACCGCCAGCCCGGTCGGTGACCTGGCCAAATCGTGGGACATCTCCGGCGACGGCATCACCTACAGCTTCACGCTCAACGACGGCGTCACCTGGCACGACGGCCAGCCCTTCAGCGCCGACGACGTCAAGTTCACCTACGACCTGATGATGAACCCGAAGACCAAGTCGCCCAGCACGTCGGAGCTGACCGAGCGCATCAAATCGCTCGACGTCACCGACGGCAACCACTTCACCGTCGCGCTGAAGGCGCCCAACGCCGCCTTTCTGGCGTCGAATATGGACAGCGGGATCGTGCCGCGGCACATCCTCAAGGATGTCGATCCCGCCACGCTCTCCCAGCACGACTTCTCCACGGGTAAGAAGGGCGTGACCATCGGCACCGGTCCGTTCATGTTCGAGGAGTGGGTCAAAGACGACCACGTCACCGAGGCCAAGAATCCGAATTACTGGCGCGGCGAGCCCAATCTCGCTCAGTGGATCTTCAAGGTGGTGCCCAACGCCAGCGTGCTGGTGCAGCAGCTCAAGACGGGCGAGATCGACTACGGTGACATTCAGCCGGCCGATGTGGCCGACATGCAGAAGAGCGGCAACGTCCAGGTCACCGCCTCCGACTCGCTCAGCTTCGTCTTCTACGCCTACAACCTCGACACTTCAAAGACCGACCTCTTCCAGGACAAGGCGGTGCGCCAGGCGCTCTTCTACGCGCTCGACCGTGAGGCGATGATCGGTGCGGTCTTCTTCGGGCTGGCCACGGTGGCGGTCGGCACCATGCCGGTCCTCTCCTGGGCCTACAACCCGGACGCCATCACGCTCAAGTACCCCTACGACGTGAACAAGGCGAACCAGTTGCTCGATCAGGCCGGTTGGGCCAAGGGCCCCGACGGCATCCGCGCCAAGAACGGCAAGCGGCTCGCGTTCGAGCTGTGGACGACCTCCTACCGCCAGCCGTTCGTGGACATTACGACCATCTGTCAGCAGGCCTGGAAGAAGATCGGAGTCGACTGCACGCCCAAGACGGAGGAGAACACGGCCTTCCTGACGCGGATCACCAGCACCCACGACTACGCCATGATGCTGGTCAGCTTCGGCTGGGGCATCGACCCCGATCAATCCTCGATGTGGGCCTGCGGAAGCTACCAGAGCGGCTACAACATGAACAAGTACTGCAATCCGGAGGTCGATAACCTCCTGAAGGAGGCGCTGGCGACGACCGACCACGCCAAGCGCATCGCTCTCTACACGCAAAGTCAGAACATTCTGATGGAGGACCTGCCGAGCGCGATCCTCTTCTTTCCCAAGCGCGTAGCCGGGGTGAACAAGCGGGTCCACAACCTCTACCCGAACGTCATCGACGTCTTCTTCGACGCGCACCAATGGTGGGTGGACGCGTAGCGGCGCGGCGGGCGGCGCGTCTGTGGGCGCCGCCCGTGTTCTCCTCGGATTCCTCCTCTGACTGGAACGCCTCCTGCGACGGGGTATCTCAATGAGGGATGCCGCCCGAGGAGGAGCATGAATCTCGACTTCACGACGCCCTGGCATCAGCTCGGCCAGATGCTCAACGGCCTGATCGCCAGCCTGCCGCGCATTCTCATCGCGGTGCTGGTCTTTCTGGTCATCTACGTGATCGCCCGCCTGATCCGCAGCGCGGTGCGCCACGCCGTCCTGCGCGCCCACGCGCCGCGGAACGCCGCGCTGGTGATCGGGCGCATCGCGCAGTGGATCACGCTCTTCGTCGGGCTGCTGGTGTCGCTCTCGATCCTGCTGCCGAGCATCCGTGCCGCCCAGTTGATCGAGCTCTTGGGCATCAGCAGCGTGGCGATCGGCTTCGCCTTCCGCGACATCTTCACCAACTTCCTGGCGGGCATCATCATCCTGCTGACGCAGCCCTTCCGCATCGGTGACCAGATCGTGGTGAGCGACTACGAGGGGGTGGTGGAGAACATTCAGACGCGCGCCACGATGATCCTGACTTACGACGGCCGGCGCGTGGTCATCCCCAACGCCACCATCTTCCAGCAGGCGGTGACGGTCAACACCGCCTTCGCCACACGCCGCTCGGCCTGCCAGGTGGAGGTCAACCCGGCCAGGCTCGACCATGCACGTGGGGCGCTTCTCGGCGCCATCGCCCGCGTGCCGGGCGTGGCCGCCAACCCCAGGCCGCAGGCGCTGGTCACCGGCTTCAACGACGGCACCTACCTGCAGCTGCTCTGGTGGACCGCCTCGGAGAAGGCGCAGGTGGTCCAGGTGGAGAGCGCCGTACTCGACGCCGTCAACGCCGTCCTCAACCGCGACGGCCTGGCCGCCCCGCCGCCCCAGGAGGAGGTCTTCCTGCGGGACGGCAGCGAGGCAAGCTCAGGTGTCACACCGGGATAGCCTCTTGCTCGATGCGCTGTAAACTCCGAGGTCCGGGCGAGTTGCGCTGCACGAGATCGACTGGAACAGCGAGCAAATCACGGAGCTCATCGCGCAAGGCGATGTACTAGAGCACGTCGCAGAAGCATCGACCGGCGCAGGGGGATCCCGTCGACAGGCTCAGGGCAGGCTCTTCGGCTGCGGCCTGAGGATGACCGGAGGAGGATGGGGTTTCCCCCGGTCATGCGGAGCCGCGGCGAAGCATCGCACCGCTCCAACGGCTCGTCCAACCTCGCTGCACGTTGCTCTAGAGCAGGACGGGTTTCTCGGAGAGCTCGACGTCCTCGCCGCGATCGCTGGCCTACCTCCTTCGCATGCGCGGCAGTGTCGTCCTGTCGACCAGGGATACCTTCCGCTACCGTTGCTCGCTCCCAAAAAACAGGACCCCGTCAGAATGAGTAACGATGCTTTACAAGTACTGCTGCACCTGATAATATCGCCACAGCGATTTGCCACTGCACCAAGTAGAGAGGAGCCATTATGACTCACTCAAATCTTGATACGTCCGCGGAGGCTCTGCGGTCCAGGATCGAGGGCATGGCACAAACCATCTCGGAGCGCATGTCGGCGCCCGGGGGGGTCGCGGTTCCTGAGTTCATTGGTGACATCGTAGACGCGGTGGGAGACGTCGTCGGCGATGTCGTCAACGGGGCAGTAGATGCAGCCAACGAGGTGGCCAACGTCGCGACCCAGGTTGCCAATATCGTGGGCCAGGGCATTCAAGACGTTCAACAGGTTGCCAACGCTGCCGAGGCCGCGGTCAATGAGGTTGGCGGGCTTGCCAACCTGGTCACCCACTTCGCGGATAACTTCGTCGGCTTCGCTGACCTCATCGGTGGCTATCTCGCCGAATCTGCCGGAGCGCAAGGCGCGGCCGGCCAATCCGGTGCATCCGCGGCGCACCTGGTAAAGGCGCGCCGTCAGGCCTTGATGGAGCGTCGGCGGTCGACCCGCAGTAGTCTTCAATCGCAGGTGAAAACCCTGCGGAGCAAGATCTCGCATCTGGCAGCCCAAGCGCGAAGCGGCCAGGTACCGGGGTCGCAGTAACCAGTCAACGGCGCTTGCCCGCAGGCAGCCCGCCCCAACGCCATTGCCTGTCGCTCGATACCCGATCCGGCGTTTGATCTCGGCGCCGGATCGGGTGTTCCTCCAATTCGATTCGTTTCACTCTGGGATACGGCTATGATCGCGCTCGCGATTGCTCTCCTGCTCCTATGGCTTCTGCTATCTGCGGTGTGTCAACTGAAACTCCCCCTGGTCTCGGTCATCAGGCGGCGGGATGTTTTCTCGTTGATACCCAACTGGAGCTTTTTTGCTCCACGCCCAGGCACGAACGATTACCACCTCCTGTTTCGCGACTGTGACGAGGTCGGTGAGTTCCGTCTGTGGCAGGAGATTCCTTTGGCCGATTCACGAACGCTTTGGGGCGCCATTTGGAACCCCCAGAAGCGGAACAAGAAGGCCCTCTCGGACACGGTTCGCTCGCTGCTCCAGATCTCCACGAGTCCATCGCCTGGGAGCGTCTATCTCACCATTCCTTACCTCGCCACCCTGAACTATATTTCGTCCCTTCCGCGCGCCCGCTCTTCGGTCGCCACCCAATTCATGATATTGCAATCAGACGGTTTCATTTCGGCTCAAGATCCGCAACTTGTCTTCATCTCGAATGTGCACCGCATATGAATCCGGCAATCGATCCACGACCCTATGTTCTGCTGGTCGGAAGCATCGCCGCCATTGGCGCAGCCATCTCTTCCCTGGAATGGATCTGCAATCGCAGACAGCTGATGGACGACGGCCTCTTTAGCTGGCAGGTAACGGGAAGCCGTCCGATAGCCGTCGGCTCGGGACCAGTGCCCAGGATCTTGAATCTGTTGCTCTCATTTCGCTGGTTTCAAGGGATCCTCGTGATACGACTCGTGGCACTGTTGTGGCTTCCCGTGCTCTTGTGGCTGGGACATGGAGTTCTCGTCGCGTTGCTCATCATCGTTGGGACCTCTCTGCTGTTGAATCTGCGTAGTCCGTTCGGCATGGACGGTTCCGATCAAATGTCGATGCAGGTTTTCGGGGCGCTCTGCCTGGGGTTTGTCGCGCATTCCGATCTCGGTCTGAAGGCGAGTCTCTGGTTCATCGCGGCGCAGGCGTGCCTGTCGTATTTCACGTCCGGAGCGGCGAAAGCCTTCTCGTCCCACTGGCGACGAGGCGATATTGTGTTCGCCATTTTCAACACGCGCACCTATGGCTTTGAGCCCGTGGCCCGGTTTCTTTACCCGCGTCCCGTCGCCAACAAGATGGCGACGTACGGAGCGATGGCGATGGAATGCGCCTTTCCTCTCGTGCTGATCGCGGGTTGGCCGGCGGCTTTGTTGTTCATCGCCTGGGGTGTGGCGTTTCACTTCATGAACGCCGTCGTCATGGGGCTTAACTCATTCTTCTGGTCATTCTTGTCGACCTATCCTGCGGTTATCTACACGTCGCTAGTGGTCGGCTCGCTGGTGTACGCTCGATTCTGAACGCGTGTGGATCACCCGGGTGTCGCGGCGACATCCCATCGGTGAGTCCCCGATCATGTGGCGGGAGGTGGCCATTCACAGCCAGGCTACGATGTTGGCCGCGACGCGCGTTGGACCTGGGCCGCGCTCAAACGGCGGCGTGGCGAGCGATGGGAGAAGGCAGCATGTCACAAAATCACGCGTACGTTGCGATCCCCGGTACGGAGCGAACGGCCCCCACCGAACTCATGCCGCACGCTCAGGCAGTCAGCCCCGCCGAACCCAACGAGCGCATTCAGGTAACCGTGGTCCTGCGACCCGAGCACGCTGAACAAGACGAGCATGCTGCTCAGAACCGGGCGACCGGTGAATCGGGCCAGCGAGCGTATCTGAGCCGCGAGGAATTGGCCGCCGCGCGTGGAGCGGACCCCGCCGCTATCGCCAAGATCGAAGCCTTTGCCCACCAGCACGGTCTCGCGGTTGTCGAGGCGAACCCAGCCAAGCGGACCGTCATCCTGTCCGGGACGGTCGCCGCCCTGAGCAATGCTTTCAAGGTTCAGTTGACCCACTACACCTCGAACGAAGGCAGGTTCCGCGCGCGCAGCGGCCCGGTCATGGCGCCGGCGGATCTCGCGCCGCTGATCCAAACAGTCGTCGGGCTCGACAACCGCCCGCAACTCCACCCGCGATTTCGTGCCCTTGAACCGCACCCCGGTCACGGCGTCGCGCCGCACGCCGCGGGGACCTCCTACACCCCGGTCGAGATCGCACAGTTGTACGACTTCCCGGCGGGACTCGATGGCAGCGGACAGTCCATTGGCATCCTGGAGTTTGGCGGAGGGTTCAAGAGCTCCGACATCCAGACATACTTCACCCAGCTCTCCCTCCCGGTGCCGAACGTGACGGCGGTCTCGGTAGATGGTGCCACGAATCAGCCGACCGGCGATCCCACCAGCGCCGATGGCGAAGTCGTGCTGGATATCGAGGTCTGCGGCGCCATCGCCCCGAAGGCCCACATCGTGGTCTATTTCGCGCCCAACTCCGACCAGGGTTTCATCAACGCCATCAACACCGCTATTCACGACACGACCAACCACCCGTCGGTGCTCTCGATTAGCTGGGGAGCGCCCGAGGCGCAGTGGACTCCGGCGACCATGCAGGCCATCGACCAGGCCTTCCAGGACGCCGCGCTGGTGGGTGTCACCGTCTTCTGCGCCTCCGGCGACAACGGCTCGAAGGACGGCATGCCAACTGGCCGGCACGTCGACTTTCCTGCCTCGAGCCCCAACGCCACCGGTTGCGGCGGCACGACGCTGGAATCCGCCGGCGGAACGATCACGCGTGAGGTCGTTTGGCACGATGCAGGGGGAGGCGCGACCGGTGGCGGTATCAGCGCCCAATTCCCGCTGCCGTCCTGGCAGGCGCAGGTGAAGCGGCTGCGTCGCACCAGACGCGGCCGCGGTGTACCGGATGTGTCCGGCGATGCCAGCCCGACGACGGGGTATCAGGTGTTGGTAGATGGACAGCAGCTGGTTTTCGGTGGCACGAGCGCGGTGGCGCCGCTGTGGGCCGGGTTGATCACCTTGATCAATCAGGGGAAGCAAGCGGGGCAGCAGCCGCCGGTCGGGTTTCTCAACCCGCTGATCTACGGCTTGCCGGTCAATTCTGGCGCCTTCCGCGATATTACCAGCGGCACCAACGGAGCGTACCGCGCGGGTCTGGGTTGGGATTCGTGCACCGGCTGGGGCAGCCCGGATGGATCCGAGTTAGGCGGGGCGCTGGGCATGGGCGGCACGTAGTCCTTTAGAGCCGGGCGCCGACTCATTGTCCGCGGCAGGGAGATCCCTTCGACAAACTCAGGACGGCAGGGCAGACTGAGTCGCCCCCCCTGTCATCCTGAGCCGCAGCGAAGAGCCTGCCCTGAGCCCGTCGAAGGGATGACAGGGGGAACGGTGACGCCTCCCCAGGCGTCCTGAGCGTGTCGAAGGTCGTAATCACTCACGTTGTACTACATGTATTCAAGCTGCGCGGCGTGGTCGGCGCGAACTCCGGATCAGGTATCGGTTGCTTCGCGCCCACTCTCGCGCTCGATCATCGAGGCGATCTGCGGTCGAAGCGTGGGCAAATCCTGGCGGGCGGTTCTCCAAACGTCCTCTGGATCCACTCGATCATAGGCGTGAATCAGCACGTCACGCATACCTGCCATATTTCGCCAGGGTATGACCGGGTAGCGCTCACGGAGGTCCGAAGGCAGCCGCTTCGTAGCCTCTCCAATAATCTCCAGCGCGTGGATGACCGCGAAGACGGTCTTGTCGTCGGCGGTGAACTCTAAAAAAGTCATGTCAGCGATGAACGCCTCGACATGAGCTATGGCATCGGCAATATCTTGGAGATAGCTTAGGAATCGTGGCTCGGCTGTCACACCGGGATAACCTCCTGCTCGATGCGCTGTCCGACCCGAGGCCTGGGCGAGCCGCGCTTCACGAGATCGACTGGAACGCCGAGCAGGTCGCTCAATTCATTGCGCAGCGCGATGTACTTGAGCAGGCCGGGTGTCTCGGAGAACTCGACCAGCACGTCGAGATCGCTGCCCGGCCGTTGTTCGCCGCGGACGTACGATCCGAAAATGCCGAGCGAGCGGACGTGGTAGCGCCGCTGGAGCGAGGGAAGCTGGTCCTTCAGAATCGCGATGAAATCATCCACTGTCCGCGCCGGCTGGCTGCTGGCGGACTCGCTCATGGATGCACCTCCTACTGGGTCAGTCCGCGGCGAGCGACACCCCGCCGTTGCCCGTATCCGCGGCCAGCCGGCTGGCCAGCACCTCGGCCAGATGGAGCGGGCGGCGGCTGGTGAAGTGCCCGATCTGCTCGCGGCAGGAGACGCCGGTCACCGCCACCACCGCCGCGCGCGGCTGGGACTCGACCGCTGGGAAGAGCCGCTCCGCGCCGATCTTGCGCGAGATCTCGTAGTGCTCCGCCTCGTAGCCGAACGAGCCCGCCATGCCGCAGCAGCCGGCGCCGCTCTCCGCGCCCTCGCAGCCGGCCGCCGCCAGGATCGCCATCGAGGGCTTCATCCCGATCAGCGCCTTCTGGTGGCAGTGCCCGTGGAAGAGGACGCGCGGCCCCGGCTCGGGGCGCCAAGCAATGTCGAGCTGTCCCTCGTCCAGCAGTTTGGCCAGGAACTCATCGAGCATGAACGAGTGCTCGGCCACCAGCGCGGCGCTGGCGTCGGCCGGCAAGAGGTCGAGGTACTCGTCGCGCAGCGTCAGGATGCAGCTCGGCTCCGTGCCGACGATCGGCACGCCCTGGCGCGCGAAGGGCGCCAGCGCCGCTACGTTGCGCTGAGCCAACTTGCGGGCGTCCTCGACCAGTCCCTTGGAGAGCAGCGGGCGGCCGCAGCAGGCGTGCTGGGCTACCACCTCGACGCTGTAGCCGGCGGCCTCCAGCAGCGCCACGGCGGCCTTACCGACCTCGGGGTAGGTGTAGTTGGTGAAGGTGTCGTTGTAGTAGACAGCGGGGCCGCGCGTGCCCACCGGCTTGCTCGCCCGCCGCCCCTCGAACCAGTCGGCGAAGGTCTGGCGGGCGAAGGGCGCGATCTCGCGCGCCGGGTGGATGCCGAGCAGCTTCTTGCCCACCTCGGCCAGCGGGGTGTGCAGCGCCAGGTTCGCCAGCGGCGCGGCCTTGCTGCCGAGTTGATTGATCAGGTGGATGTGGCCGAAGGCGCGGGCGCGCAGCGGCGTGCCGTGCGCCTCGTAGTAGTGGGCCAGGTACTCGGTTTTGATCTTGGCCATGTCCACCCCGGTCGGGCACTCGGTCTTGCAGGCCTTGCAGGAGAGACAGAGGTCGAGCACGTCGTAGGTGGCCTTGTCGGTGAACTGCGCCTGGCCCAGCCCGCGGCCGGAGAGCGCGGCGCGCAGGGCGTTGGCGCGCCCGCGCGTCGAGTCGTGCTCGTCGCGCGTCGCCATGAACGAGGGACACATCGTGCCCGCCTCCAGCTTGCGGCAGACGCCCGCGCCGCTGCACTGCTCGACCGCCCGCGCGAAGCCGCCCTCCTTGGCGAAGCTGAGGTGGGTCGTGATCGGCATGGTGGCGTAGTCGGCGCCGTAGCGCAGGTTCTCGGTCAGCGGCGGGCAATCGACGATCTTGCCGGGGTTCATCAGCCCGGCCGGATCGAAGGCGGCCTTCAGCTCGCGCATGCACTGGTAGAGCGTCGGGCCGAAGATGATCGGGTTGAGCTCGCCGCGCGCCAGGCCGTCGCCGTGCTCGCCGCTCATCACCCCGCCGAACTTGACCGCCAGCCGGGCCGCGCCCCAGGTCAGCTCGCGCATCGTCTCGACGCCGCGCGCCGTCTTGAGGTCGACCAGCGGGCGCACGTGCAGGCAGCCGGCGCTAGCGTGGGCGTAGAAGGCGGCGCGCGTTCCCTGCTCCGCGACCAACTGCCGCACGCCGCGCACGTACTCGGCCAGGTGCTCGACCGGCACCGCCACGTCCTCGATGGCCGCGATCGGCTTGGCGTCGCCGCGCGTGCTCATCAGCAGCCCCTGGCCCGCCTTGCGCACCGACCAGACGTCGGCCTGCAGCTTGGGATCGAACAGCTCGATCGGCTCGACATCGCCCAGCACGCCCTGCGCGCCGGCCTCGGCGCGCAGCCGCGCCACCTTCTGCCGCAGCTCGGCCTCGCTCTCGCCGTAGAACTCGACGGTCAAGAGCGCCTGCGGGTTGCCCTTGATGAAGGCGATCTGGCGCGCGTAGGCGGGCTGGGTGCGCGTCAGGTCGATCAAGAGGTCGTCCATCAGCTCGACGGCCGACGGCTCGCAGGCCAGAATCGGGATGGTCGCCTCCAAGCAGCGGATCAGGTCGTCGTACTGCAGGATCACCAGCGCGGTCAGCTTGGGGCGCGGCACCAGCTTCATGGTGTACTCGGCGCCGAAGGCCAGCGTCCCCTCGGAGCTGGCCAGCATCCGCGCCGGGTTGAAGTCGGGCGTGCCCATGCCGAGCAGCTCGCGCAGGTTGTAGCCGGTCGAGCGGCGCCAGTGGCGCGGGAAGTCGTGCTCGATGGCCGCGCCGTACTCGTCGCGCAGGCGGCGCAGCTCGCGGTAGAGCTGCCCCTCGCGCGATTCGAGCTGATATTTCTCGGCCAGTGCCTCAGACGCGAGCTGTCCGAAGCTGATCTCGCTGCCGTCGGAGAGGATGGTGTGGGCGGCCAGCACGTGGTCCTTGGTCATGCCGTAGAGGATCGAGTGCGCGCCGGTGGAGTTGTTGCCGACCACGCCGCCGATGGTGGCGCGGTTGTCGCTGGAGGGGTCCGGCCCGAACATCAGCCCGTGCTTGCGCAGCTTGGCGTTGAGGTTGGCCAGCACGATCCCCGGCTGGACGCGCACCAGCCGGCCCTCGGGATCGACTTCCAGGATCTGATTGAGGTACTTGGACGTGTCGACCACCACCGCCCGGCCAACGGTCTGCCCGGCCAGGCTGCTGCCGCCGCCGCGCGGCAGAATCGGCGTCTGATATTTCGCGGCCAGCTCGATCGTGGCGCGCAGGTCGTCGACCGTCTTGGGCAGCACCACGCCGAGCGGCACGATTTGGTAGTTGCTGGCGTCGGTGCTGTAGAGCGCGCGGCTGTACTCGTCGAAGCGGACCTCGCCGGCGATGCGCCAGCGCAGCTCCTCGGCCAGCGAGCGAGCCGCCTCGGCCTCCGGGGCGCGCGCCTCCGTGGTCACCACCATGCTCTTGCCTCCCTGCGCTCTGCCGCCCGGCGATCAACTCATACGGCAATCTTAGCATTCGCCCCGGCGGCTTCGGGCGTATCATCAGGCCAGCGGCTCGCGGTGAGCGGCACGATGGGAGCGGTGATGGAGCAGCGCGGGCCCAACGAGATTCGGGTGACGAGCTGGAACGAGCTGAACGACTGGCTCTTCCAGGGTACCTGGAACGCCGCGATCGGGCGCTTCCGCTCGCCGTTCGCCTATCGCGGCATGGGCGACGCCGGCCACGACCTGTTGACCAGCCTGGCCCGGCTCGGCGAGCACCCCGGCGAACTGGAGGGCCACATCCTGCGCAACTTCCGCAAATACGCCAGCCGCGAGGATGTCCCCGGCGATTCGATCTGGAACTGGTTGGCTGTGGCGCAGCACCACGGGCTGCCGACGCGGCTGCTCGACTGGACGTTCTCGCCGTACGTCGCGCTGCACTTCGCGACGATCGACTTCATGCGGTTCGACGTCGACGGCGTCGTGTGGTGCG
>DASSHC010000507.1:0-6888 GCA_035693105.1 Thermomicrobiaceae bacterium | reverse complement strand
GGTCCCACTCGGCGGCACCGAATATCTGGTGAGCAAGATGGCGATCGGCTTCGACGAGGATCGCAAGCTCGTCGCCCTTTTCGCCCACGATGTGGAGCAGGAGGACGAAGTCGAGCCGATCTTCGCCGGGCGTGCCACGCTGACCAACGCCAAGGCCCTGGCCGACCGCATCGCCGAGGTCGTGGCGGCGGGCCGGCCACGCTGCCCCCGCTGCGGCGCCCCGATCGGCCCCGAAGGCCACGTCTGCCCCCACGAGAACGGCCATCTCCCCTGGCCGCGTGAGTGACACGCCGGGCGGCGGCGTGGTGAGGTGATTCGCGCACGGTCGCTTTCTTTCCCCAAGCTTGGTCACTCGTGACACCCGGCTCCGTTCGGAGTCGGATCCGGAGGCTGAGTCCGCGAAGCCCGCTGAAGGGCTGCGATTTGGCGTGGTGAGGGCCAGAGACGGCCTCATCCTCGACTGCGTATGACCGGGGAGAGTCCGGAGAGATCCTTCGCTGCGGCTCAGGATGACAGGGGAGGGGACCATCTTTGTTTTGTCATGCTGAGGCCGCAGCCGAAGCATCTCTTCAAACGATGTTCATCGCTAGTGTTTCACGTCGTCGCGATGCGTAGAGCGCGGAGACTCAGTCTGAGAATTCGATTCTCGGGCGACCGGTGTCGCTGGTAACGAGGCTCAAAGGGAAAAGGTGTTCGTTCATCAGCCTCAAAGGTTGCCGGGCCAGGATTCGAACCTGGAAAAGAGGCTCCAAAGGCCCCTGTGATACCGTTTCACCACCCGGCAGCGCCGCGGAGCGCACCATGAATTGTAGTGTTCGGCAACCCACCTCGTCAATGAAGTCCCTCGACGCGCAACAACCCGGCCGCCCGTCGACCTCTTCCTTGACCGTCCGGCACCGGCCCGGCGCACCTAGGAGTTTCGCGCTGCCTCATTTTTCGCCCAGGCTTGGGACTCCAGTACCGTTGCCGCCGGGATGATCCGCTCCTAACCTTACAACCATACGTCGGTTGCGGATCAACATCGCCGAACGGAGACGATGCATGGCAGTCCCGGTGACCCAAACGAAAGAGTTCCTCAGCCGTCTTGAGGCGCTGGCCGAGGAGTGCCGTGCGGAGCTGACTGAGGTCTCGCAGTCGCTGCAAGAGATCCAATTGCTGCTGGCCCAGTCGCAGACCGAGGTCGACCGCCTGACGCAGCGCGAGATGGCGCTCAACAACCGGCAGCGCGAGATGGAGAGCAACATCGAGTCTTACTCGCGCCGCGACATCAAGGACATGTATCACGCCAGCCACGAGATCGAGTTGCGGTTGATGATGATGCGTGGGCAGGTCGAGCAGTTGCAAGAGCGGCAGACCAGCATCACGCTCTATCAGGAGAAGTTGCGACTCCTCTTGGAGCTGGCGGATACGCAGTTGCAGGTCGAGCACGAGCGCAACACAGCCCAGGACACACGCACGCGTATGCTGCGGCGCGGCCCCGCCGAGATCCCCTTCGCCGAGATCATTCAGGCGCAGGAGGATGAGCGGCTGCGCGTGGCGCAATTGGTTGTCGAAGGCCCGGCCCAGGCCCTGGCCAACATCGTGTTGCGTACCGAGATTTGCGAGCGCACCTTCGAGCGCACCCCCGAGACGCTCCCCGACGAGCTGGCCGAACTGCGCCGGCTCTCCACGAGCGCCTTGCGCGACACGCGCCGCCTTCTCTATGAGCTGCGTCCGGTCGTGCTGCGCGAGCTGGGGGTCGTGCCGACGCTGCGCCGCTATCTGAACGAACTGAGCCGGCTGCGCCAGTTGCGCGCGACCATCACCGGTCCCGAGTCGGACGACAAGCTACCGGAACTGCTGCGCGTGGTCTTCTACCGCCTGGTGCAGCAGATGGTCTCGGCCGCCGCGGCCGACGACGACGCGACCGAGATCGACGTGGTGGTGCGCTATGAGGATGCCCAGGTGCTCGCCCGCGTCGAAGCCTACGGCCCCGATCGCGACCGCGCCCAGGCGATTCCCCGCTTCTTGAAGGACGAGACCGTGCGCCGCCGCATCGAGCAGCTCACCGCCGACCTGCACTACGAGCTGGCCGGCGACGAGACCGCCCACCTGACGCTGGTCATCCCTCTCGCGTAATACCTCCGCCGGGACTCGCGCACCGAGCAACCTGGACGAGTGGTTCATTGAGGCTACGCCCCCCGCCCACTAAGCTAACACCATAACAACTTGATCCTCGTTAGCCGCTGAGAAGCGGCACAGGCGCAAGACCGGACGTGTGGAAGGAGGGCATGCGGCGTCCGGGGTAGGACTCGATTGGCTCATTGATAGTGGCATCATTCATCATTGTGGAGGGAACACAACACCATGATTCGCAACATCACGATGAATTCCGCGGCGGCCCAGTACCTCAAGGCGCTCATCGGCATGTACCTCCCCGAGACTAGCGAGGGCCAGGGCATGGTCGAGTACGGTCTGATCCTGGTGCTCGTCTCGGTCGTGGTCATCGGCATCCTTGGATTTGTCGGCGGCAGTTTGACCGGCGTGTTCACAACCATCAACGACGCTCTTGGCGGCGCCGCCGGGTAATTTCTCAGCACGGCAGCGGCCGTTCTCATGTGTCGAGAACGGCCGCTACCTTTGCCCGACGAGTGTGGAGAGCGCACGCGATGAACTTTCAAATCGCATCACGAAGGCTCGAAGCTCAAGGGCTTGTCGAGTATGGCTTCATTTTGCTCCTTGTGGCTATGGTGGTAGTCGGATCGCTGGCGTTGATCGGACCGGCTCTCGTTCCCTGGTTCCGTGCCGCTGCCGATGGACTGGCAATGTAGTGTTCGCACCTTGCCCACGCGGCTGCCACCACTCCTCGGCCCGACAGTCGACAATCTCTTCTCAGCGCAACACGACGTGACCCCGACCGATCGGTCGGGGTCACGTCGTGTTGGCAGGTGCCACTCGCTGCGGAAACGCACGGCTCGGCGATTGATCAGGGCAGCTACGCCAATTGGGATCAGCGGGTCCCGGCTTTCGCTCCCACCCCACCACCTGTCTTTCCTTTCTTCGACAAGCACTGGACGCTCAGCGCAGGCGCTGAGTCGCAGCGAAGGATATCTCCATGTCGGCGACCAGGGGCAGTTGGGCGGTAAAGCGGAGATACATTGGGCGCTGCCAAAATCGTCGGCGGTCTCCAGACGACCGTGATCGAGCGGATTCGCTCCTAAGCACGGGACACCAACAAGATTGCAAAGCGGGTGGCTTAGCCGCGCCGCCCGACCAGATGATCCCGCGCTCTGAGCAGCCTAAACCCCCAGCGCGTCTTTGATCTTGTCGAAGAAGCCGCGACGCTGGGTCTCGTGCAAGTCGGGCTGATCGAGCGAGCCGGCCAGGCGCTCCAGCAGCTCGCGCTGCTCGGTGGTCAGATCGGTCGGCGTCAGCACGCGGATGGTCACGATCTCGTCGCCGCGAGCGCCGTGGTGGAGGTCGGGCACACCCCGGCCGCGCAGGCGGAACTGCTGGCCCGACTGCGTGCCGCCCGGCAGCGTCAGCTTCACCTTGCCGTCGACCGTTGGCACCTCCAGCTCGGCGCCGAGCGCCGCCTGGGTGATATTGACCGGCATCTCCAGGTGAATCTGCTTGCCGTGACGCACGAAAAGCTGGTGCGGGCGGACGCGAATGCGCACGAACAGGTTGCCGGGAGTGCCGCCGGGCATCTGCTCGCCCTGCCCCGAGAGGCGCAGCGTGGAGTCGCCATCGACACCGCCCGGGATGGTCACGCTAACGGTGCGCCGCCGGGGCACGCGGCCCGCGCCGCGGCAGGCCGGGCAGGGGTCGGAGATGACACGCCCCTCGCCGTGGCAGTTGGCGCAGGCGCTGGCGGTCATGAACTGGCCCAGGATCGTCTGCTGCACCTGGCGCACCTCGCCCGTGCCGCCGCAGACGCTGCAGACCGGCGGCTCCTGGCCGTCGCGCATGCGGGTGCCATGGCAGGACTCGCAGACCTCCAGCCGCGTCAGCTCGATGTCCTTCTCGGCGCCGAAGACGGCCTCCTCGAAGCTAAGCTCGACAGTCGCTTCCAGGTCGGCACCACGCATCGGGGCCCTGGGCCCGCGCCCAGCCGCGCCGCCGAAGAAGGTCTCGAAGATGTCGCTGAAGGGCGAGCGGCCGAAGCCGAAGGGGTCGCCGGGGCCGGCGCCATTGAAGCCGCCCAGCCCGGCGTGGCCGAAGCGGTCGTAGGCAGCGCGCTGCTCGTCGTCGCTGAGCACCTCGTACGCCTCGGTGGCCTCCTTGAAGCGCTCTTCCGCGTCGTCCGCCTTGTTGACGTCCGGGTGATACTGCCGCGCCAGCCGGCGGTAGGCGCGGCGGATCTCGTCCGCGCTCGCCGAGCGGCCGACCCCCAGCACGTCGTAGTAATCTCGCTTGGTCGTCATCTATTCACCAGGAATCTCGCGGCCGGGCCGGTGGCCCAGGTCCTCGGCTGTCACGCACCCCGCACGTGAGAGACCCGGCGTGAGCCGGGTCGTGGCAACACTCAAGTATACGAACGCCGGGCCGCCAGGGCAAGCGCGTTGGCACTCCTGGGAACGGAGTGCTAACCGGGCGGGAGCAGCCCCCTCGCCTCAAGCCAGGGCACGACTGCCGCCAGCGAAGGGAGGATGGCGTCGGCGCGCTCCAGCCCGGGCATCCCCGTCGTGTGGACATTCGGCACCGCCAGGCAGCGCATGCCGGCGTCCACCGCCGCGGCGACGCCGAACGGCGCGTCCTCCAGCGCCAGGCAGGCGGCCGGCGGCACACCCAGCCGCGCCGCCGCCAACAGATAGATATCCGGCGCCGGCTTGCCGCGCGCCACCTCGTCGCCCGTCACCTCGACCGCGAAGGCGCCGATCAGGCCCAGCCCACCCAGCACCAGGTCGGCGTAGCGCCGGTGGCCGGAGGTTGCCAAACCCAGGCGCAGCCCGCGCGCTCCGAGCGCCCGCACCGTCTCGACCGCTGCCGGCATCGGCCTCACGCCGGCCTCCAACAGCCGAAAGAAGATCGCCTCACGCCCCGCGAAGACCTCGTCAGGCGAGAGCGGCAGCCGCAGCTCATCGACCAGCACTCGCGAGGTGTCGCGGACACGCAGGCCAAAGAGGCGACCAAGCAGCTCAGGATCGAGCGTGTGCCCGTGGCCGGCCAAGAACTCTTCCCAGGCGGCGATTTGAACCGGCTCGCTGTCGACCAGTAGTCCGTCGAGGTCGAAGACGGCGGCTTCGAGCGGCGCGCTCACTCGCGCTCGATCAGCTTGAGAAAGAGGCCGGCCCGCCGCTGCGCCGCGCGATAGAGGCCGGGCGCCGCCATCAGCAAATACATGCGGCCCTCCAGCCCATCCACCAGCTCCGCTGGGATGGCCGTCGCGCCCAGGTGCGCCCCCGCCAGCGCGCCGGTGATGGCGGCGATCGAGTCGGCGTCGCCCCCGCCATTGAGCGCCGTCAGTACCGCCGCGCGGAAGTCCTCGGGATGGGCGCGGAAGGCGTAGAACGCCGCCGCCACCGCCTCGGCCACGTGCGGCCCGCCGCCAATCTCACGCAGATTCGCCAGATCGCGCGCCCGCTCGCCGCCGTCCCGCGCCAGCCGCGCGGCGCGCCGCAGCGCCCGCGCGACCTCATCCTCGTCGATGAACGCGGCGACCTCCTCCAGCAGCAACTCGGGTGGGATCTCGCCGTTGACCAGCAGGCGAATGCCGTAGGCCACGGCCAGCGCGCCGTTGAGCGCCTCGGGCGCGCTGTGGGTGATCAGCCCGGCGCGCAGCACCTCACGGGTGAAGACTTCGGGGTTGAAATGCCCCAGCGCCTGCATCAGCGCCACCGGCGCGATGCGGCTGGCGGCGCCGACGCCGGGCGGCCAGTCACCGCTCGCCCCGCGCTGGAACTCGCCGGTCTCCTCGGCGTGGGCCAGTGCCGCCAGCGTGGTCCGTCCCAGGAAGCGACGCGCGTCGTCGTGGTAGAGGCGCAGCAGCCGCGCGCCGGCCAGCTCCAGGTCGAGGTAGCCATTGCTCGACACCAGGCTCTCCAGCAGGCAGAGTGCGGTCTCGGTATCGCCGGTGAACTCCCCCGCCGGCACGTCGATCTCACCGTCTGGACCCAGCCGCGGCTGGTAATCCTCCAGCCAACCGTGGCGCGCGACGATCTCGTCCTGGGTCAGGCCCTCCACCGGCATGCCAAGCGCGTCGCCGACCGCCAACCCGAGCAGACAGCCCAGGAAGCGGTCCTTGCGCGTCGCACCGCCGCGCTCCGATGCCGTGATCTCTCGACGCTCCATGGTCCGGCACAACTCCCACCGCTGAGTGGTCAACGTTCAGCCCGTAAATTAAATCACGCCCACCCTCACAGCGGCCGGCGGTACTCGGCCCAGGCGGTCGGGGTCTCCCAGAGGCGCAGCGTGACGGTCGCGATGTTCGGTGCGGAGATGCCCTGGGCCAGGCGGTCGCAGAGGATACGGGCGAAGCGCTCGACGCTGGGGTTTTCCCCGGCAAACTCCGGCAGGTCGTTCAGCAGCCGGTCGCGGTAGGCGCGCAGCAGCTCGTCGAGCACGGCCTCGATCCGCACGATATCCACCAGATAGCCGTGTTCGTCGAGCGCTTCCCCTTCGAGCCGGGCCTCCATACGGTAGTGGTGCGAGTGCGGCTGGTTCTCCTCGCCCCAGTCACCCCCGATCAGCGCGTGCCGCGCCACAAAATCGCGGCTCACGGCTACGGTATACATGCGCTCCTCCTGATCCTGTCTCCCACGTGCTCGCGTTCGCGCCCACCATAGCATTCACGATCGGCGCCCGGTTACGACGTCAGGTATCGGGTGCGGCTTGGATTCGTCCACTGCGCTCGGGATGACGGGGAACGGGAGCAGCCTGCCGGACGACACGAATCGTTTTTGCCCG
>DASSHC010000506.1:0-5926 GCA_035693105.1 Thermomicrobiaceae bacterium | reverse complement strand
ACGAGAGTTGCCACCGCGCTGCCTCGGCTTCGCGACCGGCAACCGGAGCGCACGCACACTGGAGGGGAATACCTTGTCTACCACACCATGTCCCGGCGGCAGGTCGAATCTGGAGGCAGCAGCATGATGATCGCGGTGCCGGCGAGCATCTCGGTACCGTTCACGGTCGTCGTCCTGCTCATCACGCTCAGCCGCCGCTTTCGAACCCGCACGCTCGCCACCGCCGCGCTCTACGCGGCCTGCGCGACACTTGGTTTTCAGCGCCTGCGCGTCATCGATATCCTCAGTCTGAGCGACTACTTCTTTCTCCTGGCAACCCTCCTCCTCATCCCCACGCTCATCACCGAGGGCGCCTCGCGCCCGCGCGCGCACCGCATCCTGCTCGGCGGCATCGGGTTGATGACCGCCGGCGGGCTGATCGGCACGCTGGCCGCCTCCAGCGTCGAGGCGAGCTTGTCGCAGCTCAGCCACTTCGCCCTGCTGACCGCCTGGTTCGTCGCGTTGATCGCGGTCTGGTCGCCCAGCCTGCGCGAGGTGCGCGCCGTGCTCTGGTGCTGGATCGGCTCGGTCACCCTGACCAGCCTGTACGCCATCTTCAGCGGTGGGGGCGACCGCGACCTCAATGGCCGGGCCTACGCGCTGACCACGCACCCCAACGAGCTGGCCATGATCTGCGTGCTGGCGGCCGGCCCGGCGCTGGCCTTCGTGATCGCCGGCCGCGGCTGGCGGCGCGCCCTGGCGCTCTGCTGCGCCGCGATCATCCCGGTCGGCATCCTCTTCAGCGGCTCGCGCGCCGGCTTCTTCGGCTACCTGGCCGTGCTCCTGGTGACGGTGGTGGTGCCGTGGCAGCGCTCGACGCGCGCCGCCGCCTGGGCCGCGCTCTCGCTGGCGGCCGCCATCCTGCTCGGCAGCCTGGTCAGCTCGCCGACGCCCAACGCGCTGCAACGCGTCTTCGCCGTCCACGATCCCACCGTGCAGCACAGTCTGAGCTACAGCGACAACGAGCGCCGCGAGCTGCTGGCCCAGACGCTCGGCCGCATCGAGCAACACCCCTTCACCGGCGACGGCTTCGAGTACTTCCTCTCCACCCACGACATCTACCTGCAGACCTGGTCGTCGGCGGGGGTGATCGGCCTCCTCGGGCTGGTGTTGATCATCTTCCAGACGCTCCGCCCAGGGTGGCTCGGGCTGCGCGGGCAGGACGATGACTTCCTGCATGGGCCGGCGGCCTACCTGGCGCTCGGGTTGAGCGCGGGCTACGCCGGCTATCTGGTGGCCGCGCTCTTTCAGAACGCCGTCGCCGATCGCTACATCTGGCTGGCGCCCTCGCTGGTCGCCTGCCTGGCGCCGCAGTTCTCGCTCCTGTCGCTGCTCGAGGGACGGATCGGAGGCGCCCTCGGCTCGCCGCTGCGGGCCGCGCTGGCGCTCCTCAGCCTGCCGCGTCAGAGCTAGGGAGTGTCGTGCATGCCGGCCCGAGAGGCCCCCAACGACATCGAGGCTCGGGGCGCGATAGACTTCCGGTTCTGGGTGCAGGCGAAGCAGCAGCGCTGCTTGGACATGAAGGACTGAGCGATGCAACCGCGCGCACACCATTCCACGCTCGAACATCTGGCCGCGTTGGTGGGGGAGTGGGAGACCGAGGCGACCCACCAACTCCTGCCTGGCGCCGTCATCCAGGGACGGGCGACGTTCGAGTGGCTGGAGGGCCGCTACTTTCTCATCTGGCGTGCCCACTACGATCACCCCGACATTCCAGACAGCATCGCCTTGCTGGGCTGCGACGACACGGGCGACCTGCGCAACCCCAGCGGGGGCTGCTCGCTCCACTACTTTGACCAGCGCGGCGTCACGCGTCTCTATCACCTCGGCGCGGAGGACGGCGTCTGGCGGTTCTGGCGGGATTCGCCCGGTTTCTCGCAGCGCTTCACCGGCACGCTGAGCCCAGACGGCAGGACCATCGACGGCGTCGCGGAGCTCTGTCGCGACGGCAGCACGTGGCAGCGGGATCTCCATATCACCTACAAGCGGGTCGAGTAAGGGGCGACCGGCTTTTCCGTCGCGCGGAGCCTGCCCTGAGCCTCGTCCGGAAGGTCACACCCGTAGCCCTGTCAGCCCGAGTCGTCATGAGCCTCGGCTCGCCACGGCGGCAGGAAAACGGGCGGCCGCCGGGCCGCTCTGTTTACCGGAGCAGAGTCGAGGGATCCATCTTGCCTCACGTCTAATCGTCGTCGTGCGCCCCCGTGCCAACCCCGTCCAGGTTGGCGTACTCCCGGCGTCATGCTATCTTCCCGCGAGCGTATTCGTGCACGAGCACCCGAGGGAGGCATCGCATGGCGAGCCGCGAGGAGTTGCGCCAGCGTATCGTCGACGCCATCGAGGCGAACCGCGAGCGGATCATCGCGGTCGGCGAGGAGATCCGGCTCAACCCGGAGATCGGCTACGAGGAGGTCAAGGCGTCGCAGCTGCTGGCCTCCGCCATTCGCGACCATGGCTACGAGGTCGAGAAGCCGGCCGGTGGGCTGGAGACGGCCTTCGTCGCCGCCAAGCACGGCCGCGCCGAGGGGCCGGTGGTGGCGGTGCTGGCGGAGTACGACGCGCTGCCCGGCATCGGCCACGGCTGCGGCCACAACCTGATCGCCGCCTCCGGCCTGGCCGCCGCCATCGGCATGAACGCCGTGATGGACGAGCTGTCCGGCATCTTCGAGGTGATCGGCACCCCGGCCGAGGAGAGCGGCGGCGGCAAGATCCAGCTGATCGACGCCGGCGTCTTCGCCGACGTGGACGCCTCGCTGATGGTGCACCACGGCGGCAACCACACCGACGCCGCCAGCGACTACCCCCACGGCCGCAGCCTGGCGGTGGCCCACGTCGACTACGAATTCTTCGGCAAGCCGGCGCACGCGGCCGGCGACCCCTGGAACGGCAACAACGCGGTCAACGCGGTGGTGGCCCTCTTCAACGGCATCGACGCCCTGCGCCAGCACATCCACATGGAGTCGCGTATCCACGGCATCATCACCCACGGCGGCGACGCGCCCAACGTCGTGCCCAAGTACGCCGCCGCCAAGTTCTTCATCCGCGCCGAGACGATGGAGTACATGCAAGAGCTGGTCGACAAGGTCGCCAAAATCGCCGAGGGCGCGGCCATGATGACCGGCTGCGAGCTGAAGATCACCGAGGGCGAGGTCTGCTACGACATGCGCCCGAGCTACGTGGTCGGCGGGCGCTACAAGGAGCACATGCGGGCCATGGGGCTGGAGATCGCCCCGCGCCCGACCGGCCGCAAGGCCTCGACCGACTTCGGCAACGTCAGCTACCTGATGCCGGCGATCACCGGGCGCTTCGCCATCAGCCACGAGCCGATCCCCGGCCACTCGCAGCAAGTCGTCGACGCCTCCGGCTCCGACTACGGCTACGATCAGTTGATCAAGGTCTCGAAAGCGATGGCGCTGACCGCCTTCGACCTCCTCACCGAGCCGGAGCTGCTGGCCTCGGCCAAGGAAGAGCACACCCGCTGGGGCACCGGCGAGCTGGGCTGACGGGCCCTCACCCCCCTGCCCCTCTCCGAACGGAGCCAATGCTGGGAGAGGGGAGAACGTGGGGGGACATCCGGATGTTCCTGTAGCTGCTCCCCCTTCTCCCAGTATTGGGAGAAGGCTCCGTCCGGGCGGGGGGGATGAGGGCAACCCTCCCCGTTCGGATAGTGCGCCACCTGCCGCTCCTGCCGGTCACTTTGCCGGGCCGCTCCGGTACGATTGAGTCGAGAGGAGCGGCATGGCGGGGAACGGGAATGGACATCAGAATGGGAGCGGGAACGGGCGCGGGCCGGGGCGGAGCAACGGCCACCGCGCGCGCGGCGCGCTGGCGGTCACCCTGGCGCAAGGGAGCGAAGAGGGGCAGACGCTGTCCACCCTCTGGCGCATCCTGCGCACCGCGCCGAGCGGCCTGTCGCGCACGCTGCGCCTGGTCTGGGAGACCAGCCACCGGCTAACCGCCGCCATGGCGGCCGTGACCGTGGCCCAGGCCATGCTGCCGGCCGCGCAGGTCTGGCTCTCCAAGCTGATCATCGACGCCGTCGTCGACGGCATCCGCACCGGCGCCACCCCAGCCGTGATCCACCACATCGTCTTCCTGGCGGTGCTGCAGTTCGCCGTCATCGCGTTCGGCAGCCTCTTCAGCACGCTCGCGAACATCGCGCAGCAGCTCTTGCAGGAGCTGGTGACCAACCGCGTGCAGCTCTCGATCATCGAGCACGCCGACCGGCTCGACCTCGCCTTCTTCGAGCGCTCCCAGTCCTACGATCTCTTGCAGCAGGCGCAGCAGGAGGCCGCCTACCGCCCGGTCGCGATGGTGCAGCAGTCGTTCGGGTTGATCAAGACCGCCATCACCTTCGCCACCATGGTCTCGCTGATCGTGAACCTGGAGTGGTTCCTGGCGGTCATCGCGCTGCTGGCGCCGATCCCGGCCTTCATCGCCAGCACGCGCTACGGCTGGCAGGGCTTCCAACTGATGCGCCGCCAGTCGCCCGCCCGGCGCATGATGCAGTATCTGACGACGCTGATGACGACTGACTCCTACCACAAGGAGGTCAAGATCTTCACCCTCGGCGGCTTCTTCGCCGAGCGCTACCGGGTGCTCTTCGATCAGTATTATGACGACAACCGGCGCCTGATCGTGCGGCGCTATCTGGCCGGCTACGGCTGGGGCGCGCTGACCACGGTGGCCTCCAGCGCGACCTACCTCTACGTGGCGCTCAAGGCGGTCGCCGGCAGCGTTACGCTGGGCGATCTGACCCTCTACACCCAGGCGGCGCTCTCGATCCAGAACAACTTCCAGGGCCTGCTGAACGGGCTCTCGGGGATGTACGAGAACCAGCTCTATCTGACCACGCTCTACGACCTGCTGGCCGCCGAGCCGCGCGTGCGCCCGCCAGCCAACCCGGTGCCGGTGCGGCGCCCGTTCGAGCAGGGGATCGAGTTCCGCGACGTGACCCACATCTACGAGGGGATCGGCAAGGCCGCGCTGCAGGACGTCAGCTTCACCATCCAGCCGGGCGAAACGGTGGCCATCGTGGGGCGCAACGGCGCCGGCAAGACGACGCTGGTCAAGCTGATCGCCCGCCTCTACGACCCCGAGCAGGGTCAGGTGCTGATCGACGGGCACGATGTGCGCGACTACGACCCCAACGAGCTGCGGCGCGAGATCGGCGTCATCTTCCAGGACTACGTCAGCTACCAACTGACGGCGGGCGAGAACATCGGGCTGGGCCGTCTGGAGCGGCTGGAAGACCTGCCGATGATCGAGCTCTCGGCCGGCAAGAGCGGCGCCGACGAGGTCGTGTCGCGCCTGCCCGAGGGCTACGACACCATGCTCGGGCGCTGGTTCGATAGCGGGCACCAGCTCTCCGGCGGCGAGTGGCAGAAGATCGCGCTGGCGCGCGCCTTCATGCGCGACGCCCAGATCCTGATCCTCGACGAGCCGACCGCCGCGCTCGACGCCAAGGCCGAGTACGAGCTCTTCCTGCAGATGCGCGAGCTGACCGCCGGCAAAACCGCCATCTTCATCTCGCACCGCTTCTCGACGGTGCGGCTGGCCGACCGCATCCTGGTGCTGGAGCAGGGCCGGCTG
Source organism: Thermomicrobiaceae bacterium (assembly GCA_035693105.1). Lineage (GTDB taxonomy): Bacteria > Chloroflexota > Chloroflexia > Thermomicrobiales > Thermomicrobiaceae > DASSHC01. The sequence continues at coordinate 298 of DASSHC010000506.1, read as the reverse complement.
ATCGAGCAGGGGAGCCACGACGAGCTGATGGCGCTCGACGGCCGCTATGCCGAACTCTTCAACCTCCAGGCCGCTTCCTATCGCTAGACGCGAACGCAGCCGGCTGTGGCACAATCGGGGGGTCTGGGTGGGGTTCGTGGACGGATTGCTTCGGTCCCTGTGGCCTTGGCGCCGCTCGTCGCGCGGGGCTAAAGCCACCGCGCTAACCTTTACGAAGCCCACTGAAGGGGCTGGGATTACGGTTGGCGATAGTGGATGGTGCGCGCCTTCCTCGAACATCGGAGAATGGGGTTAGGCT
>DASSHC010000505.1:0-9477 GCA_035693105.1 Thermomicrobiaceae bacterium | reverse complement strand
GGTGATCTATCTCGACAACGCCGCGACAAGTTGGCCCAAACCGGAGCCGGTCTACGCCGCGCTGGAGTCCTTCCTGCGCACCGCCGGCGCCAACCCCGGCCGCGGCAGCCATGTGATGGCCGCTCGCGCCGCCGCGACCCTCGACGAGACGCGGCGCAAGCTGGCGCGCATCATTGGCGTGGCCGATCCCCGGCGTATCGTCTTCGCCTCCAATACCACGGACGCCCTGAATCTGGCGATCAAGGGGTTGTTGCGGCCGGGCGACCATGCCGTGACGACGGTGATGGAGCACAACTCGGTGCGGCGCCCGCTGCGCGCCCTGCGCGACCAGGGCGTCGACGTCAGCACGGTGGCCGCGGACGCCGAGGGCATCACCTCGCCCGAAGACTTCACGGCAGCCCTGCGGCCGGAGACGCGGCTGGTCGTGCTGACGCATGCCTCGAACGTCAACGGGGCCGTGCAGCCGGTCGCGGAGATCGCCGCGGCGGTGCGCGCCCACAGCGACGCCTTCCTGCTGGTCGATGCCGCGCAGACGCTCGGCGCGCTCCCCTTCACCATGGATGAGCTCGACGCCGACCTGCTGGCCTTCCCCGGCCACAAGGGGCTGATGGGCCCGCCGGGAACCGGCGGACTGGCGATCGGGCCCCGCGTGCGGCCCGACGACCTTCGGACCGTGCGCGAGGGCGGCACCGGCGGGAACTCGGAAGAGGATGTGCAGCCGGCGGAGCTGCCGAACCGCTACGAGGCCGGCACGCTCAACACGGTCGGAATCGCGGCGCTGGGGGCCGCTGCCGAGGTGGTGCTGGAGCTGGGTGTGCCGGCGATCCGCGCGCACGAGGCGGCGCTGGTCAACCGGCTGGTCGATGGCCTGGAGGAGATCCCGGGCGTGCGCGTGCTGGCGCCGCGCGACCCGGAACGCCGCGCCGCGGTCGTTTCGTTCCTGATCGAGGGGTGGGAGCCGGTCGATATCGGCGCCGCGCTCGATAGCTCGTTTGGCATCGCCTGCCGCACTGGCCTGCACTGCGCGCCGGACGCCTGCAAAGCGCTCGGCGCCTCTCCGGGCGGCACGGTACGTTTCAGCCCCGGCTACTTCACGACCGAGGCGGAGATCGATCAGGCGCTCGAAGCCGTCGAGCAACTGGCGCGGGCCACGTGGGGTTAGCGCGATAGGGGCGGCTTATGGCGAAGCGACGCTATACCAGGGTCGAAGAGGAGATCATCCAGATCCTCGAGCAGAAGGAGCGCGAGCCAGGCTGGCGCCGCGCACGGTTTCGCCTTCGCCGTCCGCGCCTGCCGCGCTTCAGCCTGCCGCGTTTCAACGGGCACCCGCGCCTGGGCGGCTTTTCCTGGCTGCTGCTGACCTTCGGGCTGGCGCTGGCGGCCGTCTTGCTGGCCGGCACGTCCCATCTGCTCGCCGCGCTGCTGGCGATCGCGTCGATGCTCGTTTTCCTCAGCCCGATCGTCACCTCGCGGCGCGCCGGTGGCCTGCCGTACACGCCCGCGCGCCGCTGGCGGGGGAAGGACATCGACCTGCCGCCCTCGCGCACGGGCTTGCTTGGCGAGATTCGCTACCGCATCTGGGAGTATCGCCACCGCTAGCACGCGGTCCCTGGCCTGGCTGTCACCGGCGTGCTATTCTATCCCCACAGGCAGCATTGGCGCGGCGAGGGAGGGTGCCGCGCTCTCCTCCTGAACCACAGTAATAGGGGACACACATGCCGCGAATCGTGAGTGACATCGTTGATGTCTACGTGTTTCGCCGCGCACGCGATCAGGTGCAGTTTCTGCTTCTCCGGCGCCGCCCGGACCTTGTCCTGGGGGACATCTGGCAGTCGGTCCACGGGAAGATCGAGCCCGGCGAGCGTGCCACCGAGGCCGCCATTCGTGAGGTGCGAGAGCGGACCTCGATGGTGCCCTCGCAGCTCTACTCCGCCGACTACATCACCCAGTTCTACGATCATGCCACCGACCAAATCGTGCTGGCGCCCTGCTTCGCAGCCCAGGTCGCGCCGCGTGACAAGCCGCGCAGCACCGACGAGTACGTCGATTACGCCTGGTGCGACCTGGAAGAGACGGTCGGTCGCCTCCCCTGGGCCAGCCAGCGCTGGGCCGTGCGCCACATCTACGACGTCATCGCGCTCGGTGGCGAAGAGGCCAAATACTACGCGCTGAGCTGAACGGGCCCTCACTTCCTTCCCCTCGCTGGCAGAGGGGTGAACAGGGAACGCGCCCAGGAGGCGATCTGCTCCACCCCGTCGTGGCACGCGGCGCGCGAGAAGGGGCTTGCCAGCGACTTTGGCCTCTGCTAGCGTCCATGACGTACCACGCGCGAATGAGAGGATGGCTCGCGTGCTGCTCGATACCCGGATCTGGATCCTGATCGGGCTCTGCGTCGCCATGCTCTTCACCATCGAAGCGATCGAGGACTACGTCGAGGGCACCTGGCCGCAGATGCGCCGGCCGATGAGCGGCGCCGGGGTGGTCGGTAGCGCGCGGGCGCTCTGGGTCGCGGTGGCGCTCTTCGTCCTCCCTGGGCTGGTGCTGACCATCCTCAACCTGGCCATCCTGGTCTGGCAAAATCTGCCCTACGCCAACCTGCAACTGCTGGGTACGATTTTCGTGGTCGTCGGCTGGCTCCTCTTCCTGGCCACGACGATCGACCTGGGTGGCATCGGCGCCTACTTCGAGGACGTCGGCTTCGTGGCGCCGCTGTCGTTGGTGCTGATCCTGGCGATCGGCGATCTGTTGCTGCTGATCACCCTGATTGACATCTTCCCCCACAACCTGCACACGCTGATTCCCTGAGCGGGCCAACCAGAACACCAGGACGGGCCAATTTCAACCTGGCCGGAGCCGCCACTGTCATTGGTGGGTGCTCGGGCTCAACCGCCGGAGCACCGGTCAGCCATGTGCTGTCGGCAGCATCTGAGAGATCCTTCGGCCGCGGCCCCTGCTCCCGGTTAGCCTGAGCCCTTTCCCCTGTCATCCTGAGCCGCAGCCAAGGGGTCTCTCAGCCGCGGCCCTCGCCACTCTCTGAACAGGAAACTCATGCGGGCTTCAGTCGATTATTTGACCGTCGCACCGGCGGTGTAGAGCTGTTCCTTGATCGCCAGAAGATCGCCGCGCAGGCGGGAATCGCTCTCGAGCTGGCGGTTCATCTTCTCGATGCCGTGCATAACCGTGCTGTGGTCGCGGCCGCCCAGCGCCTGGCCGATCTCGACCAGAGAGGTTTCCGTCTCCTCGCGCATCAGGTACATCGCCACCTGGCGCGGCACCACGAAGTCGCGCCGCCGGCCCGGCCCAATCAAATCGCGCCGTGAGACCTTGAAGTAGCCGGTGACGGCGTCGATCACCCGCTCGGGGGTGATCTGGCGCCGCCGCTCCTCGCGCGCTACCTCGGTCAGCGCCTCGATCGCCAGCTCCAGTGTGATCGGCTTGCCGTAGAGCTGCCCCAGCACCACGATCTTATTGAGCGCGCCCTCCAACTCGCGGATGTTGCTCTGCACCTTACGGGCGACGTACTCCAGCACATCGGTGGTGACGACGACGTTCATCTCCAGACCCTTCTCGGCCAGGATTGCCTCGCGCGTCTCCAGGTCCGGCGTCTGCACGTCGGCCAGCAGGCCGCCCTCGAAGCGCGAGCGCAGGCGATCGGAGAGGGTCTGGATCTCCTTCGGCGGGCGATCGCTGCTCAGCACGACCTGCTTGCCCGACTGATGCAGCGCGTTGAAGGTGTGGAAGAACTCCTCCTGGGTGCTCTCCTTGCCGGCGATGAACTGGATGTCGTCGACCATCAGGATGTCGATGGTGCGGTAACGGTTGCGAAACTCCTCGTTGCGGTTCTGGCGAATGGCGTTGACCATCTCGTTGGTGAAGGTCTCCGAGGAGACGTAGCGGATCTGGAGCTGGGGGTTGCGCGCGAGCGCCCGGTGGCCGATGGCGTGGAGGAGGTGTGTCTTGCCCAGCCCGACCCCACCGTAGATGAAGAGCGGATTGAACTTGTCGGCCGGACGGTCGGCCACCGCCAGCGCCGCCGCGTGCGCCAGCCGATTGTTCGGGCCGACGATGAACTTCTCAAAGGTGTAGCGGGGATTCAGACCGTGCTCGGGGATCTCGGTCAGTTCGAGCTGCTGCGGGGCAGGCTCCGCGGAGCCCGTGGCACCCCGCTCGCGCTGGCGAGCCGGGCGACGGGCGCGCTGCGCGCCATTGAGCAGATCGAACTGCACCGCGACGGTGCGGCCGACGATGGTCGAGAGGGCGGACTGGATCTGCACGGCGAATTTGCTGCGCAACTGATCGACCGCGAAGGAGTTCGGCGCCCCGATGGTGGCGCAGTCATCCTCCCAGGTGATGATCTGCGTGTTGCGCAGCCAGGTTTCGTAGTTCGCTCGTGAGAGCTGCGCCTCCAGCTCGCTGAGGGCCGCCTGCCAGATCTGCGTGGCCTGCATCGCGCTCTCCCCGCCAGGGTGTACGTACACCATGCGTCTCAATCGTAGCATGGCAACTGGTCCGGCGCAAGCAAGGATAGCGCGTGGGGCGAGCGGCACAAAGCACAGGCCGGGCCATTTGGCCCGGCCTGTGTGGGAAGGGGAGGGGATGGAGCATCGCTTGCTCCTTAGGGGATGGAGAGAACGCTTGGGGGGAGCGTCTCTCTACTCACATATACGCCAACCCGGGCCGTTTGGTTCCATGTCGTAGCCTGTCTCACGGCTTGAAACACGTTGATTGCATCGAAGCATTCCGGTACACTGAGAGCGGAGAAAGGAGTCGAGCAGCCGTGTCGGGAGTGAAGACCAGCGCCGCGCGCCTGGAAGAAGTGGCGAGCCGCTTCGAATCGGTTGCCCGCGACCTGCGCGCGCACTCAATGGAGCCCTGGGTCGCGCTCGACTTGACCATGGCGCAGCTCAAGACGCTCTTCACCCTCGAATATAGCGGCCCGGCGACGATCGGCGGCGTCGCCGAGAAGCTCGGCGTCTCCCTGCCGACGGCCAGCCATCTGGTGGATCGCCTGGTCACGGCGGGCCTGGCGCGGCGCGAGGAGGATCAGACCGACCGCCGGCGCACCCTCGCCAGCCCAACGGCAAGCGGTCACGACCTCGTGGTTCAGCTTCGTCACGGCGGGCACGAGTTCCTGGTCCAGGCTCTCGCTCAGTTGACCGCCGAGGAACTGGCCGCGCTGGACACCGGCCTGGCCGCCATGTCGCGGGTGCTGACCGGAAGCCCGCCGCCCGAGGTGCGCGGCGGCTGCCGCTGAGTCGATCTCCAGCCCGGTGCACTTACCGCGCCTGCTGCTCCACGCCTTGTAGCCCGGCGCTGAGCGCATCTTGATCGCCGGTCTCGGCACCGAAGAGCGCCTCTTGCAGCAGAAACGTCCCCCGGTAGAAGTCGATGCGTCCGGCCACGCCGGCGATGCCGGGGTAGGTCGCTCCCAGCGCGTCCAGCAGATCGGGCGCGATGGTCGACGCCGCCGCCAGATCGACGGCGGGATCGCCGACGCCGGCCGAGCTGAAGTCGATGACGCCGGTCACCTGGGCTTCCCGCGCTTCCCGCGCTTCCCAGAGAATGTTGCCGGCGCCGAAGTCGCCGTGGATGACGGCTGGCGCGATCTCCAGCCTGCGCTGGCGCTCGAAGAAAGCCGCGAAGTGCCGCGTGACGTGCCGGCGAGCGGCGGCGCTGAGGAGCGGGTAGACCGACGCTCGGGCCCGCTCGTAGAGATCTTCCCATTCCCGCATTGGCTGAAATCGCGCTCGCTCGTCCTGCAGCACGGCCGGAAATGGAGCGTGGTGGAGCTGCCAAAGGAATCGACCGAGCTGGGCCGCGACGACGGGCAGAGCCTGGGCCGGGATCCTGTCGCGCGGCAGGGGCTCGCCGGGGATCAGCGGGTAGGAGAGGAGATCGGGCGCGACGTCGAGCGGCGCCGGGACTGCCAGTGGCAGGTGCGGTGCGATAGCCCGTAGGACGGCCGCCTCGTGGGCGTTCGAGCCGTCGCGGCCGGGGTAGCGGCGCAGCCGGAAGACAATCTCGCCGGAGAGGACGAGGTCGTTGTTCTGCCCTTCGCCGAGCAGGCGCACCGGCTGACTCACAAGCTCGGGGTGGAGCGTGGAGATCCGTTCGCGCCAGGCTCGTTGCGTCTCCGTCATCTTCATGCTCCCAGCGAGCCAAACACGCCAACACGGGCAACAGGGGCAACACGGATACGCGCCGCGACGTGACCCGTAAGCCACGGCCCGGTTTACCTTGGCGTTACAGTAGCATGGTAGATTGAATCGAGCAGCGGAGTCCGAGGTTCGCACCGGCGCGAACCATGGAGGCGAGCGATGCCGGCGAACGAGGTCGAAGCCGAGCGGCATACACTGAGCCGGCGCGAGGCGGTCAACGGGCTGGCTCTGGCCGGGCTCGGCGCCCTGCTGGCCGCCTGCCGCCTTGAACGTGGCTCGGGCGGGCCGCTGGTGAGCGGTTCGGGGAGCCCGGCAGCGGGATCCGGCGCGACGCCTGTTGCTGCCGTTCCACTCAGCGATCGTACACGCTACTCCCACCTGCTCCGGCGAGCGGGCTTTGGCGCCGCGCCGGGCGAGTTGGACACCTGGCTGCCGTTGAGCTGGAGCGCCGCGGTCAACCGGCTGGTGGACTATGAAACTATCCCCAACGACGCGCTCGAGTCGCGCCTGGCGGCGCTCAAGCTCGATCTCACCACGGCGGCGGGGATCCGGCGCTGGTGGCTGCTGCGCATGGCCTATAGCGCCCGCCCGCTGGAAGAGAAGATGACCCTCTTCTGGCACGGGCTGCTGACCTCGTCGCTGATCAGCGCCAAACCGGAGATGATGCTCACTCAGAACCAGTTCTTCCGCGCCCACGCACTCGACCACTACGGCAACATCCTCAAGGGCGTGACCCGTGACCCGGCCATGATGCACTGGCTCAATACCGCGGAGAACAAGAAGGGGCGCGCCAACGAGAACTACTCGCGCGAGTTGATGGAGCTGTTCACCCTGGGGCCAGGCAACTACAACGAGCAGGATGTGCGCGAGAGCGCCCGCGCGTTTACCGGCCTGGTGACGCGCAAGAGCGGCGAGACCGTGCTGGCCCCGGCGCAGCACGACGACGGTCAGAAGACCTTTCTCGGCCGCAGCGGCAACTTCGGGCCGGACGACATCCTCGACATCATTCTGGCGCAGCCGGCAGCCGCGCCGTTCATGGCGCGCAAGCTCCTCGGCTTCTTCATGTCGCCGAACCCCTCCCAGGCGAGCGTCGATGCCATCGCCCGCACGCTGACCGCCTCGAGCTTCGATATCCGCGAAGCCGTGCGCGCGCTCTTTAACCTGCCCGAGTTTCAGGACCCGTCTAGCTATCGCGCCCTGGTCAAGAGTCCAGCGGAGCTGGTCGCCGGGACGCTGCGCCAGCTCGCTGTCGACGCCGATCAGAGCCCGATCCCGTCGATGCTGCCGGAGATGGGGCAGTCCCTCTTCGCGCCGCCGAACGTCTCCGGTTGGCCCGGAGGGGCAGCCTGGCTCAACAGCGGCACCTGGCTGGCTCGGCTGAACTTCGCCAACGCGCTGACGACCAACCGCACGGCGGTCAAGCTCGACCCCAGTCGTTGGCCGGGCGCGATGGGTGGAACCCAGCAATTCGTGGACACGGTGGCGCATCTCCTGGTCGACGGCGGACTGGAAGCCGGCCAGCGTCAGGTGCTCCTGGAGTTCACCCTCAACCGCAAGAAGATTGGCACGGCCTGGTTCGACCGGCACGGGCGCGCCACGGTCTATCTCATGCTGGCGCTGCCGGAGTATCACCTGAGCTGACGGGAGACAGATCATGCTCGATCGCCGCACGTTCGTCCGTGGCTCGCTGGTCGCCGTGGCGGGCGGCATCGCCATGCCGAACATCTTCACCCGCGCGCTGCACGTGGCCGCGGCAGACAATGTCACCGACGCGGGCACACGCACGTTGATCGTGATTCAACTGGCCGGCGGCAACGACGGTCTCAACACCGTCGTGCCCTACCAGGATGGCGTCTACCTCCAGGCACGGCCGACGATCGGGGTCAAGCCGGACGCAGCGCTGCCGCTGGACGACCGGCTGGCGCTGCATCCCAATCTCAAGGAACTGAAGGGGATCTGGGATCAGGGACATCTGGCGATCGTCGAGAGCGTCGGCTACGACCACCCCAGCCTGTCGCACTTCCAGTCGATGGACATCTGGCAAACGGCCGACCCGACGCAGGGGCGGCGCGACGGCTGGCTCTCCAAGCTGGTCGAGGGGATGGTCGACAGCCAGGGACACCCGCTCGGCGCGCTGGCCCTCGGAGCTGATCTGCCGCCCGCGCTCTGCTGCCCACCGACGCCGCCGCCGGTGGTCGATCGCGCCGACCGCTACCGGCTCTTGCCCGACGCTCGCCACCCCCAGCTCACCAACAGCCGCGACGAGGCGCTGCGACGGCTCTACGCCAGCTATCAGGCGCCGGCGCCCTACGCCGCGCTGCTGGAAGCGACCTCCGAGAGCGCCGCCACCAGCTCGACCTTCCTGCAGCAGGTTGCCACCAGCTACACGCCCGCCGCGACCTATCCCGAGAGCACGCTGGCAAACGGCCTCAAGCTCTTCGCCGCGCTGATCAACGGCGGCCACGGCTTGCGCATCGGCTATGTCTTGCTCGGCGGCTTCGACACCCACGCCGACCAGCTCCAGCACCAGCCGCAACTCTTCGCCACTCTCTCCAGCGCGCTCGGCGCGTTCTACGCCGATCTGGCGGCCAAGGGCAAAGAGGGAGACGTGATGGTCGTGACCTGGAGCGAGTTCGGGCGGCGCGTGGCCGAGAACACCAGCGGCGGGACCGATCACGGCACCGCCGCGCCGCTCTTCGTGCTCGGCGGCGCGGTCAAAGGTGGCCTCTACGGCCAGCCGCCCGACCTGCAGCACCTCGACGACGGCAATCTGCGGTTCGCGGTCGACTTCCGCAGCGTCTACGCCAGCGTCCTCGAGCAGTGGCTCCAGGCCGACGCCAGCGCCGTGCTCGGCCAGAAGTTCGATCAGATCCCGCTCCTGGGTTGAGACGCGGGGCGGCCCTCATCCCCCGCCCCTCTCCGGACAGAGCCAATACCGGGAGGGGGGCGGCATAGGTGGGGCAACGTGGCGTACGAGCACGTCACGTCGACGTACGCCACGCTCCTCCCCCATCATCCTGAGTAGTCTGATCAGCGTCATTCATCCGGTTGGGTGACCCTGTTCGTGGCTGCCCTGGAGCCTGCGGGCCGCCCGGCGCGCGGGGCTGAAGCCACCGCGCTAGCCTGTGACGGAAGCCTGCTGAAGCAGGCTGGGAGTGACGACGACCCTCATTCAGTCCATGAAATCAGACGCATTCATCCGGCGGACCTCAGCCTGTTTCAACAGGCTTCGTCTGCTAGCGCGGCGGTTTCAACCCCGCGCGACCCCCGGCACTCGGCTACCATCGAGGCCACTATAGTCCGTTCCAAATCGGACAAA
>DASSHC010000504.1:0-6017 GCA_035693105.1 Thermomicrobiaceae bacterium | reverse complement strand
GGGGCTGGGGGTGAGGGCCCGTCGCTACTGCGCGGTCGAGCTGCTCCAGGATGAGGACGACCAGGAGGACGAGGACCACGACGAGCTGCTCCAGGACGAGCTACTCCACGAGGACGACGACCACGACGAGCTGCTCCAGGAGGACGAGCTCGTGTTCAGATCGTAGCTGGTCGCGCCGTTCGGCCCGAGCAACTGCAGGCTGATCAGCAGCCCCTGGTTGGCGTAGCCTGGCGTGCCGCTATAGCCGGCCGCGGCCGTGGCATTCACCTCACCGGCGCCCATGCCGAGCGCCAGCAGCGGGGGCGGCGTGGCCGTCTGCATCATGAGCCACTTGACTTGGTCGTTGGTGTACTCGGGGTGCGCCTGGAAGATCAGCGCGGCCACACCCGAGACGACCGGGGCCGCCATCGAGGTGCCGCTGAGCCAGATGTAGTTGCCGTCCGGGGTGATCCGGCTGGGGAACTCCTGGGCCAGCACGACGCTCTTGCTGGCCAGCACCGAGTACATCACGCGGCCGGGCGCCACCAGGTCGGGCTTGACGATGCCGTCCTGCGTCACGCCGTAGCTCGACCAGGGCGCCAGGAAGTCGTCGTGCTGGTCGGCGGTGTTGTTCACGTCCGCCGCGCCGACGGTGATCACGAAGGGATCGTTCATCGGCGGGTAGAAGGCCGTGAGGGGGCCGTTGTTGCCGGCCGCGACCACGACCATGATGCCATTGAACCAGGCCTTCTCGACCTCCGCATCGAGGATCGAGGTGTGATAGCTCTCGGGGGTGCTCTGCTCCATCGAGAGATTGAGCACGCGGATGTTGTAGCGGTCGCGGTTGGCGATAACCCAGTCGATCCCGTTGACGATGTCGGAGGTGTAGGCCATGCCGGTGTCGTCGGCGACCTTGACGTTGACGATGTTGGCCTGCGGCGCGACGCCGATGTAGAGGCCGCGCACCGAGCTGTTGGAGCTGCTCCAGGAGTTGCCGGCGATGATCCCGGCGACGTGCGTGCCGTGGCCGTAGCCGTCGTTCTGGTTGGTGGTCGTCGAGCTGAACTTCTGGCTGGCCACGAGACGGTTATCGAAATCGGGCTTGGCGGAAACGCCGGTATCGACGACCGCGACTCCGATTCCCTTGCCGGTCAACCCGCTCGGCCAGAGGCCGGTGGCGTTGCTGGCCTGTGGGTAGAGAGTCGTCAGGCTGCATGAGTTGACCGGCCCCGAGCTGGAGCACGCCGTCGGTTGCACCGGGGAGTCGAGGCTGATGTACTTGATGTCCTTGTGCTTGGCCAGCGCGGCCAGCGCCTTGCCCGGCAACTGCATCACCACGCCCATGTCCGCGACATCATTGAGCTTGGCGCCGCCCGCGGCGGCCGCCGCGTGCTCCGCCGCCGCGCGGCCGTGGTTGCCCTTGCCCTGGATGATGACGCGGAAGATCTGATTGGGATTCCCGGCTGCCTGGTGCAGCAGCCCGGCGTCGGCGTGCGGCCCGTTGTCGGGCGGTGCCGCGGCAGTCGGCATGATCCCCAGCAACGGCATGCACAGGAGCAGGACTCCGATGGTCAGGAACCGCCACCGGCCCTGCCACCAATACTTCCGCTGTCTGCCGCTGACGCTCGTGTCGCGCACGGTCGCTCCTCTCGCGACGATACCGCGGCTCGGAACGTCGAGCTCGGCCCATCGCGAGGGTGGCAAGACGCCTGGACCCGGAGGTGTGAAGAGCATGACTTTCTCCCTCTTGCTCGCCATTCCGGCCAAACAAAGAGGGAGACCTTCGGTAGCGCAGCCGTCGTGGCCCGGTGATGGGCGGTAGACCTGTCGCTTTGCGGCCCCGGCTTTCGCCGAGTGTGCCTTTGTCGTGATCTCCCGAGATCACTCTTGCTCTCAGGATACGGATGAGGCGGCGTTCGCAGGAGAGCCGTTCGGCTCCGCGGGCGCGGGAGATCAGGACGGGAAGGTCGGGCTGGGAACTGGGTACCGGACGCTAGTCGCCGGCGGCGGCCAGCGCGGCGTGGGCGCCGCCGAGGGTGGTGAAGCGCAGCGTCGGATGCTCCTCGACGGCGAAGTCGAGATCCCAACTAGTGCGGAAGAGGACCACGGTATTGCCCGCCACGTCCTCTGCCCGCTGCCGGCCGCGCCGCCCGGCGAGCTGGCGAATCTCCTCGGGATCGCCCTCGACCCAGCGGGCCAGCGCGTAGCCCAGCGGCTCCAGCACCGTCTCGACGCCGTACTCGTGCTCCAGGCGGTAGCGCACCACGTCGAACTGCAGCGCGCCGACCGCGGCCAGGATCGGCTCGCGGCTGCCGGAGTCGAGCGGGTAGAGGAGTTGGATGCCGCCCTCCTCTTCGATCTGGCTCAGGCCACGCTGGAACTGCTTGTAGCGATCGGCGCGAGCGTTGCGCAGGAGCGCGAAGTGCTCGGGCTGGAAGCGCGGCAGCGCCTCGAACGGGCCGGCGCCCCCACCGGCCGCGTCGGCCGTGACCGTATCGCCGACCACGAAGAGGCCGGGGTTGATCAAGCCGATCACGTCGCCGGCGTAGCCCTCCTCGACAACCTCCCGCTCCTGACCGAAGAGCCGCAGCGGGCGGCTGAGCCGCACATCACGGCCCAGCCGCAGGTGGCGCACCGGCATGTCCTTCTCGAAACGGCCGGAGCAAACGCGCAGGTAGGCTACGCGGTCGCGGTGGCGCGGGTCCATGTTGGCCTGCACCTTGAAGACGAAGCCGGAGAAGGCCTCGTCCTCGGGGTAGACCTCCCGCTCGGTCGCCTGCCGCGGGCGTGGTGGCGGGGCCAGGGCCACGAAGGCGTCGAGAAAGGGTTGCACGCCGAAGTTGGTCACGGCGCTGCCGAAGAAGACCGGCGTCAGCTCGCCGGCCAGCACGCGCTGGTGATCCTGGCGGTAGCCCGCCACCTCCAGCAGCTCGACCGCCTCGCGCAGTGTGGCCGCCGGCTCGGCGCCGATCAGGCTGTCCAGGCTGGGGTCGTCGAGCCCGGCCACCTGCACCGGGGCGCGTCGGGCGCCGTGCTCGGTGCGGTCGTAGCGCAGGACCGCCTGGGACGCGCGGTCGTAGATCCCCTGAAACTGGGGGCCGTCGCCGATCGGCCAGTTCATCGGGTAGACCGCCAGCCCGAGCGTGCGCTCGATCTCGTCGAGCAGGTCGAGCGGGTCGCGCGCCGGGCGGTCGAGCTTGTTGATGAAGGTGAAGATCGGGATGCGCCGCAGGCGGCAGACCTCGAAGAGCTTCAACGTCTGCGGCTCGATGCCACGCGCGGCGTCGAGCACCATCACCGCGCTGTCGGCCGCCATCAGCGTGCGGTAGGTGTCCTCCGAGAAATCCTGGTGGCCGGGCGTGTCGAGCAGGTTGATCTGGTAGCCGTCGTAGGCGAATTGGAGCACGGTCGAGGAGATCGAGATGCCGCGCTCGCGCTCCAGCGCCATCCAGTCGGAGGCGGTCTGGCGCTGCTGCTTGCGCGCGGTGACCGAGCCGGCGAGCTGGACCGCGCCGCCGTAGAGCAGCAGCTTCTCGGTCAGCGTGGTCTTGCCCGCGTCGGGGTGCGAGATGATCGCGAAGGTGCGCCGCCGGGCGACTTCACGCTGCAGATCGGATGACACCTGGTGCTCCTCGGGTCGGATCGCGCGGCGCGCCCACCACGCGCCCAAACAGTCAATTGTACCAAGCGCGTCCGGCCCGAGGAGCGGTCCGGCGCGCTAGTCGTGGACGATCGCGGCGTCCGGCCGCGCGTCTTCCGCCGGCTCCCTGCCCGGCTCGCGGCTGCGCTCGTGCATCAGGCGGTCGTCCGTGGTCTGCCCCGGTTCGAGCTCGGCGACCAGTTGATCGAGCCGGCCCAGGATCCACTGGAGTGCGGCTGCCTCGCCGAGATAGAGCATCTCCCGGCGGCGCAAGTTCTCCAGTCCGTCAGCCTCCGGCTCCAGCGAGCCCAGGCGCGTCGCGAGCCCCTTGCGCTGGCTCCAGACCTCGTGGTACTCGCGTGAGGCCTGCGCGGCGAGTTCGACCGAGACCGTGACCTGCTCGCGCAGGCTGATCAGATGCCGGCGAAAGGCGTCGCTCATCGCGCTTCTCCTCAATTGTCGGGCTGAGCCCCCTAGCATCCCTCAAGCTCACTATCGAGCATGTGCTGGTCCCGTGTACCCCGCAATCCGCGACTATCTTCCCGCTACCGCCTGGGGAATATCGCCTAGAGCCGGCAGGTACGTTATGGCTAGACGTACTTCGCGGCCGTAGTACCTCGTCCCGGCTCGGCCACGGGGCAGCGCGTGCGGCGGGCGCTCGCCGGGGTGCTCGGGTATGATCGATCCCGAGGGCAGGCGCGGGATCAGCCGCCGTGGCCGGTCGATTGGGTAGGAGGTGAGGGCCAACCAGATGACACAGCCGGCGCCGCTGCTGGGGATCAACATCGACCCGGCGATCGAGCGGCAGGAGGAGAGCTTCCAGCGGGCCGCGATCGCCGACCGGGCGGGGCTCGACCTGGCCACCTGCCAGGATCACCCCTACATCCCCCACTTCTTCGATACCTGGACGCTGCTGGCCATGCTGGCGGCGCGCACCGAGCGGCTGCACCTCGGCTCCAACGTCTCGCCGCTGCCGCTGCGGCCGCCGGCGATGCTGGCCAAGGCGGCCGCCTCGCTCGATGTGCTCGCCGGTGGGCGGATCGAGCTGGGGATCGGCGCGGGCGGCTACGAGGCGGCCATCGCGGCCTTCGGCGGCCGGCGACCTCCCCTGAGCGAGCTAGTGGAGGACTTCGCCGAGGCGATCGAGCTGATTCGCGGGCTCTGGCGGGCCGAGCGCAGCTTCAGCTTCAGCGGCGAGCACTACCAGCTCACGGGCACCCGCTTCGGGCCGGCCCCGGCGCACCCGATGCGCATCTGGGTCGGCGCTACCAAGCCGCGCATGTTGCGGCTGACCGGCCGGCTGGCCGACGGTGTCTTCGTCTCGAACGGCTATGTGCCACAGGAGCGCCTGGCCTGGGCCAATGGGCTCATCGACCAGGGCGCGGCGCAGGCCGGGCGCCCGCCGGAAGCGATCCGGCGCGGCTACAACCTGATGGGCGCCATCGATCTCCCCGGCCACCCCAACTCACAGGCTGACCTGCGCCCCGGCACACCGCTCCTCCCGGTCGATGGCTGGGTAGCGCACCTGGTCGACCTCTACCAGGCTCATCGTATGGACACCTTCATCTTCTGGCCGCTGGGCGAGCGCCAGCTTGAACAGATCGAGGTCTTCGCCGCCCAGGTCGCGCCCCAGGTGCGGCTGACTCTGGGTGGTTAGGATCGCCAGCACAATTTGCTCAGCAACGTTTCAGGCCGCTTTCACCCCGTTTTCAGGGAGCGGCCTCAGACTACGAAGCGTGACCAACCCCACCATTCCCCCTTCACTTCCTCAGCACTGCCGAGTACCCCACTCGGCAGTCTCCTCTTGTTCCCGAAAGTACGGGATCACCTCGCGGCCGATGGCCGCCACGGCTGCGGCTACGTCGGGGCCGAGCGGCGGGCCGAAGCTGAGGTGGCGGACGCCGCGCGCCACCAACCCCCGCAGCCGGTCGATGAGGTCGGCCGGTGTGCCGACGACGCCGATGCGCAGCATGCGCTCGTCCACCAGCGCGCGGGCCTTGGCCGGGTTGCGCTCGGTCATCAGCGCGTGCTCGATGGGGCGGAAATCGGCCTGGGTCAGCCCCAGCCGGTCCCAGATCAGCGGGCCGAGGGCGTGGCCGTAGTAGGCGATCTTGTCCTTGAGCGCGTCCTCGGCGGCGGCGCGATCCTCGGCCACCGAGCACCAGACGCAGGCCGCCACGTCGATCTCCGCCAGCGAGCGGCCGGCCCGCGCCGCTCCCCGCGCGATCAGCGGCAGAACCGTCTCGATGTGCTCGGGTGGGAAGAGGAGGGGCAGAACCCCGTCGGCCAGCTCGCCGGCGAGCTGGAGCATCCTGGGCCCGAAGGCGCCGAGGTAGAGCGGCACCGGCCGGGCCGGGAAGCGCAGGTAGGCTTCCGGCTGCCAGCCGGCCACCGGCTC
>DASSHC010000503.1:0-7065 GCA_035693105.1 Thermomicrobiaceae bacterium | reverse complement strand
ACACGTCGTTTGACACGGTTCACACGTCGCTGGCGACATATCAGGCACGAAGCAGTGTTTCGAGCGTACACGTGTACGCTCGAAACACTGCTTCGTGCCTGATATGTCGCCAGCGACGTGTGAACCGTGTCAAACGACGTGTGAACCGTGTCAAACGACGTGTGAATCGTGTCGATGCAGCGGCACTTAGCCGACAATGCTCCACTACGAACCGATCAACTCCTGAGAATCAGCATCAGTCAGCCAAAACAGGCAACAGATCACCCCGATTGGTCTGCACCTGAGAGGAGCGCCGCGCCGTGCCCATCGCCTATTTCGACCCCTACTCCGGCGCCAGCGGCGACATGATCCTCGGCGCGCTGGTCGATGTGGGGCTGTCGCTGGATGCCCTGCGCGGCGCGCTGGCCGGGCTCGACCTCGGCGGCTACGAGCTGACGGCCGAGCGGGTGACGCAGCACGGCGTCTCCGGCACGCGGGTCAGTGTGCGCGTCGAAGGCGCGCAGCCGCCGCGCGCCTGGCGCGACATCCGGGCGCTGCTCGAGCGCGCGGGCCTGCCCGACCCGGTGCGTCAACGCGCGCTCGACATCTTCGGCGCGCTGGCCGAGGCCGAGGGGCGCGTCCACGGCGTTCCCATCGACGAGGTGCACTTTCACGAGGTGGGCGCGGTCGATTCGATCGTCGATGTGGTCGGCGCGGCGGCGGGGCTGTACTTGCTCGGCATCGAGGCGGTCTACTCTGGACCGCTCAGCCTGGGCAGCGGCTTCGTCTCGACCCAGCATGGCCTGCTGCCGGTGCCGGCTCCCGCCACGGCCCAACTGCTGGCGGCGAGCGGCGCGCCGACCGTGGCACGCGAGATCGAAGCCGAGCTGCTGACTCCCACCGGCGCGGCGGTGCTGACGCGCCTGGCCCGCTTCGAGCGCCCCACGCTGCGCGCGTCGTCCGTCGGCTACGGCTTCGGCCGGCGCGAGCTGCCCTGGCCCAACGCGCTGCGCCTCTGGCTGGGCGAGTTGGACGACGCAGCAGACATCCCCGGCGACGACGGCCCCAGCGAGCTGCTGCTGGAGACCAACATCGACGACATGAACCCCGAGTTCTACGAGCCACTGATCGAGCGCCTCTTCGCTGCCGGCGCGCTCGACGTCTTCCTGACGCCGATCATCATGAAGCGCGGCCGCCCGGCGACGAAAGTCAGCGTCATCTGCACCGCCGCCGACCGTACCGAACTCGACCGCGTCCTGATCGAGAACAGCTCCACCCTCGGCGTGCGCGCCCTGCCCATCGACCGCACCAAGGCGGGGCGCCGGGTGGAGGAGGTCGTCACCCGCTGGGGCGAGGTGCGCGTCAAGCTCAAGCTCTGGCACGGCCGCGTGCTCGACGCCGTGCCCGAGTACGCCGACTGCCTGGCCATCGCCCACGAGACCGGATTGCCGATCCGCTTCGTCTACGGCGAGGCCACCCGCATCGCCGAAGCCTACGTCGGCCGACGGATGGAGGAAACCGGTTCTCCCTCGCCCAGAATTGGGAGAGGGGGTTAGGGGGTGAGGGCCGGCCCCAGCTCCGCCGCGGCCTCGTCGCAGCGGTAGAAACGCACGTCGTACTCCTTCATGTGGTGGATCAGCTTCTCGAGTAGCTTGACCCGGTAGGGGCGTCCGCTGACCTGCGGGTGCATCGCCAGGACAAAGCAGGCGCCGCGCTCGCGCTCGGCGTAGAGCGCGTCGAACTCCTGCCACCAGGTCTGCAATACTGCTTCCGGCCCGGCGATCTGTCGCCCGGCGAGGCGCGTGCTGTAGAGCCAGAAGGGCGCGTCGTCGAGCAGCCACTGCACCGGGAACTCGACCAGGTCGGTCTGGCGTCCATCGACCACGTGCTTGTAGGGCGAGTCGCGGTCCATGAAGTTGGAGGAGTACCTGATGCCGTGCTCCAAGAGCAAGCTCATCGTCCAGGGGCTGAACTCCCAGGCCGGCGAACGGTAGCCCAGCGGGCGCGTGCCCAGCACCCGGTCAAACGCCGCCAGCGCCTGCTCGAAGTCTGCCCGCTCCTCCTCGGGCGACATCGTGTCGGGCCACCTGTGCGAGTAGCCGTGGTGCGCGATCTCGTGCCCTTCCCCCACCAGCCGGCGCATCAGGTCGGGGTAGCGCTCGATCACCATGCCGGGGACGAAGAAGGTGGCGTGGATGCCCTGCCGCCGCAAGAGGTCGAGCAGGCGCGGCACGCCGACCTCGGGGCCGTAGCGCCCTTGCGAGAGTGTCACCGGGCGCGCGGCGTTGGCCGGGTCGCGCGCCGTCCAGAGCGTCTCGCCGTCCACATCGAAGCCGAGCAAGACCGGGAATGGCTTGCCGTTACTCACGCGGCACCTCCGCTCGCTCCCCGGCCACGATCTCGTCGATGAAGGCCAGGGTGTCGGCGGCGCAACGGTCGGGGAACTCGTCGCCGATGTTGTGGCCGCTGGTGGGGTAGAGGATCAGGCGAGCGAGCGGGATAGCTGCCTGCATCTCGAGCTGCACCTCGACCGGCGTGATCTGGTCGTCCTCGGCGGCCACCAGGAGCGTCGGCGTCTCGATCTCCGACAGCAGCGGCCAGAGGTCGAGGCTATTCATGTAGGGGATGAAGCTGGTGACGACCGGCTGCGGCGTCTTGGCCGTCTCGTCGGCGAACCACTCCAGCAGACCCGGCGCGGCCTGTGGGCTAAAGCGAGTGGCGGCATCGGAGCGGAAGAAGCCGCGCACGCCGAGGCGCTCGGTGCGCTCGATCCACTCGGCCAGGCTGACCTTGGCCCGGCTGAGCTGCGGTGTGGCGCCGATCAACGTCAGGCTGCGCACGTATTCCGGCTCGTCGTGGACGAACTGGAGCCCGATGATGCCGCCGGCCGAGTTGCCGACGTAGTGGACCGGACCGGTGCCGAGCGCGTCTATGAGGTCACGGATGTCGCGCGCCAGCCGCGCGATGGACCACTGGTAGTCGGGCGGCGGGGTGCTGGAGCGCCCGTGGCCGCGCAAGTCGAAGCGCACTACCCGGTAGCGCCGCGCCAGGGTCGGAATCCAGCAGCGCCAGCGCTCGACGTTGCCGGCGGCCGAGTGCACCAGCAGGATCGTCTGCCGTGGGCGCCAGGGGTCAGTGAAGTCGTCGACGCGGTAGTACAGCTCCCCGCCGGGAACCGCCAGCCTGCCCTCCATCTCGTCCACCGGCTGCTCCTTCCCGTTTGCCGTGTGACCGCGACAGCGTAGACCAAAACGGGTCAGCGCGCACGTCCGGGGTTGTTTACAATGGGCCTTTCCCTGTTCCAGGGCATTGAAGGGGGGGACGTGGCGAACGATGATGCTGGGATGCTTGTGAGGACGGATCCTTCGACTGCGCTCAGGATGACCGGGTTAGTAGGGGGCGGAGGACGACGACTTGCCGTTGTCGTCAGCCCCCTTCTATATACTGTCATCCCGAGCGCAGTCGAGGGATCCGTCGTGGGGCGGCACTCACCGTCCTAGATGCGCAGGGGCAGTGCATGAGGGCCGTAGGGGGTAGGGCCGTGGCGCGAGCAGAAACCGTCGAGAGCGTCGAGCGCATCCAGCTCCTGCCGCTCGCCGCGCTCTGCCTGGTCGTGTTGCTGATCTACGGCAGCACCTACCTCCTCTTGGCGGTCCTGCCGATCCACATCCGCGCGCTGGTCGGCAGCGAGTCGACCGTCGGCACGATCATGAGCCTCTTCTCGCTGGCCGCGCTGCTGGTGCGACCCTTCGCCGGGCTGCTGGCCGACCGCGTCGGGCGCCGCCCCTCGATCTTCGCCGGCGCGCTCCTGATCGGCGTCAGTTGCATCGGCTACGCGCTGGCCGGCGCCCACACCATCTTCCTGGCACGCATCCTCAACGGCCTCGGCTGGGGCGCGGTGACCGCCGCCACCGCCACCGTGGCCGCCGACCTGGCGCCGCCCAGCCGCCGCGGCTTCGTGCTCGGCATCTACGGCACCGTCACCGGGCTGGCGCTGGCGGTCGGCCCGGCGGCCGGCACCTGGCTGGCGGGCCGGCTCAGCCTGACGACCACCTTCTGGATCGCGGCGGCCTGCGGCTTCGCCGCCGCGGCCGGCATTCTGCTACTCCACGCGCCCAGCCCGCCGCGCGCCCCGAGCAGCCGCTTCGGCCTGCACCATCTCTTCACCCGCCAGGCGCTGGGTCCGGCGGCGATCATGCTCTGCTTCACGCTGATGTACGGCACCGTGCTCACCTTCGTGCCGCTCTACGCCATCGACCGCCACCTCGGCTCCTCCGGCGCGTTCTTCAGCGTCTTCGCACTGGTGCTGATCGTGATGCGCGTTACCGGCGGGCGGCTCTCGGATCGCTGGGGCCGCTTCGCGGTCATCGCGCCCGGCTTCATCTTCGCGGGAGTGGCCATGGTGGTGCTGGCGGGCGCGCAGCAGCGGGCGCTGCTGCTCCTGGCCGCGGTCCTCTTCGCGGTCGCCTTCGCGCTGGTGCAGCCGGCGGCGCAGGCCTGGGCGGTCGACCGCTCGCCCGCCGAGTTGCGCGGCACGACGCTCTCGACCGTGGTCGCGGCGCAGGACCTCGGCATCAGCCTCGGCACCGTGGCGGCCGGCTTCATCGCCGACGCGTTCGGCTACGGCGGTCTCTTCCTCGTGCTGACCGTTGTCGCCCTGGCGGGATTGGCGACCGCCTGGCTGGTCTTCCGCGCCGCCGGGCTGCCGCTGCGCGCGACCCATGCGGACGCGGCCTGAGCATGAGTATCGACCGGCTGGCCCTGCGAGCGCGGCAGATCCGGGCGCTCTACCAGCGTGAGCTGACCGCGCTCCACCGCGACCCGAGCCTGAGCGCGCGGGACATGACGACGCACGAGGCCGCGCTCTGGCGGCAGACCGCCGAACGGCTGGCGAGCCTGCGGCAGGAGGCCGAGCACGCGGGCGCGCTCAGCGAGGAGGCGCGCGCCGTCTTCGCGCCGCCGCCACAACCGGAGATTGGAGGCGGCGATGGATGAGGCGGGACGGGCCCTCACCCCCCAACCCCGGACGGAGACTCTCCCAGAATTGGGAGAGGGGGAGCACGACCGGGTCGCGGTCGTGGGGGCGGGGCCGAATGGGCTGGCGGCGGCGATCACGCTGGCGGAGGCCGGGCTGCCGGTGACGCTCTATGAAGCGGGCGCGACGGTCGGCGGCGGGATGCGCACCGCCGAGCTGACGCTCCCCGGCTTCCGCCACGACATCTGCTCGGCCATCGTGCCGCTAGCGCTGGCCTCCCCCTTCTTCCGCCGCCTGCCGTTGGAGCGGCTCGGCACGCGCTTCATCCAGCCGCCCCTCCCGCTGGCGCACCCCTTCGACGACGGCAGCGCCGCCGTGCTGGCGCGCTCGATCGAGGAGACCGCCGCCTCGCTCGGCCCGGACGCCGCCGCCTACGCCGCGCTGATGCGACCGCTGCTCGCGGAGGCCGATAAGCTGCTGGTCGACATCCTCAGCCCGCTGCGGCTGCCGCATCACCCCCTGCTGCTGGCGCGCTTTGGACGGCTGGCGATCCGATCGGCGGCGGGCCTGGCCCGCGCCCGCTTCCGGGGCGAGCGCGCCCGCGCCCTCTTCGCCGGGATGGCGGCCCACGCGATGCTGCCGCTGGAGCGGCCGCCCAGCGCGGCCTTCGGGCTCGTGCTGGGGCTGCTGGGGCACGCGGTCGGCTGGCCGCTGGTCGAGGGGGGCACGCAGCGGCTGGCCGAGGCGCTGGCGCGGCACCTCACGGCGCTCGGCGGCGAGATCGTGACCGGGCGGCGGATCGAGTCGCTGGACGAACTGGCGGCGAAGACCATCCTCTTCGACCTCTCGCCGCGCCAGCTCGAAGCGCTGGCCGGCGAGCGCTTCCCCGCCGCCTACCGCCGCCAACTGCGCCGCTACCGCTACGGCCCGGGCGTCTTCAAGCTCGACTGGGCGCTGGCCGGTCCCATCCCCTGGCGCGCGCCCGCCTGCCGCCGCGCCGGCACGGTCCACCTCGGCGCCACGCTGCCCGAGATCGCGCGTGCGGAGGCAGCCGTCCACCACGGCCGGATCTCCGAGCGCCCCTTTGTGCTGCTGGCGCAGCCGAGCCTCTTCGATCCGACTCGCGCGCCCGCCGGGCGGCAGACCGCCTGGGCGTACTGCCACGTACCCAACGGCTCGCCGGTCGACATGACCGAGCGCATCGAGGCGCAGGTCGAGCGCTTCGCCCCCGGCTTCCGCGACCTGATCCTGGCGCGGCACACGATGTCGGCGGTGGAGATGGAGACCTACGACGCCAACTACGTCGGCGGCGACATCAACGGCGGTCTGGCCGACCTGCGCCAGACCTTCTTCCGCCCGGCGGTGCGCATCGACCCCTACTCGACCCCTGACCCCCGGCTGACCATCTGCTCCGCCTCCACCCCGCCCGGCGGCGGCGTCCACGGCATGTGCGGCTACCTGGCCGCCGTCTCGGCGCTGCAACGCCTGGGGCGTTGACCGTCACCACCGTCCGGGTACACTGCCTGGGGAGCCCTCATCCCCAACCGCGGAGAGCCCTCACCCCCAGCCCCTCTCCCAATGCGTTGGGAGAGAGGAGCACGTACACTTGTAGAGGCGGGTTTGTAACTCGCCCGGTGGGAAGGAGCGCGGAATGCTCGTCGAGACGACGCTCGGGGAGGTGCCGCTGCGGGAGATGGCGGCGCAGGCGGCGGCGATCGAGCAGTTGGGCTTCGACGGCATCGCCCAGGCCGAGTTGCGCCACGATCCTTTCCTGCCGCTGGCCCTCGCCGCGCCGGCCACGCGCCGGGTCCGGCTGGCCACCTCGGTCGCGATCGCCTTCCCGCGCAGCCCAACCGCGGTGGCCTATACCGCGCGCGACCTGCAAGACCTCTCCCAGGGGCGCTTCGTGCTCGGCCTCGGCACCCAGGTCAAGCCGCACATCGAGCGCCGCTTCGCCACCGTCTGGGAGTCGCCTGGCCCCAAGCTGCGCGACTACATCCAGGCCATGCGCGCCGTCTGGTCCACCTGGCAAGAGAGCACCCCGCTCAACTACCAGGGCGAGTTCTACAAGCTGTCGCTGATGACGCCCGAGTTCAGCCCGGCGCCCTCGG
>DASSHC010000502.1:0-2677 GCA_035693105.1 Thermomicrobiaceae bacterium | reverse complement strand
CGTCACCAACTGCTCGCGCAATGCCGGGTTGGCCGCGAGCGGCCGCACCGCCGCCGCCCGCAGTTGGGCCGCCACCGCGTTGCGCTGCGCCTCGCTCGGCTGGGCGTCCGGCGCCAGCCCGTAGCGCGCCCGGGCTTCCTCAAGCTGCCGATCGGGATCGAGCGCGGCGACCAGCCCCCGCACGATGGCCTGCAGGTCCATCCCGGCCAGCGCCGCCAGCGACCGCCGCTCCGGCTCCTCCAGCGTGCGATCGAGCCGCGCCAGCCGGCCGGCCAGCGTCGAGACCACGTCGGGGCTGCTGTTGCCGTAGGCCACCACGTTGAGCAGCTTGCCGAAGGCGACGCCCGGCTGCCGCTCCAGCGACGGCATGTCGACCAGCTCCTGCTCGGTGACCCCGACGCAGTCGATCACGACGAAGTGCGACTTGTGCCTGGCATCGGGCGTGACCGCCTGGAAGTCGGTCGGGTTGATCACGCGCACACCGCGCCCCAGCATCTGCTCGAAGTAGTTACGGCTCTTGACCGCCCGCAGGAACATCACGATCTCAAGCGGTTTGACGTCGGTGCCGGTGGCGATCATGTCGACGCTGACCACGATGCGGGGGTTGTAGGCGTTGCGAAAGGCGGACAGCAGATCCTCGGCGCGCACGCCCGACGCCTTGTAGGTCACGACCTCCCGCGGGGCGCCGTCCGGCCCAATCTCGCTGGTCACGATGCGCGCGGTGGCGGTGCGGTAGGTGATCTTCTGGCAGAAGTCGTTGCCGCGCCCGAACTCGTCGCGCACGATCTGCACGATGTCGTCGGCGTGGCTGTCGTCCTTGGCGAAGATGAGCGTCTTGGGGACCTCGCTGCGGCCGGGGAAGATCTCGCTGAAGAGCCGCTCCTTGAAGGTGCGAATGACGGTGCGGATCTGATCCTCGGCCACCACGTCGCGATCGAGGGCGGCGGCGCTGTAGGTCAATTCATCGTCCAACTGCTCCCAGCGGACCTTGCGCGACCTGCGGTCGCGCCGGTCGATCCAGGTGCCGGCCTCGACGGTCGCTCCCTGCTCGGTGATCTGCGTCCGAATGCGGTAGATGGTGAAGTCGACGTTGACGCCGTCGGCGACCGCCTGCGGGTGGGCGTACTCCATCACCAGATTCTGGTTGAAGAAGCCGAAGGTCTGCTTGGCCGGCGTGGCGGTCAGCCCGACCAGGAAGGCATCGAAGTACTCCAGCACCTGGCGCCAGAGGTTGTAGATCGAGCGGTGGCACTCGTCGATGACGATCACGTCGAAGGTCTCGATCGGGATGGCCGGGTTGTAGGCCACCGGCACCGGCTCGCGCACCAGTTGCCCGCCGGTATCGAACTGGGAGCCTTCCTCCAGCGATGGGTCAAGTTCCGGCTCGCCGCGCAGCATGGAGTAGAGCCGCTGGATGGTGCCGATGCAGACGCGCGCCACGGGGTCGATGCGGTTGCTCGTGAGCAGTTGCACATTGTACAGATCGGTGAAGTTGCGGCCGTCGTCCGGCGTGGTGTACGACTGAAACTCCTTGAGGGCTTGCCGGCCGAGGTTGGCGCGATCGACCAGGAAGAGAACGCGCTGGGCGCCGCCGTACTTGATCAGGCGGTAGATGCTGCTGATGGCGGTGAAGGTCTTGCCGCTGCCGGTGGCCATCTGGATCAAGGCGCGGGGCCGGTCCTCGGCCAGCGAGCGTTCGAGGTTGAGCACGGCGGTGATCTGGGCCGGCCAGAGTCCCGTCGGGTCGAGCGACGGCATCTGTCGCAGCCGGCCGCGCAGCGTGCCCAGGCGGTAGGGGCTGGGAGTCTCGGCGGCCAGCAGGCCGTCGCCGGGGCAGGCCGTGCCGATCCAGCCGGCCAGCGTCTCGGGCTGATGAAAGGCGAAGACGCGGCGGCTCTTGGGGTCGGGATCGAGGCCGTTGGTGAAGCGGGTCTCGACGCCGGTGGACTGGTAGAGGAACGGCAAAGGCCGAACCGGCGCCGGGACATACTCCGGCAGGCCAGCGGAGTAGCGCTCCGCCTGCAGCTCGACCCCGGTGAGCGTGGTCCCTTCCGGCTTGGCCTCGACGATGCCGACCGCCTGCGCGTCGACGTAGAGCACATAGTCAGCCGGCCCGGTCAGCAGCGGGAACTCGCGCACGGCCACACCCCGGCCCGCGAACAGGTCGACCTTCTTGGCAGCCTGCACCAGCCAGCCAGCCTCGGCCAGTGCGGTGTCGATCGGTTGTCGGGCCAACTGCTCGGGCGTCATCACGGCGCGAACGTCCCCGAGGTACGCCTTTCGTCACAGGTTGCCTGCGATAGCGTCGCTGTTGGGGCTGGCAGGACTGACCCAAGTATAGGACAGGCTTGCCGCTGAGCGAAACCGGCAGTTCCGCGCCCTGTGCGGTCGGCTGCTGGTCCGGCGTGCACCACCCACCGTTGTCCATGGCCCCGTTGCCAATGCGCCGGGGGGACAGGGCGGCCACGGGGGGCCGCCCCTACAGGAAACACGAACATTGCCAATCCTGTAGGGGCAGACCCCTGTGTCCACTCCTGCCCTCGTGGTCTGCCAGCGGATGTCCGTGAAAATATCGCACTCTTCTTGTACCTCCTCGTCTTTTGACGCCCTCACCCGCCGCTTCTATACTGGCCACGCTTCTCGGTAGAGAGCCTGCGCTCGACGCAATTCGCCAGTG
>DASSHC010000501.1:0-20439 GCA_035693105.1 Thermomicrobiaceae bacterium | reverse complement strand
CCTGGTCCGGCCGGCGGCTGCGCGAGCAGCTCTTCGGCCCGGTCGCGGGAGCCGTCAGCCCGGCGGTTGAGAAAGCGGGCAGCGTGGCGCAGAGCGTCAGCGAGAAGGGCGCCGAGCTGGCCGCGCCGGCGCTCGACACGGTCGCTACGGTGGTGCAGAAGGGCACCGACAAGGGGAGCGGCGTCGTCCGCGACGCGACCGCGCAGCTCCAACAGTTGCGCGGCGGCGCGGCGGAGGAACCACTCCCCAGCGTGGAGACGCCCGAAGGCAAGCCGCTGACAACGCTGTAGGCGTGTCGGCAGACGGCAGTGGCTGGCGAGGGGCGTTGGCGGCGCGTGCGGCACGGATCCCTCGACTGCGCTCGGGATGACAGGGTTAAGGAGGGGCGGACGACGAGGCATGTCTCGCTCGTCAGCCCTCCCCTCTCCCGGTCATCCCGACCGAAGTGGAGGGATCCGTCCTAGAGCGGCAACCGATACACGGCGATTGGCCGTCGTTGTCCTACGTCGAATCACTCAGGAGGGAAGCATGCTGGCACGCACGCGCGTGGCGCTCAAGTTCATGACCTACGGAGTTCTACTCGGCGTCCTCTTCGCACCGCGCAGCGGGTCGCAGACGCGCCAGGAGGTCATGGGCTGGGCCAAGAGTAACCTCGGTGGGATGCTCGGCGGCCTCGGCATCGGCAGCCAGGGCTAGAGCGCCTGCTGCCATGATGCGGTAGGGGCAGGCCCCTGTGCCTGCCCTCGTGGCCCACAACCGGCGTTGTCATGCGCCGCCTCACGTTCCCCTTGTCCCCGTAGCCGATGCGCGGGACGACGAGGGCGGCCACAGAGGGCCGCCCCTACAAGACGCCGGAGATGCGGGAATCGCCGTGAGGACCTGCTACTCGTAGCGCAGCGCCTCGGCGATCGGGACGCGCGAGGCCTGGCGCGACGGGATGTAGGCCATCAGCAGCGACGCGCCGACCGACACCACGATGAAGGCCAGAATCAGCAGCCAGGGGATCACGAAGCTCGTCTCCGAGCCCGTGCTGCCGGTGACATCCGGGCTGCTCATCAGTTGGTACGACAGCAGCAGCCCGAGGATTACGCCCGAACCAACGCCCAGCAGCGTGATCATCGACGACTCGATCAGGAAGCTGGCCGAGACCATGGCGCGCTGGTAGCCGATCGCCCGCAGCATCCCGATCTGCTGCCGCCGCTCGACGACCGCCCGGAAGGAGATCACCCCCAGCGCGGCGATGCCCACCAGCAGGCCGAGGCCCATGAAGCCCTCGATCAGGTAGAGGAAGCCCTGCGACAGGCTCGACGCCTGCTCGGTCGCCTCCTTGATCGACTGCGCCTGCACGCCGTAGGCGATCAGCTTGGACTCGATCGTCCGCGCCTCGGCCTTGGCGTCCACGTCCGGCTTGACCTGGACGTAGTAGCTGATGGTGCTCGGCTCCGGGAAGACCTTGGTGAAGGACGAGTCCATCACGAAGAGACCGGAGAACATCGAGACCTTCGAATCGAGCACTCCGATAATCGTCACGGTCTCGGCCGTGCCGGTGGCCGGGTTGCGGACCTCGACCTGGGTCGGCTCCATCGTCTTGGCGCCCGGCTTGAGACCCGGCAATTGGAAGCTCGGCGAGCCGAAGCCGCCATTGGCGGGCACCGCCGTAGCGTCGATCACCGCCAGGTTCTGGCCCGACTTGACCGCGTTCCAGACGGCCTGGTCGTCGGCGTAGCCGGTAGCGCGCAGCTGCAACGGCGCGTCGGAGTTGGTCACGAAGTCGGCGCTCATGCCGTTGAGCCGGAAATCGTCCCACGTATCGCTGCCGGTCGCGCGGATCTGGGCGCTGAAGGCTGACTCGACGCGGGCGGTCGCGGCGATGGAGCTGGTATCGACGCCGTTGTCGGCCAGCGTCTGCGGGAAGTTCTGAATCGGGTTGGTCGGTGCCTGGGTCGCGCTGATATCCCAGCCGGCGCCGGCCTTATCGGTGGTGAAGATCTGGGTGAAGTTGGCGTTCATGGTCGCCATCATCACCAGCGAGAAGACGATCAGGCTGAACATGGCGATCGTCATCCCAGTGCGGCCTTTACTGGCCGAAGGGTAGGCGACGGCGGTCTTGACCGCCGGCAGCCAGCGGCTGAAGGTGCGCCCGAGCAAGCTGACCAGGCCGGTCAGGATCTCGGCGTTCCAGATGATCGCCATGGTGGCCGCGGCGACCATCATGATGCCCGAGACGAAGAACATCTCGATGCCGCCGGACAGCTTGCCGAAGACGGCATCGTTCCAGGACTCCGGTGCCAGCCAGAAGAAGAGAACCAGCAGCGAGGCCACGGTGTACAGCGGACGCGCCGGCACGCCGAAGCGACGCAGCGCCACCGCCAGGCTGAGCGGCAGGAGCGAGACGCCGATGCTCAGCGGGAAGACCTGACCGGTGCTCTCGCCGGCCCAGATCAGGAGCGCGCCGATGATCACCCCCAGGATGCCGGCGATCAACCAGCGGTTGCTGGCGCGCTGGCGCGTCGGCTCCGGGATGTCGCGGATGGCCGCCACAATGTTGAGCCGGCTGACCCGCCAGGAGGAGACCGCGATGGTGATGAAGGTGACGACCACGCCCAGGGTGTAGGCGATCACCAGGCTGCGCCAGGTAGCGACCGGCTTGATGGTGAAGAAGTCGCCCACCAGCGAGCCCATGGCCGTAGCGATGACGAAGGCGACCAGCACCCCCAACCCGGCCCCGACCAGTGCCGAGACGAGATCGTAGGCGATGCCCTCGGCCAGGAACATCTGCGTCAGTTGCCGGCGCTTCAGCCCGACCGCGCGCGCCATGCCCATCTCCGGCTTGCGCTCGGCGGCCAGCAGCACGAAGATCAGGAAGATCAAGAGCACGCCGGCCGCGATCGAGAAGAGGCCGAGCATCATGAAGACGCTGGTGAAGATGTTGCCGGCCAGCTCGGAGGTCTCCAGCGCGCTCTGCTTGATCGGGACCGCCTTATACGGCGAGCCCTCCAGGGCCGAGTTCAGCGCGCTGACGGCCGCGTCGGAGCGCTTGACGCTCTCCTTGACGCTCCCCTTGTTGGCCACCGCGACCAGACTGAGCTGACCCGTGCGCCCGGTGAGCTGCTGCGCCTCGGCCAGCGGCATGACGAAGCCGCCGTCGCCGCCGACATCAGTCATGCCGGTCAGAATCTGATCCGGCGCGACCCCGGCCACGGTCAGTTTGTGCTGCGTGTTCTGGGCGAAGACGGTGAGCGTGTCACCCGGCTGGGCATCGAGTTTGTCGGCCGCGGTCTTGCTGATGACGACGTTCCCCGCCGGCAGCGCGCCGAAATCGATCGCCTTGCCCTTGACGTCCTTGATGCCGCCGAAGGCGTCGAGCTTGGCCGGGTCGATGCCGGTCAGCATCAGCGACGGCTCGTGCAGCTCGGTGCGGGTATTGATCGTCGGGACAGGCACCGCCAGGATCGGCATGGTGCCGGCGATATCCGGGTTGCCCGCCAGCTTCTGGTCGAGTTCGGCGACCGCCTGCTGCGGATAGTAGCTGTCATTCACGGCGGACGTGTCCGAGCCGGCGCCGCTCGACTGCACCACCACCTCATCGACGTGTCCGGTGAGGTCGTAGACCGTGCCGGTCAGGCTGTTGTTGAGCGTGTCGCCGGTCGTCAGGGCGGCGGCGATGATCAGCGTGCTGAGCATCAGGCCGATGACGATCAGCGTGGTCTGCGCCGGGCGGCGCGGCACGTTGCGCACGCCCATCTTGAAGACCACGCGATGGCGCAGGAAGATCCAGAAGCCCACGCCGAGGCAGAGGGCAAAGAGCACCAAAAGGACGTCCATGATGGACGTCATCGATATGCCGAAGAGGTTGTCCACTGTGTCTGCTCGCTCCCTGCTCTATGCTTTATGCTCTATGCCGGCTGCCTACTGACCGTTGTCGTTGGTGCTGATGATCTGCCCGTCGCGCATGCGCACGATGCGGTCGCAGAGCGCGCCGATGCGCGGGTCGTGCGTCACCAGCACGAAGGTCTGGCCGTTCTCCCGGTTGAGCTGGCGCATCAGCGTCAGCACCTCGTCGGCCGTCTCGCTGTCGAGGTCGCCGGTCGGCTCGTCGGCCCAGACGATGGCCGGGTGGTTGACCAGGGCGCGGGCGATGGTGACGCGCTGCCGCTGGCCGCCCGAGAGCTCGGCGGGCTTGTGCCCGGCCCAGTCGCGCAGCCCCACCTGATCGAGCACCTGCATGGCGCGGGCGCGCGCCTCCTTCGGCTTGACACCGCTGACCAGGAGCGGCAACTCGACGTTCTCGACCGCCGAGAGAACCGGCAGAAGGTTGTAAAATTGGAAGACGAACCCCATCTGCCGGGCGCGGAAGTCGGTGCGGGCGTTGTCGGAGAGCCGCGCCAGCTCGGTGCCGGCGATCTCGATGGTGCCGCTGTCGACGGTGTCGAGCCCCGAAAGGCAGTTGAGCAGCGTCGTCTTGCCGCAGCCGGAGGGGCCCATGATCGCGATCATCTCGCCGCGGTACACCGTCAGGTCGACACCGCGCAACGCCGGGACACGCACCTTCCCGGTGTCGTACGTCTTCTCCACCCCGCTCGCCCCGATGATCGGCTCGGTGCCAAGCAGGGCGGGAGCGGTGGCGGTGTTGGGCGTGGTGAGCTTCAACGTCATGGCGATCGGTACCCTTTCGTGGATGTCGAACAGGCTGTGAAATCCGCTGCGGATCATGCTCACGTATGATCCTACGCCCCCTCCGCGGGGCGTGGCCTCGGACGTCTGGTCAAACCCGCCCTGTCCAGATGGACAGGGAATGGCAGGGCCGTTGTCGGTATCACTCATGCGTAGCGGGGCGGGGTGCGGCCGGTGGTACACTCCCGGGCCCGGTGCGAGGCGTGCGATGCGTGTCCGGGCGAGCACGGCGCGGGCGGGAAGATCAAGGCGGGGATCGATGCAGCAGGGCCGAGATCCGAAATTGAGGTGGCGCAGGGAGGCGCTGGAGGCCTATGACCCGTTCGCGGTCAATCCTCTGCGTCGTTCGCTGATCGCGCTGCTGGTGAGCGGAGCGCTGGTGGTGGGGCCGCCGGTGCTGCTCAGCCCGAGCCATGCCGCGCTGGCCCTGGTCACGGTGGGCTGGATCGCGATGACGGTCTTCGTGCTCTCGTTTCCGGTGCTGCTGATCTGCCTGGTCGAGCGGCTCTGGCAGGCGGTCTCGCGCCGGATCCACCCCTCGGTCGATGAGCTGGCGCTCAGCCCGCGCGCCCGTAACCTGCTGCACCGGCACGGCTTCGACACCATCGAGAGCATCGACCGGGCCAGCGAAACCGAGTTGCTGTTGCTGTCGAACTTCGACGCGCCGACGGTGCGCGAGGTGCGCCGCGCGGTCAGCCTGTGGATGTACCGCCGCTGGCAGGAGTCCGGCTTCCCCGACCGCGGTCCCTCGTTCTGACGCTCGCTCAGCCGCCGGGCGTTTCGACCTGAGCGGGGACCGGAGCGGCCAGTGAATCCGCGATGGTGAGGTTGGCGACCGGGCGCGGGCGCGGGGCGGTGCGGCGGCGGACGAGGGGCACCTGGCCGAGCAGCACGTTCGGGTAGCGCACCAGCAGCACAAATGCCCCCAGTACGCTGCGGAAGATCAGGCCGGCGGTGCGGTAGACCAGAGCGATGAAGGTGGCGCGGCCGAGCCCGATGCCGATGAAGTTGAGCAGCCCGGCCTGGCTGGCGTCGGTGATGCCGAGGCCGCCGCTGGCGGGGACGACGTTGCCGGTCACGCCGCTGACGGCGTGGATGTAGATCGCCTCGATGGGCGAGACGCCGCGCTCGGTCATGCCGTTGACCAGCGTGAGCAGCACGCCGGCCGAGATCAGCGTGGTCACGACGCTGAAGGCGATTCCCATCAGCAGCACCCGCCGCCGCATCACCAGCGCGGCGTGCTGGCGGAAATCATCCTCCTGCGGGGCGAAGCGCCGGGTGAGCCGCCAGCGGTTGAGGATACCGCTCAGCCAGTGGGCCAGCCGCTGGCTGCGGATCACGATCACGCCGGCCGTCGCCACGCCGAGCACCGCCAGCGGCAGCAGGAACTGGGCGTGGTGCTCGTGGGTGGCGACGATGGCCGCCATGCTGATCAGGCTGAGGGCGAACATGTCGGCGATGTTGAGGCCCACCAGCCCGGCCGCCGCCTGATGCATGCGCGCCCGGCCGTGCTCCTCCGCCAGCCGCAGCGCCAGCACGGAGCCGCCCGGCAGCGCGGTGGCGGCCTGGGCGCCCAGGTAGCTGGTCATGCCGTCGAGCGGGCGGATATCCAGATTGCTGGCGCGAAGAAAGTAGGCCCAGCGGACCCCTTTGACGAGCTCGGCACAGAAGAGGAGGATGAGGAGCTGCAGCAGCACGTTGGAGGGCAGACTGAAGACCCCCGCCGCCAGCGACTCGAGGTCGACAAACCTGGAGAGCGCAACGTATGAGGCGATGATGACCGCGATGAACGCGAGTCGTCGAAACAACAGAACACGACCGATCTGACGAGGGTTGAGGCCGGACACCAAGCCGACAGCTTGCTGCCTAACTCGGAAATTCGGTGCCACTGTTCGCAACCCGCGGCCCCAACCGCTGGTCGAACGCGCCCAAGGGCGACCTTGTCTCGTCTGAACTCAACTGTACCCCATCTCGCCGCCGCTGGCTATGCGTCTTCGGTCTACAATTGGTGCGGAAACGGTCGATGACCACGGTACCGGGGGACGAGGTGGCGCCGCCGATCGCACTGAGACAGCTCACCAAGCGCTACGGCGCGCGCCGCGGCGTGCTCGATCTCGACCTGGCCGTGGCCCAGGGAGAGATCTTCGGCTTCCTGGGGCCGAACGGCGCCGGCAAGACGACCACGATCCGCGTGCTGATGGGGTTGATCCGCCCCAGCGCGGGAGAAGCGCGCATCTTCGGGCGTGACTGCTGGCGCCAATCTACTGAAGTCAAATCGCTCGTCGGCTTCCTGCCGGGCGAGGTGCATCTGCAGGAGCAGTTGACCGGGCGCGACGTGCTCGCCTTCTTCGCCGCCTTTCGGGGCGCCGGCGACCTGACGCGCGGCCTCAAGCTGGCCGAGTACCTCGACCTCGATCTCGGCCTGCGTGTCAAGCACCTCTCAAAAGGGAATCGCCAGAAGCTGGCCGTCGTGCAGGCGCTGATGCACGACGCGCCGCTGGTGATCCTCGACGAGCCGAGCAGCGGCCTCGACCCGCTGATGCAGGCCACCCTGCTGGAGCTGCTGCGCGAAGAGCAAGCGCGTGGGCGCACCGTCTTTCTCTCTTCGCACGTGCTGCCCGAGGTCGAGCAGGTCGCTCAGCGGGTGGCGATCATCCGCGAGGGGCGCCTGGTGGCGGTGGAGGATGTGGCGCGGCTCAAGGCGCTGCGCGAGCGCGAGATGCTGGTGCTACTGGCGGAGCCGGTGGCCGCCGCGCCGGAGCGGCTGGCGGCGCTGCCGGGGGTGCGCGTGCTCGGCATCGATCCGGCGGGGCGTCAGCTTCGGCTGGCGGTGCGCGGGGCGCCGGGGCCGCTCTTGCGGTTGCTGAGCGAGCTGCCGGTCGAGGATCTGACCTATGGTCCTCCGGATCTGGAGAGTGTCTTCCTCCACTACTATGCGCCGGAGCGGGAGCAGACTGAGGAGGCGGCATCCCGATGAGCCGGGTGATGTTTCGCCGGGCGCTCTGGAGCCTGCGCTGGACGATTCTCTGGTACGTGCTGGGGATCGCGCTCTACATCGCGATCGTGCTCTCGGCCTACCCCACGGTACGCGACAATGCCGCCGACATCGAGTCGATGCTCAAGTCGTACCCCGACGCGCTGCTGCGCGCTTTCGGGGCCAGCACCGATCTGGTCAGCCTGCCGAGCTACCTCGGCGTCGAGTCGCTGAACCTGATCTGGCCGCTGATCGTGGCGATCTTCGTGATCATGAGTGGAGCGGCGGTCGTGGCGCAGGAGGTCGAGCGCGGCACGGCCGAGCTCTGGCTCTCGGTACCGGAGAGCCGGACGCGTCTGCTGTTGGGCAAGCTGGCCGCCCTGCTGGCCGGCATCGTCATCGTGGCGCTGGCGACCGATGTCATCCTCGCGGTGGGCGCCCTTCTGGTCGGCTCCGCGCTCGGGCTCGGCCAGTTGGCCGCGCTGACCACCATCCTGGTGTCGTTCCCGGTCGCCATCGCCGGCTACGCCGCGCTCTTCTCGGCGCTGCTGAGCGAGCGGAGCAAGGCGGCCGCGTTGGCCGCCGCGCTGACCCTCGGCTTCTACCTTATCTGGGTCATCGCCGGGCTGATCGCGCGCCTCCACTGGCTCGGCTACCTCTCGATCTTCACCGCCTACTCCCCGACGCCGGCTCTGGCCAGCGGCGTCGTTCCCTGGCTTCACGTGCTGGTGCTCCTGCTACTGGGGTTTGCCGCCATGGCGGCAGCCGTCGTCGCGTTCGAGCGCCGCGACGTCACGCCGTAGCGCTCGCTCAGGCCAGCCAGCCGCCGACCGTGCTGTAGAGCAGGTAGAGATTCAGCGCCACGATCAGCCCGGTGATGGCCGTGATGGCGAGGTTGGTGCGGCGCCGGTTGACCAGCTCGCCCATCAAATGCCGGTTCTTGGTGAAGATGACCAGCGGAATCAGGGCGAAGGGGATGCCGA
The DNA here is from genome assembly GCA_035693105.1 of Thermomicrobiaceae bacterium. Lineage (GTDB taxonomy): Bacteria > Chloroflexota > Chloroflexia > Thermomicrobiales > Thermomicrobiaceae > DASSHC01. The sequence continues at coordinate 11,808 of DASSHC010000501.1, read as the reverse complement.
AACTCAGCACCACCTGGCTGATGACCAGGGTGCGAGTCGGGTCGAGCCCGAGGCCGATCACCACGAAGGTGGGGAGCATCGTCACCAGCCGCCGCAGCCAGATCGGGATCTGGCGGTGGAGAAAGCCCTGCATGATCACCTGGCCCGCCATCGTGCCGACCGAGGACGAGGAGAGCCCCGAGGCGAGGAGCGAGATGCCGAAGATGACGCTGGAGAACGAGCCGAGCAGCGGCTTGAGGGTGAGATGCGCGTCCTCGATCGAGGCCACGTGAGTGTTGCCGGTGGCGTGGAAGGTCGCGGCCGCCATGATCAGCATGGCCGCGTTGACCGCGCCGGCGATGCCCATGGCGATGACCACGTCGATCAGCTCGAAGCGGAAGATGCGCCGCGCCTGCTGGGCGTTGGTGGGCACGATGCGGTTCTGGGTCAGCGAGGAGTGCAGGTAGATCACGTGCGGCATCACGGTCGCGCCCAGGATGCCCACCGCCAGCAGGATGCTCTCCTGCCCGGAGAACTGCGGCACGACGGCGTGGTAGCCGATGGCGCCCCAGTCGGGCTGGTCGAGCACGGTCTCGATGACGTAGCTGACGGCGATGACGCCGACCAGTACGGCGATCACCGCCTCCAGCGAGCGGAAGCCGCGCCGCTCCAGCCCCAGGATCATGAAGGTGGCGATGCCGGTCAGGATGGCGGCGGGGAAGAGCGGAATGTGAAAGAGCAGGTTGAAGCCGAGCGCCGCACCGAGGAACTCGGCCAGGTCGGTCGCCATCGCCACCAGCTCGGCCAACCCCCACATGACCCAGACGACGGACTTGGGGAAGCGGTCGCGGCAGAGCTCGGCCAGGTTGCGGCCGGTGGCGATGCCGAGCTTGGCCGAGAGCGCCTGGATCAGCATCGCCATCAGGTTGCTGGCGACGATCACCCAGATCAGCAGATAACCGAATTCGGAGACGCCCTGGATGTTGGTGGCGAAGTTGCCGGGGTCGACGTAGGCGACGCTGGCGATGAAGGCGGGACCGAGGAAGGGGAGTAAGCGCTGGAACCAGTTAGCGCCGGTCGTGCCGGTCAGGACGGCGCGGGCGGACTCGACCGTGCGATCCTCAGCCCGGCCGAGGGTTCCCTCGCCACTCATCGCGCCACGCTCCGCGCTCCGCTCCGCGCCAGGCTCCCCGCGGTCGAGTTCGTGGGCTTCCAATTGACCATCGTCGTCCTTCGCGCGAATCACACGTCACCGTTCACGGCCGGCCCGCCACGCTCGTGACCTGGACGGCGCGGGCCACGCGCTCGCCCAGGGCGTACTCCCGTGCGCCAACGCGCACTTGCAGCGGCCCGTCGAAGGGCGACTTGGCCAGCACCTCGACTCGCGTGCCCGGCGTCAGCCCCAGGTCTTCCAGGTAGGTGAGGAGGTCGGCTTCCTCGTCGGCCACCTCGGCCACCACCACGATCGACTCGGGCGCGATCTGCCACAGCGGGCGGCGCTCCGAGCGCTCGATCGTCCCGCTCTTGGAGGGGATCGGCGCGCCGTGAGGATCGGTGGTGGGGTGGCCGAGCAAGCGGTCGATGCGCTCCTCGACGGCCTCCGAGAGCGCGTGCTCCAGGCGATCGGCCTCGACATGCACCTGCTCCCAGGGCATGCCCAGTTGCTCGTGCAGGTACTGCTCGAGCAGGCGGTGGTGCCGCACGACCTCCAACGCGGCGCGACGGCCTAGCGGAGTCAGCGTGACCCCGCGGTAGGGGCTGTGATCGACCAGCCCCCGCCCGGCCAGCTTCTTGACCATATTGGTCACCGAGGCGGCGGCGACCTCCAGCCAGGTGGCAATCGCCAGCGTGCCGACCGGTTCGCCCTGGCTCTCCTGGCTCAGGTGATAGATCGCGCGCAGGTAATCCTCTTCGCCCGATGAGAGATGGATATCGACCACGTCAGCTCCAAGAATTTACGTAGCGTTTCACCAAGCAATTCGACGCGACGAATCCGCGTCGCCGTCGGTGGGTAAATCGAGATTTAGCCATGGCTAATTTACACGCCGGAGTGGTAGAAGTCAAGCGCGAGCGGGGCCGTGGAAGGGGCGAGTGGCTGAAGAAGAGGATGGGACGTCAGGCACGACGGCTCCCTCCACTTCGGTCGGGATGACAGGGAGAGTGAGCAGCCTACCGGACGAGACATGTCCTTGTCGTCCGCCCCAATATTTCCCTGTCATCCCGACCGAAGTGGAGGGAGCCAACGTGGAGCGCCACCAGCGCGGGCCGATGCGCCGCCCGCCTACATCCAGCCCGCCTGCCGCATCAGTTCGACGACCAGGAGACCCTGGGTGATCTCGTCGGGCTGGCCGACGCGGTCGGGCCACCACTCGAGGCGGGCGCGCTCGAAGATCTGCGCCACGTACCTGCGCCCGGCCGGTGTGGTGCCGCTGAACTCCTCGGTGATCGGATAGCCGAAGGCCGGTAGGCCGCCGTGCGCCTGCCAGTACGCCTTGAAGCCGTTGTTCAACGAGTGCTGCGTCTGGGGGAAGTACTGGTGCGCGGCGTCGCTGGTGAAGGGCGTCACCGGCGCGCGCGCGTCGGGCGGCGCGTAGGCGCTGTAGCCGATCAAGCCGGAGGTCACCAGCGGCGTGCCGTCTTTGGCCGGCAGGTTCAGTTCCAGGATCTGCCGCTCGAAGTACTGCACCAGCTTCCAGGAGCCGTCGGCGTAGACCTCGCGGAAGAGCTCGGTGATCGGCAGCCCGAGGTTGCGCCAGCCGCCGTTGGCGTTCCAGTAGGCCATCAGCGGCGCGGCCACGTTGTGCTGCGTCTCCGGGAAGTAGGTGTATTTCGCCGGGTCCTTCGGCTTGACCGGGTCGAGCGGGGGGCGCTGGCCGAAGGCCACCGTCGGGATGTCCTGGTAGCCGGCGGGGAGGGCCGGCAGGGCGTTGAGGGAGACGCTCGGCAGCCAGAGAAAGCTGACCGTGACCCAGTCGGAGTCGCTCATGCCGAGGTCGGCGAAGGTGCCGTCGGCCAGATCGATCCCGGCCGGGATGCGCACAGCACGGCCCTTCCCGTCGCGCCCGCCGTTGTAGCCGTTGAAGTAGGCCGCGGTCGCCTCGGGCACACCCTGCGGCAGCCCCGTGTATTTGCGCTGAGCTGGGGGATTCCAGTAGTCGTCGTCGATATTCCAGGGGCCGACATCCCAGACCGGCGCGGTCACGCTCTTGCCCTTGTAGTCGACGCGCACCTGGAACTCGTGCCCGCCCTTGCTGCTCAGCACGCAGACGCAGGGGAGCGCCACGAAGTGGTCGTTGGGCTGGATGATGTGGCCGGTGGAGGTGCTGTCGCCGACCAGCCCCTCCTGGGTGGCGTAGACGCGAAAGCTGACCACCGCCGGCGCCGAGTCGGCCGCCGCGGCATGCGCACGCGGCGCGATCCCGCTGCCCAGGCTGAGCAGCAGCGCGACGACCAAGGCGAGCCGCTGCGGCGAGATCCTTCCCTTCCCCATGGGTATCCTCTCGCAGGTGTACGTACAGCCCTCGGCTCTCCCCTGTTGTACCATGCGGCCCGGCCGCGCGACAATATTTGTCTCAACGGCCTTCCGCGGGCTGGGGGTCGAGCGCCGGGAGCCGATGGGTGGTGAGCCGTGGTGAGCCACTTGCGGCAGGGCGGGTGATGATAGCAGGCGGATTCGCAGACGGAGGTTCGTCGCATGGCAGATCAGCAGGCAAAGAGCCAGGCGCAGGCCGGGCAGGCGGCAGCGGCGCAAGCTGGGCAGGCCGGGCACGCCGCGGCCGCCTCGTCCGGCGGCCTGAGCGACCAGGAAATCACGCGGCTGCGGGAGCTGTCGCACACGCTGCGGCGGCAGGTGCTGGAGATGACCACCGAGGCCGGCTCGGGTCACCCCAGCAGCTCCTTCTCCTGCACCGAACTCATGGCCGTTCTCTACTTCGCCGGGATTCTCCAGTACGACGCCAACAACCCGCACTGGCCGGGGCGCGACCGCTTCATCCTCTCCAAGGGGCACGCGGCGCCGATCCTCTACGCGGTGCTGGCCAACGCCGGCTACTTTCCGGTCAGCGAGCTGCACACGCTGCGCAAGCTCGGCAGCCCGCTGGAGGGGCATCCCAACATGCGCCGGGTGCCGGGGGTCGAGGCCTCGACCGGTAGCCTGGGCCAGGGACTCTCGATGGGCCAGGGCCACGCGCTGGCGGCGCGCTGGGCGCCGCGCAACTTCAATGTCTACGTCCTGATGGGCGACGGCGAGCAGGAGGAGGGCCAGATCTGGGAGGCCGCCATGTCGTCGGCCAACTACCAGCTCAATAACCTGATCGGCATCGTGGACAACAACGGCTTCCAGCAGACGACCGCGGTCTCCAACCTGACCAACCCCAAGAAGTACGACGACAAGTACCGCGCCTTCGGCTGGAAGGTGGCCGAGATCGACGGCCACGATATCCAGGCCGTCTACCAGGCGCTGACCGAGGCCACCGCTTACCAGGACGGCCCCTACTGCATCGTCGCTCACACCGTTAAGGGAAAGGGTCTCGAATTCATGGAGCGCGACTTCACCTGGCACGGGCGCGCGGTGCCCGAGAAGCAGCTCCAGAAGGCGCTGGAGGAGCTGTCATGAACCTGGGAGCGACCATCGGGCTGAAGATGGGCAAGGCGACGCGCGACGCCTTCGGCGAGGCGCTGCGCGACGCGGGCAAGACGAACCAGAACATCGTGGTCGTCGACGGCGATGTCAACAACTCGACCCGCACCGAGTGGTTCAAAGAAGCCTTCCCCGAGCGCTTCTTCAACGTGGGCATCGCCGAGTCGAACCTGATCGGGGTAGCCTCGGGCCTGGCGGCCAGTGGCAAGCTGCCGGTGGCGGCCAGCTTCGCCGCCTTCCTCACCTGCAACGCCTACGACCAGATCCGCATGGGGGTCGCCTACCCGCACCTCAATGTCAAGCTGGTCGGCAGCCACGCCGGCATCAGCATCGGCGAGGACGGACCGTCGCAGATGGGGATCGAGGACGTGGCGCTGGCCTGCGCCCTCCCCGGCATGACCGTGATCGTGCCGAGCGACGAGCACCAGACGCGCGCCGCGACCCACGCCATGCTGGCGCACGATGGCCCGGTCTACCTGCGCGTCGGCCGTCCGGCGGTGCCGATCGTCTACGACGAGCAGCTCCAGTTCACCATCGGCAAGGCGACGCAACTGCGCGACGGCCGGGACATCACCCTGATCGCCGACGGGATCATGGTGGCCGGGGCGCTGGATGCCGCCGCGCGCTTGGAACAGCAGGGGATCCAGGCTAGAGTGCTCGACATGGCGACGGTCAAGCCGCTGGACACCGAGGCGGTGGTGGCGGCGGCGCGCGAGACCGGGGGGATCGTGGTGGCCGAGGAGCACCTGCACCACGGCGGGTTAGGGAGCGTGGTGGCGATGGCGGCGGCGGCCAATTATCCCTGCCGCATGGCTTTCGTCGACCTCGACGACACCTTCGCCCAGTCCGGCGATGCCTGGGAGCTGCTGCAGACCTACGGCCTGACCGGCGACCGCATCTACGTGGCCGCGCTCGACCTGGCGCAGCGGGCGAAGGGGTAAGACGGGCCCGCACCCCCGCCCCCGGGGTTGCCCTCATCCCGCACGGAGACCCCGCCCGCACGGAGCCTTCTCCCAATACTGGGAGAAGGGGAGCTCGGTACGACAATGCTTCGTGGCCCCTCGCCCCCGCAAAGGAGAGGGGTTGGGGTGAGGGCCTCCCGGGTGAGGGCGCGCCCAGCAAGATGGAGGATTGGTGCCTGAGGAGCCCCAGGAGAAGCGCGTCCAGCGCGAGAAGCGCGCGGCGGCCGAGCGGGCGGCGGCGGCGGTCGAGGACGGCATGGTGGTCGGCCTCGGCAGCGGCACGACCGCCGAGCTGGCCGTGCGCGCGCTCGGTGAGCGGGTGCGCGCCGGGCTGCGTATCCAGGGCGTGGCGAGCTCGGACCGCACCGCCGCGCTGGCCCGCGCGCTCGGCATCCCGCTGCTGCCGCTGGAGCGCCCGGGCCAGATCGACCTGACGATCGACGGGGCCGACGAGATCGTGCCGGGTACCCTGAGCCTCCTCAAGGGGCACGGCGGGGCGCTGGTGCGCGAGAAGCTGGTCGCCATCGCCGCGCGCCGCGTGCTGATCGTGGCCGACCACACCAAGCTGGTCGACCGGCTCGGGGAGCGGCACGCGGTCCCGGTCGAGGTGGTGCCCTTCGGCGCGCGGCTGGTGGCCGCCGAATTGACCGCCCTCGGCGGCACACCGGTGCCGCGCCTGGCCGCGCTGCAACCCTTCATCACCGACAACGGCAACCTGCTGCTCGACGTCGCCTTCGGCCCGATCGCCGACCCCGCCGCGCTGGCCGCGCGGCTGAAGCAGATCAGCGGCGTGGTCGATCATGGCCTCTTCATCGGACTGGCCGGTGAGGCGCTGATCGGCACCCCTCAGGGGATCACCATCCTACACGCTGACTAGACCTCGGCTTGCCAAGCCGTCACCGCCCGGCTATACTCGTGTACGTACAGTATGTACGAGCGAGCACAGGGGAGGTCACGATGATCGGCGAGCAGCAGGAGCAGGGCGAGAGCGGGTTGGTGGCGCTCTACGCGACGCGGGTGCGCAGCCGAGCGGAGGTGAGCGCGACGCGGACGATTGCCGGGCCCGCGCCGGAGATGCGCTCCTTCGGTCGCCCGGCTCCGGTGCAGCGCCGCCGCCGTTTCCGCGCGCGCCGCGCCGCCGGCGTGTCGGCGCTGGTCGCCACCGGGCTAATCGTGGGCACGCAGGCCGCCGCGGCCGCGACCACGCACCAGGTGCAACCGGGGGAGACGCTGGGAGGCATCGCCGCCCACTACCACGTCAGCGTGCAGCAGTTGGCCCAGCTCAACGGCATCGGCAACCCCAATCTGATCATCGCCGGCTCGACGCTGACGATCGACCAGGATCAGGGCCAGGATCAGGCGCCGGCCGCTGGACAGCAGGCGGGCGCCAAAGAGCACCAGGTGCTGCCGGGCGAGACGCTCACGACCATCGCCAGCCAGTATGGCGTCACGGTCGACGCCGTGGCCAAGCTCAACAACCTCGCCAACCCCAACGTGATCGTGGTCGGCAGCGAGCTGAAGATCCCATCCGTCGGCTCCAGCGCCACCCAGAGCGCCAGCCCGCCGCCGGACTCCGGCCAGTTGGCGCTGCACCTGGTGGTGCCGGGTGAGACGCTGACGACTATCGCGCGCAGCTACGGGGTCCAGGTTCGGGCGCTGGCCGAAGCCAACGGCATCAGCGACCTCGACCTCATCGAGGCCGGGCAGATGTTGCGCATCCCGGCCAGCCTGGAAACTGGCCCGGTGGTCAGCGACGGCACCGTCAAGCTGGACAACATGCCGGTGATGCAGCAGTCGCTGCCGCTCAGTTGCGAGGACGCCGCGGTGAGCCTGGCGACCGCCTACTGGGGTCATCAGGTCTCCGAGTGGGTCTTCATCGAGAACATGCCGCACAACGCCAACCCGCACCTCGGTTTCCGTGGCCGGCTGGCCGGGGCCTTCGGCGGCACCGACGACTACGGCGTCTACGCCGAGCCGTTCGTCTCGCTGCTTTCCCGCTACGGCTACACCGGCCAGGTCATCTACGCCGAGGGCGACGCCGGCCAGCTCAAGTCGCAGATCGACCAGGGCCACCCGGTGGTGGCCTGGATCACCAATATGGCCTCGGTGCAAGACAAGAGCTACGGCACCGCCGACGGCGCCCGCTTCGCGCTGGTGCCGCAGGAGCACGCCGTGGTGGTCTACGGCTACGACGCCAACGGTGTCTTCGTCGCGGACCCCGGTGACGGCGCTTACCGCCACTTCAACTGGGGCGATTTCCTGCGCTCGTGGGGCTACTTCGACGGTATGTCGCTGGCCGTCTACCCGAGCGCCTGAACGCAGTAAACCCTCCGGGGTTGGGTTGCGCGGAAACGCCCGGCAGGGGGACAGCCGGGCGTTTCCGCCTGCCCGGCGGGCGAGAGCGGCAGGCATCGTCGTTGGTCGCGGTCTGCCCCTACAGGAAATGCGGATCCGCTCCGGCTGAAGACCGTGCCAATTGTTCTACTCCGGGAACGCTCGCTGTAGCCCCTCCAGCCCCTCGGCCAGCAGCTCGGGCCGGCCCAGGCGTCCGGCAGCCGCGATGGCGTGCAGCGGCACGCAGCGGCGGTAAGCGGCGCGGCGCAGCGCGGCGCCCGCGTCGAGATCGGGCAGCCGCCGCGCCACCGCCGCGAAGAGCGCGTCGGGCAGGCCGGCCAGGTCGAGCGCGGGGTCGGCCAGCCGCGCGTCGCCGAAGTCGATGACGCCGCTGGGACGGCCCGCCTCGTCGATCAGGATGTGCTCGGTCGCGAGATCGCCGTGGATCAGCGTTGGGGTGAAGGCGGCGGCGCGCGGGTCGCGGCGATAGCCTTCCCACCAGCCGCCGACGCGCCCGGCCAGTGCCGCATCGTCCCGCGCGATCGCGGGCAGCGCCTCCGCCACCAGCCGGTCATGGAGCGCCAACCAGCTTGCCGGGGTGAAGCGCGGTAGCTCGGGCGGCAGCAGCCGCGCGGGCGTGGCGTGCAGCGCGGCCAGGAATGCGGCCAGCGGCGCCGCCAGCGGCTCGGCCGCGTGCACGGCGACAGCCTCCAGCGGCTGGCCGGGGATCAGCCGGTAGCCGGCGGTGTGCCAGGGGAAGCCGGGCACCGGGCCGGAGACGTGGCGGTAGGACGGGATGGGCAGCGGCAGGCGCGCACCGATCGCGGCCAGCAGCGCGATCTCCACCGTCAGCAGCCGGTCGCCGAGCGCGTGCCGGGGGAAGCGGAAGACCAGCGCCCCGCCCGCCTCATCGACCAGGAAGGCGGTGTTGTCCCAGCCCTCGGCCAGAAAGCGCACCGCGCCGAGCCGCAGGCCGGGGAAGGCGGCGGCCAGCAGCGCGCGGCACTCCCGCGGCGAGTGAACCTCATTCCCCCTCATCGCGCGCTGTCCAGGGCGAGCGCCCGGGCGAAGAATTCGACCACGCGGCGCTCGTAGGCGGCGCCGGTGGCCTGGCGAGCCTCGGCGTGGGCTACGTCGGGCACCCACCACAGCTCCTTTGGCTCGCCCGCCGCGGCGAAGAGCGCGTCGCTGTGCTCCGGCGGCACGTGGATATCGGCGGTGCCGTGGATGATCAGCAGCGGGCGCGGGCTGAGCCGGCCCACCACATCGACCGGCCGGACCGAATGCACCGTGGTCCCGGCGCGCCACTCGGCCAGCCGCACCGTGAGTAGGGCAAAAGGGAAGCGCGGCAGGTGGACGAAGTGCTCGAAGCTGGAGGCGATGACCGAGGGGGCGTCGCTGAAGCCGCAGTCGTCGACCACGGCCCGGATGCGCGCGTCGCGCGCCGCCGCCAGGATCGTGGTCGAGCCGCCGAGCGAGACGCCCAGGGCGCCGATGCGCGCGGGGTCGACACCGGGGCGCGCGGCGAGGTAATCGATCACCGCCACCAGGTCGTGCTGCTCTAGCGCGCCGAGCGTGACGTGCCGCCCGCCGCTCTGACCGCGGTGGCGCATGTCGTAGCTGAAGACGCTGAAGCCGGCGCGGTGGAGGAAAGCGGCCCAGGGGAGCATCTGATCCTGGGTGTCGCCGTAGCCGTGGCTGAGGACGATCGTCGCCGGCCAGGCGCCCGGGAAGAAGCGGCCGGCCAGCTCGACGCCGCCCGCGCCCGGCAGCCGCACCGGCTCGCAGGGGAGGCTGGGGAAGTCGGCCAGCGACCAGCCGTAGTGGGGCGGGCCGGGCATCAGGGCCTGCCGCGCCGCCGACCAGCCGACCGCCAGCACCGCCGCCAGGGCCAGAACGAGGACGATTGCGAGGATCAACACCAGCAGCACGGGGCACCCTTCGGCGCATAGTTACTCCCCGCGCCGGACTGTGCGGGGGCAATGCGAGTCCGTTCGAGTGGGCCGGGTGTCGCGTGCGGCACGGATCCCTCGACTGCGCTCGGGATGACCGGGGGAGTTCGGGGCGGACGAGTACACCGAATCGCCGCCGGCCGCCACGCAAATTCTCTTGTCATCCCGAGCCTGTCCAGGGACCCAGCGTGGAGCGGCAGGCAACGTGGTCGCGGGCCATTCCCCGCCGTGAACACCACGTGGTCTTGTCGCGCCCGGACGTGGCATAATAGAGTGCTTCGATGACGTCGAACCCTTTCTGGAGGATGGCGAATGCAGCGACCGGGTAACGGCCCGGCTCATGGCGGACCGCGTGGCATGGAACGGGTGCCGGGGAGCGGCAAGGCGCTGCGCCGGGCGCTCGGCTACCTGCGCAACTATACCGGCGATGCACTGGGCGCGTTCATCGCGCTCCTGATCGCCTCCGGCGCCAACCTGGTCGCGCCGCAGTTGATCCGCTACGCCATCGATCAGGGCCTGGGGCAGAAAGAGTCGCGGGCGCTGGTGATCGCGGTCGGCGGGCTGTTGTGCGTGGCGCTGGTGCGCGGCAGCGGCAACTTCCTGCAAGGCTATCTGGCCGAGAAGGCCTCGCAGGGCGTGGCCTACGACCTGCGCAACGCCCTCTTCGCCAAGGTCCAGCGGCTCAGCTTCAGCTACTACGACCAGATGCCGACCGGCCAGTTGCTGACCCGGCTGACCAACGACGTCGAGCAGATCCGCACCTTCGCCGGGACCGGCGTGCTCCAGGCCGGCTCGTCGGCGGTGATGCTCGTCGGCACCACCATCCTGCTGCTGACCATCAGCTGGCAACTGACCCTGCTCATCCTCTTGATCATCCCGGCGATCCTGGCGTTGCTCGCCGTCTTCGTGCGCAGCATCAGCCCGCTCTTCATCCAGGTGCAGCAGACGCTGGGCGCGCTCAACACCATCCTGCAGGAGGACCTGACCGGCATCCGCACCATTCGCGCGTTCGCCCGCGAGGAGCACGAGTCAGAGCGCTATGCGGAAGTCAACCAGACGTTGTTCGGCAAGAACATGGAGACGATCTATGCCATGTCGAACAACTTCCCCTTCGTCTTCCTGCTGGCGAACCTGGGCACGCTGGCGATCATCTGGTTCGGCGGTTGGCAGGTTATCGGCGGCAAGCTCTCGATCGGCTCGCTGATCGCCTTCAACAGCTACCTGAGCTTCATGATCTTCCCGCTGCTGGCGCTCGGCTTCCTGGCGGCGCAGATCTCGCGCGCCGGCGCCTCGTCGCTGCGCGTCTTCGAGATCATCGACGCGCCGGTCGAGGTGCAGGACCGCCCCGGCGCCCAAACGCTGCCGCCGATCACCGGTCGGGTGACGTTCGATGACGTCCACTTTCGCTACCCCGGCAGCGAGCGCGAGATCCTGAGCGGCGTCAGCTTCGCCGTCGAGCCGGGGCAGACGGTCGCGATTTTGGGCACCACCGGCTCGGGCAAGAGCACGGTCGCCAACCTCATCCCGCGCTTCTACGACGTGACCGGCGGCGCGGTGCTGGTCGACGGCCACGACGTGCGCGACGTGACGCTCGCCAGCTTGCGCAGCCAGATCGGCATCGTCTTGCAGGAGACCTTCCTCTTCAGCGGTAAAGTGCGCGACAACATCGCCTACGGCCAGCCCGGCGCCACGCAAGCGGGCATTGAGGCGGCGGCCCGTGCCGCCCAGGCGCACGACTTCATCGCCGCGCTGCCCGCGGGCTACGACACGGTCGTCGGCGAGCGCGGCGTCGGGCTCTCGGGCGGGCAGCGCCAGCGCATCGCCATCGCCCGCGCCCTGCTGACCGATCCGGCCATCCTGATCTTGGACGACCCCACCGCCGCCATCGACCCCAACACCGAGCGCGACATCATGAACGCCCTGGAAAGCGCCATGCAAAACC
>DASSHC010000500.1:0-6424 GCA_035693105.1 Thermomicrobiaceae bacterium | reverse complement strand
CGGGCCGAGGCGGGAGTACAGAGCGCCCGGGAAGGGGTGTCGTCGTTGCAGGAGCTTGTCTCCACTCATGCCATCGCCCCGAGTTGGTCGTGCGCGCCGGACGGCGGGCCGGCCGCTGAGCGCCAGTCCCTGACCGGCGCGGTCGATCTGGCCGCGCGACTGGCGGGCAGCCAACGCGCCTCGCTCCTCCTGCCGGACGAGCCGGCGGGCGCCCTGCGGGTGGTCGCCGCCCGCGGGCTGGCCGCGCGCCTCGCCGCGCGCGTGCGCGTGCGGTTGGGTGACGCGGTCGCCGGCAGCGTGGCCCTCAGCCGCCGCCCGCTGCTGGTCAACGAGCGCGCGGTGCTCCCCGCCCACCAGGCGCGTGGCTACCTGACCGGCGCCTTCATCAGCGTGCCGGTGCCGCTGCCCGACAACGCCTGCGGCGTGCTCAGCGTGGCCGATCCCCTGCGCCCCGAGGGCTTTCAGTCCGACGACCTCCACGCCCTGGAGCAGCTCGCCTGCCAGCTCACCAGCGGCCTCAGCGCCCAGCAGGCCGGCCGGCGCAACGCCGAGCTGGAGCAGACGGTGCAGCAGCTCCGCCGCCAGGTGGTGCAGGTGCAGGAGGCCGAGCGCCAGCGCATCGCCCGCGACCTGCACGACGAGGCCGGTCACGCGCTGACCGCCGCCGTGCTGGGCCTCGATCTGGAGCTGATGCAGCTCGCCGGCGACGCCGCCGCCACCGACGCGCTGCGCCGCGCCCGCGAGCAGCTCGTGGCCTGCAGCAGCACGCTGCACACGATCGCCTTCAACCTGCGCCCGCGCATCCTGGAGGACTTCGGCCTGCACGCCGCGCTGCGCAGCCTGGCGCGCCACGCCATGGAACTGACCAGCATCGAGGTGACGGTCGCGATCGAGGGCACGCCCTGGGAGCTCGACGAGCCGCACGAGCTGGCGATCCTGCGCGTGGTGCAGGAGGCGCTGAACAACGCGCGCAAGTACGCCCGGGCCGACCGCGTCGCCGTCGCGCTGCGCTACGAGCCACGCGGGCTGACGTTGGAGATCGAGGACGACGGTGTCGGGCTGAGCGCCCAGGCGACCGCGCCGCTCGGCCAGCCGGTGCGGGCCACGCTCGGCATCGGTGGCATGCGCGAGCGCATCGAGCTTGTGGCGGGCAGCTTCACCATCGGGGAGGGCCAGGCAGGCGGCACGCGGATCGTCGCCTGGCTGCCGCGTTGAGCCGGGCGGACACGGGGGGGAAGCATGGAGCTATCGCACGTTGAAGCGGTGTCCCGCGAGGCGGCCATGGCCGGGGAGAGCGGCGCGGTGATCCGTCTCCTCCTGATCGAGGACCACACCATCGTGCGCGAGGGGCTGAAGCTCCTCTTCGCGCAGTTGCCGGGGATGCGCCTGCTGGGCGACGCGGCCACCGGCGACGACGGCGTGCGCCTCTTCGAGCGCCTGCTGCGCCAGGGACAGACCATCGACGTGGTCGTCAGCGACCTCGGCTTGCCCGACATCAGCGGCATCGAGGTGACGCGGCGCATCAAGGCCGTGCGCCCCGAGACGCGCGTGCTGATCCTCTCGATGTACGCCGACCAGGAGCACATCGCCGGGATTCTGGAGAGCGGCGTCGACGGCTACCTGCTCAAGCAGTCGAGCCCGGCCGAGTTGGTCGACGCGGTGCAGGCGGTGGCGCGGGGCGACATGGCGCTCTCGCCGGCGATCGCGCGGCGGCTGGTGACGCAGATGCAGCGGCAATTGCAGCGCGAGCAGTTGGTGCAGGCGCTGACCGAGCGCGAGCAGCAGGTGCTGGCGCTCCTGGCGCAGGGCGGCACCAGCAAGCAGATCGCGCGCGATCTCGGCCTCAGCATCAAGACGGTCGAGAACCACCGCGCGCGCATCCTGGAGAAGCTCGGCGCCGCCAACACCGCCGAAGCCATCGGCCGCGCCTACCAGTACGGCCTGATCGCCGAGCAGCCGCGGTAACGCCGTCATCGCCCCCAGCACCAGTGGCGCCCGGCGCGCGGGACTAAAGTCGCCGCGCTGAGTCCACGAAGCCCACTGAAGGGGCTGAGTTTGGGCACGGCTTGGAGATGGAATGTCACGCTGGCGGCTGTTTTATCACCTCGTCTGGGCGACCAAGGGGCGCCAGCCCCTGATTACCCCACAGATCGCGCCCACCGTGCATCGGCATCTCCGGCAGGCGGCCCATCGGCATAACCTGATGGTGCATGCGGTCGGCGGGGTGGCCGATCACGTTCATCTGGCCGTCTCGCTCCCACCGACGCTCCCGGTCGCGACGGCGGTCCAACGGATCAAAGGCGCCAGCTCGCGCGCCATCACTGAGGAGCTCGGCATCGACTTCGGCTGGCAGGGCGACTACAGCGTGGACTCCTTTGCCGGTCGGCACCTGGCCGCGGTCATCGCCTACATCGAGAACCAACCCCGCCACCATGCCGACGGCACCCTCTGGTCCATGATCGAAGAACTCCCCGAGCCATCACTACCCTCGCCCGCGCCGGCCGGGGAATCCTAGCCCCTTCAGTGGGCTTCGCGGACTCAGCGCGGTCACTTTAGTGCCGCGCGACGAGCCGCGACAAGGCTGCGGGGATCACGGTACGGCGTCCATGATTCCCGCGCGCGCGCCGCCTGCGCGACGACTCCACGGAACACGGCTCGGCCTTCGCCATCCCCGCGCACCCCTAACGCCAAGCCCACACGATCCACCGGCACCCCACGCCCCCCCCCCCCCGGCCCCAAACGCGATTTCCCCCTATGCCCCGCTGGGGGGTTTTGGCCGCGCACGCTGAGGAGTGCTGCTCATGCGGCCACCCCTAGCGGCTCCTATGCTGAGGTCACGCTCATGGGAGCGGAACGACCTCGTATGGCGAGGGTGGGGAGTGGAACACGTGACGCTGCGGGCGCTCGTGGTCAGCCAGCACAAGATCTTCCGGCACGACCTCGCGCGCTACGTGCAGTCGTTGCAGCCGGCGGTCGAGGTGATCGACGAAGTGGTCGGCGCCTGCCAGGCGCTCGATTCCGTGGCGACCTTGCAGCCCGAGCTGGTGCTGCTCGACCTGGCCCTGCGGCCGGGGAGCGCGCTGGAGCTGGCCGGGCGCATCCGCTGCCAGTCGCCCGCGACCGCCGTGGTCGTCGTCGGCAACGAGCCGGCGGCCGACTACCGCGACCTGGCGCTGGAGGCGGGCGCGCTCGACTACGTCGACGTGCTCGAGCTGGGAGCGCAGCTCCCGGCCGCGCTGCGCCTGGTCGAGCGCCTGTCCACCTACCGCGCCGAGCGCGAGGAGGCGCCCCCGGCGGAGCCCGAGGAGGCGCCACAGACGCCGCCCCTGGCCCGCCTGCGCCAGCACCTCTGCACGTCACCAACCGGGCCCAAGCACGGCCCCTACACCGCCTGGCAGTACGTCCACCTCTGCCTGGCGCTGGCGCTGCTGCTCCTGATCATGAGCCTGCACCACGTGGACGCCTCGACGCAGGGGCAAGTGGTCGTGCTGCTATCGATCGTCGTCATCGCCGTGCTGGAGCTGCGGCAGCTCGCGCGGGCACGGCCCACGACGGAAACCGTTCGCTGTCGCTAACGAGCTAGGCAGCGGAGAAGCGGAAAGGAGGAGCTATCGAGGAGCAGCGATCGATCACGCGGCATTGGTCCATCGGAGGTTGTGTCGATTGTCAGGGAGGATAGGAATACCATGATGCTCATCAACCTGTTGCAGACGCTGTCCATCGCGATCATGGCGAAGCTCAACCGCGAAGAGGGCCAGGACTTCGTCGAGTACGCGATCATCATGGGCGTGGTGGTCGTCGCGGCCGTGGGGTCGTACATCGCTCTCGGCGGCCAGGTCGCCGCGATCATCGCCGCCGTTACGGCCGCGGTGGGCGGCGTGCCCGGCGCCTAACGGCAAGGCACTCTTGCTGGTTTCTCTCCGAGGAGCACGAAGGGCATGATTGGGATGGCGGTTGTGGGTAGGCTGCTGCGAGGATGTGTTTCAACGCCGGGTCTACCTGCGGCCGCCAGCCCGCGTGTCCGCCCCTGCTGGCTCTCAAGCCACGGCGGTCAAAGCTTTACGGAGTACGCGGTGATCATGGCGGTGGTGGTCGTCGTGGCTGTCACCGCCGTCGTGCAGCTTGGCGGCGCCATCGACACCGTCGTGGTCGACACCGTCGCCGCCTTTCAAGCGGTGATCGCACCGCTCCTATGAATGAAAAGCGTCATCACAGCTTGATGCGACAACTGCGCAGACATGGCAAGGATCGCGGTCAGCTCGGCCAGGGTATGGTCGAGCTGGCCGTGGTTTTGCCGCTGCTGCTGGTCATTCTCTTGGGCACGATCGACCTGGGCCGCGCCTTCTACACCTATGTCGCGTTGACCAACGCCGCCCGCGAGGCCGCGCGCTATGCCGCGGTCAACGACACCAACGCCTCCAGTTCCCAGGTACTGCAGGAGTTCACCGCCTCGAATGGCAGCGACATCAGCGGCTGCGCCAGCGGCTCGCTCACCTTCGTCGGCTCGGGCGGTGGGCGCGGCAACGACTACACGGTGACGGTCAGTTGCCAGTTTACGCTGGTGACGCCCTTGAACGTGCTGCTCGGCGCCGCCGGCAATCAGGTCACGATCAGCAGCACCGCGACCTTTGTCTGGGAATGAGGCGGCAATGCGCGCGTCTAACGGACGGATGAGTGGGAGGCAGGCGGGCCAGGCGATGGTCGAGTTCGCCATCGCGGGCCTGCTCTTCTTCTATATGCTGTTCGGCATCCTCGACTTCGGTCGCGCGATCTTCCAGTACAACGATCTGGCCAGCAGCGCCCGCGAGGGCGCCCGCGCGGCGATCGTGCAGAGTCTCACCGACGACCAGGTCAAAGACTACACGGTTCAGGCCTCGGCCGGGCTGCTCACAACCGGGGACGTGACGATCAGCGGCAGCCGCACCTGTAACGCGGTGCCCTGCCCGACGGTGACGATCACGGTGCAGCACACCTTTACGCCAATCACGCCGCTGATTGGCAACTTGATCGGCGGGTCGATCACCATGACGGCTTCATCGACGATGGTGGTGGAACAATGAAAAGACGACGATCGCGCCAGCCGCGCCCGCTCCGCGAGACCTGCTTTCGCCAGGATGGCAACTTCATGGTGTTCACCGCCATCGCGCTGGTCGCCATGCTCGGCATCACCTCGCTGGTGATCGACCTGGGCTTCACCTTCGGCCAGCGCCGCTTCATGCAGAACGGCGCCGACGCCGCCGCCCTGGCCGCCGCGCAGATGCTGGGCAACTCGGTCTCCCCCTATTCGGTGAACGGTCCATGGCCGCAGAACATCCCGAACTTCTTTGGCGTCACCGATGGTGACGTCTATCAGAAAGCATTGAGTATCGCCCAGAAGAACCGGAACCCCGGACTGACCACGCGCACGACCAGCTTCACGGTTAAGGTCGAGTACTGCGTGGCGATCGACAACAGCCATTACCTGGTCGACCAGCCGGGCTGCCCCAGTCCCAATAGCTGGGTGCTGAGCCAGGGGGCGACCAACCCCGCTGCCAGAGTGCCGGACGGAACGTATAAAGTGCGCGTCACGGTCAGCAGTACACTGACCACGCTCTTCGGCGGGGTCGTCGGCAAGAGCACCACCAGCACCAGCGCCCAGGCTAGCGCCGTGATCCTGGGTGTCTGCCCACAGACGGTCGCCACCGGCAATGTCTTCCCCTACACGCTCTGGGATCACCAGGATTTCGGCACCGCCAACGCGAACACGCTCTTCCAATTGTGGTCGAGCAACCCGCCAGCGCCGCGGAACGCCGACAACAGTTGGAAGAACATCCTCGACTTCACGCCTGCAAACAAATGGTGTGACGGCGTCTCGCCTGATTACCCCTGGGCGGTGGATCCCACCTTCGCCGGGATGGTGCCGGTCGGCACCAGTTGCGCCGCGGGCGGCGGCTTCACCGGCACGGACAACTCCTGGAATCGGAGCCAATACACACCGGACGCGCGGGGCGGCTGCTACGTCGGCAACGATCAGAACCCGCAAGACATCGCCACTTGGGCCTCGACTGGCTACCAGGGTACGCTGGCGGTGGGCATGAAGATGCCCCTCTACACCCAAACGGGTGATCAGGGTAACAACATCGCCCTGGCGATCTATGGCAAGAACGGGGTTCCCGCCTGCTCAGGCACGTACTTCTTCAATGGCGTGACCGCTACCGACCCGGATCACGACAGTCCTTCCGGGTCGGCGAACGATTGGGGCGTCTATCGCGACGTGCTCGTCTTCACGTACGACCTGCCCGCTGCTGACAACGACTTCACTACCGCCAACCTCAATACGAAGGTCTGGGGTAACGGCGGGAACTTCAACAAGCAGGGTCGCGTGACCTTGATGCGGATCCTGAATGTCCGCATCTACAGCAAGTACACCACCTCGAACTCGGAA
>DASSHC010000499.1:0-4046 GCA_035693105.1 Thermomicrobiaceae bacterium | reverse complement strand
GAGCAGGACCCGCCTCGGTAGGCCACCCCTCTTTCCCTGTCATCCTGAGCCGCGGCGAAGGATCTCTCATCAGTCAATCTGAAGCAACTGCGGCAAGTTCGGTGTTCTACGGCCCAGGCGGCAGCAGGTCCGCCACGTCGTCCAGTCGGAAAACCCAGATCTCGGGGCCGCTGTAGCGATCGCCGCGCGTCAGGTGGACCAGCGCGGGCCGGGTGAAGAGGGCGCGGTAGAAGGCCGCCTCCTGGGGATACTGCTCCGGCTCGGTCAGGTAGCGCCCGTACATGAACTCCGAGACGACCAGGTACCGCACCCCACGCTGGCGGTACCAACCCAGCGTCTGCTCGTAGACCGCGCGCACGTAGATATCTTTGTCGCCCAGCTCGTCGACCGGCGGGGTGTACCACTCGCGCGCGACCACCGCGCCCGTGGGGAGGTTGGCGCGGATCCAGTCGCGCGCGGCGTAGCGCAGGTCGGGCTTGGCCGTCTCGGCATCCAGCCGCGCCGCCTGCACTAGCGGCACGGCGAAGGCCGCCAGCAGCAGCGCCGCGATCCCCGCGCGCATCGCCCAGCCCGGCCGCCAGCGCAGCGGCGGCAGAAAGCCGAGCCAGCGCCCGCCGATGATCGCCAGGAAGGGGAGGATCGGGATCAGCTGGCGGTCGAAGCGGACCACGTAGCGGCTGCTGTCGAGGTAGTAGAGCAGCGGGAAGACCAGCAGGAGGAGCACGCGCCTGTCACCGCGCGCCAAGCGCCAGCACTCGGCCAGGAAGCCGGCCACGACCAGCGGCGTCAGCGTCGGGCCGATGCCATGGCGCCAGAGATAGACGAGATACCAGCGCCAGGTGTCGCTCCCCTCGGCGCCGGGGTGGCCGGTGCTGTAGTGGATGCTGTTGTAGACGATGCCGATATCGGGCGAGAGGAACGTGTGCAGGTCGAGCAGCACGTAGGGGTTGATGGCCAGGAAGACGAGCAGGGCGGTGACGGTCATCAGCGCGGCCAGCCGCCAGCGCGCCAGCAGCCCGCGCCACGAGCCGGAGGCCAGGATCAGGGCGATGGCCGGCACCAGCCCCACCGCGCCGCCGGTGTACTTGGCCGCCGCCGCCAGCCCGGTCGCCCCCGCCGCCAGCAGCCAGGAGCGCCGCCGGTCGCGCTCCAGCGCGTCGAGGGTGAACCAGAGGGTCAGCGCGGTGAAGAAGGCGGTCGGGATGTCCGGCTTGAGGAAGTGCGAGTCCTTGACGTGCAGGTAGGAGACGGCCAGGATGCCGGCTGCCACCAGCCCGGCCAGATCGCGCCGGCGCGGCGCCATGCGGCGCGCGATCAGCCCGACCAGCGGCACGGTGGCGATGCCCGAGGCGGCCATGATCAGCCGCCCGCCGACGTATTCGGCGCTGATCGCCTGTCCCGGTGTGAGGCTGATGATGTGGCCGAGCGCCTGCACCAGCGCCACTACGCCCGCCTCGATGTAGATGATCAGCGCCGGGTAGATGAACCAGTGCGGGTTGAAGTCGTGCGTGCGGATCATCCGCAGCGCCGGGTTGAGGATGTTCGGCTCGTCGGGGTGGGTCACCAGCGGCACGCCGAAGTCGATGGCCCACAGCCGCAGCCAGACGGCGACGAGCGTGATGAGCGTCAGGGCGAGGTAGAAGCGGCGGGGGGAGCCAAGCGCGATAGCGGGGCGTTGCCCATCGAGGACCTTGGGTGCTGCGTGCAGGACGGATCCTTCGACAAGCTCAGGATGACAGGGTTTGGTTTGCGGCCTTGCGGACGGCACCAGTCGTCGTCGTATGCCCCCTACTACCCCTGTCATCCTGAGCGAAGTCGAAGGATCCGTCTTCACGAGCAACCAGTCCTCATCGTCAGCCACCACCCCTCACCCCGCCGCTGCTTCTTCGGGGAGGCGCAGCGAGAGGGTGCGCGAGATGCCGTCGTCGCCCATGGTGATGCCGTAGAGCGTGTCGGCGCCCTCGATGGTGGCGCGGTTGTGCGTCACCACCACGAACTGGGTGCGCTCGGCCAGGTTGCGCAGCTCGTCGCGCACGCGCACCACGTTCGACTCGTCGAGCGCGGCGTCCACCTCATCGAGCAGGCAGAAGGGCGCCGGGTTGACCTTCAGAATGGCGAAGAGGAGCGCCACCGCGGTCAGGGCGCGCTCGCCGCCGGAGAGAAGCGCCAGGTTCTGCGGGCGCTTGCCCGGCGGCTGGGCCACGATATCGAGCCCCGCGAGGGCGTTCACCCCATCGTCGCTGACGCGGACCAGCCGCGCCTTGCCGCCGCCGAAGAGGGCGGTGAAGGTGGTCGCAAACGCCTCGGCGACCTCGGTGAAGGTGCGCTCTAGCGCCTCGTCCATGTTCCCTTCGAGCTGGCCCAACAGGCCGCGCAGCGAGTCGGCCGCCGCGCGCACGTCGTCGAGCTGCCGGCGCAGGAAGCGGTAGCGCTCCGCCTCCTGCTCGTACTGCTCGATCGCATCCTCGGCCACCAGGCCGATGCGGCGCAGGCGCTCGCGCAGGCGGTTGATGCGCCCCTCCAGCGGCGCGGGGTCGAGCGTGTCTTCGGTATCGTGGAGCAGCGGCGCGGCGTCGGGCACATCGAGGTCGCGGGCGGCGCGCTCTAACAGCAGCTCCAGCTCGTCGGCGCGGCGGCTGCGCTCCAGCTCCAGGCGGTCGCGCTCGCGCTCCAGCGTGCGCGCGTCGTCGGCCAGCCGCGCCAGCGCCGCGCGGGTCTCCTGCTCGGCGATGGTGGCCGTCTCCAGCGCGGCGCTCGCGGCAGTTAGGCGCTCGTCCACCTGTCGCGAGCGCGCCGCGGTCAGATCGCGCGCCTCGGTCAGCCGCGCCTGTTCATCTTCCAGCCCGGCCAGCTCGCCGGCCAGCGCCTCCAGCCGCTCACGCTGGGCGGCGCCCTGGCGCTCGGCCGCCACCCGGCGTGCGGCCAGCCGCTCGCGTTCGGCATGCAGAGCGCGCTGCCGCTCGCTCAGCGCGCGCCGTTCGGCACGCGCCTCGGCCAGCGCCTCGTCCTGACCGGCACCCGGCTCGGCCCGGAGCTGAGTCGCCAGCCGTTCGCGCTCGGCCTCGGCCCGCTCGGTTGCCGCCAGCGCCGCGGCGATGGTCGCCCGCGCCTGCTGCCGCTCGCTGTCGAGCGCCGCCAGCCGGACCTCGATCTCGCTCTGCCGGGCCCGCTCGCGCCCGACTAGCCGCGCCTCGTCGGCCAGCAAACGCTCGGCGTGCTCCTCGTCCCCGGCCGCCCGCCGCCCGGCGTCTGTCTCCGCGGCGATCTGCTCCTCCAGGCGTGACAGCTCGTCGATGAGCCCGACATAGCGCGTGGTCAGCTCGGTTGCCTGGCGGCGAATCACGGACAGCTCGGCCTCCACCGCACGCTGCCGCTCCGGCAACTCGCGCAGCTCGCGCTCGCGCGCCAGCACGCCGCTCTGGCGCTCGCGAGCGCCTCCGGTGACGGTACCGCTGGCGCGGGCGATCTCGCCGCCCAGCGTGACCACGCTCCAGCCGCCGGGCAGCGACGGCAGGACGGCGCGCGTCGCCGGTAGATCATCGGCGACCAGCACGCGCCCGAGCAACCCCGCCACGACCGGCTCGACCCGCTGATCGAAGTCGATCAGTTCGGCGGCGACGCCGCGAATCCCGCCCCCGCGTGGATCGGCCCCGGCGCGGCCGCCGCGCACGCTCCGTACGGTGTCGAGCGGCTGAAAGGTGGCGCGCCCCGCCTGGCGGCGCTTGAGGTGCTCGATGGCGCGCTCGGCGTCGCTCCAGCGCTCGACCACGATGTCCTGCAGGTGGGCGCCCAGCGCCGCCTCGATGGCGGCTTCCAGCTCCCCCGGCACCCGCAGCAGGCCGGCAAGCGTGCCGACGATCCCGTCCAGCCGGCCCTCGCGCGCGCCGTCGAGCACCGCCTTGACCCCGGCGTAGAGCCCCGCGCCGCTCTCGGCCAGCCGCGCCAGCGCGTCGTGCCGCGCCTCCAGCTCGGCCAGCTCGCGCCGGGCCACGCGCTCGGCCTCGCGCTCGCGCTCCAGCGCGGCCGCGGCCGCGTCGCGTTCGCCC
>DASSHC010000498.1:0-12934 GCA_035693105.1 Thermomicrobiaceae bacterium | reverse complement strand
CCGCAGACCGTTCGCACTGACACCATGCTCCTGAAGCAACGAGCGGTGTGCTTCACGAAGTCGGACGATGGCTTGGGCGGTTTCGGTGGCCTCCTCAGCGGCTTCGGCCACACCCTCCAGAAAGAACTTCAGCCAGCCTTCCCAATCGCCGGCCCCGCGAATCGCCATGAGCCGCGCGTAATATTCGGCCCGGTTGCGCTTGAGGTAGTAGCTCAGGTAGAGCAACGGCCGATGGAGCACACCGTGGTAGCAGAGCAGGAAGGTAATCAACAGGCGGCCAACGCGCCCGTTTCCGTCAAGAAACGGATGAATCGTCTCGAACTGGGCGTGAGCCAGTCCACAGCGGACGAGGATCGGAAAGTCATGATCGTCGTGGAGGAAGCGCTCAAAGGCGTCCAGCGCCGCCGGCAGCTCCGACGGAGGCGGCGGCACGAAACTGGCCCGGCTCAGCGGAACTCCCGCCGGCCCAATCCAGTTCTGCGTCCAACGAAACTCCCCTAGCGCACGTTCGGCGCCTCGTGTATCTGCCAGCAGCGTCGCGTGGATTTCGCGGATGAGCCGTAGGGAGAGTGGCAGCTCGTTGAGACGCTCCAGACCGTAGTTCATGGCCCGAACGTAGTTGACGACTTCCTCTACGTCGCGCGGGAGCTCGCGCACCTCAGCCGTCAACTCGAACTCCAGCACGTCATCTAACGTACTTTGGGTTCCCTCGATCTGCGAACTGTAGACGGCCTCGCTACGAACGTACATGGCAACGAAGAGATCGGGGTTGGGCAGCGTCTGTGTCACGCCGTCGAGGCGCCCGAGTGCTTCCGCTGCGCGGGCGACGAGTGAGAGCATTCCGCTATCAACCTGGACCGCTGGATCGGGTGGTAATGGCGCAGGGACGAAAGCTGTGTACCCCGTTGGTTGCCTCACTAATCGTCCAGCTCGGGGGCGATGCGCCATCTTGTTCACCCCTTAGTACAGTCGATTAAACTATGGGGCGAGATTCCTGCCTCGTAGTTTAACAGGCGGCCCTCTTTTAAACTATGGCTCTTGCGCGGGGAACCATAGTTCAATCGGTTGTCCTTGGCGCGGCTCCTTCCGACGACCGCCGCTCCCGATGACCCGCTCGCCTCTCTACGCTGCCGCCATGCCGCGCCTCTCTGCGCCCTCCCCATCGCGCGTGCTATACTGAAGTTCCTTACATAAACGCGCCAGCCGGCGAACCTCCGCTTCGCGCGGACTGGACTGACGACCGACTCGTGATTCAGCCTATCCGCCGTCTCATCATCATTCTCCTGGCGGCCTCCCTGGTGGCCGGTAGCGTCTTCTGGTGGCGCGAGCGGCAGCCTGCCGCGGCGGCGCGCCCGGTCTACGTCGCGCTCGGCGCTTCGGACACCGTCGGCGTCGGCGCCGATCAACCGGCGCTCAACGCCTGGGTACCGCTGGTCGCCGCCGGGCTGCCGGGTAACCCGGCCCTGGTCAATCTCGGCATCAACGGTGCGACGGTTGACGACGTGCTGCGGCAGGAACTGCCGGTCGCGCTCGACGCCAAACCCGAGTGGGTCACGCTCTGGCCGGGCGTCAACGACATCCGTCACGGGGTGGAACTATCCGACTTCAGCCGCGAGCTGAACACGGTGCTCGACCAGTTGCGGCCGACCCACGCCCACGTCGTCCTGCTGACGATTCCCGACCTGCGGCTGCTTCCGGCCTTCGCCGGCTTCGATGCGATCGAACTCGATCAGGTTGTGCATCAGTGGAACGCGGTCATCGCCGATGCGGCGCGGCGCTACGGCGTCATCCTAGTCGACCTCTACGCCGACGCGCCCGAGCTGGCGCGCCACCCCGAGTACCTCAGCGGCGACGGCTTTCACCCATCGAGCGCCGGCTACCGCCGCATCGCCGATCTCGTGCTGAAGGAGATACACGCCCATGCTGTTTCGCCGGCGGCCTAACGGCACCCACCAGCATCCAGAGCCGGCCCAGACGCCGCCCGCGGTGCGAACCGAGGATCTGCGCAAGACCTACCGCGCTGGCGCGATCGCGGTCGAGGCGTTGCGCGGTGTCGATCTCAGCGTGGCGCCGGGCGAGCTGGTGGCGATCATGGGCCCCTCCGGCTGCGGCAAAACGACCCTGCTCAACTGCATCGCCGGGCTGGAGAGCGACTTCAGCGGCGAGATCTGGCTGGCCGGCACGCCGCTGAAGTCGCTCTCCGACGGCCGGCGGGCGAAGCTGCGCGCCCGCGCCACCGGCTTCATCTTCCAGTCGTTCAACCTGCTGCCGACGCTCAACGTGCTGGAGAACGTCGAGATGCCGCTCCTGATCGCGGGGTTGCGCGGCGGGGAGGCCCGCGCCCGCACACTGGCGATGCTGGAGGCGGTCGGACTGGGCGACCGGCTCTGCCACCGCCCGGCGGCGCTCTCCGGCGGGCAGCAGCAGCGCGTCGCCATCGCGCGGGCGCTGGTCAATGAGCCGGCCATCGTCTTCGCCGACGAGCCGACCGGCAACCTCGACAGCGAGTCCTCGGCCGAGATCATGGCGCTGATCCGCCGCCTCAACCGCGAGCAAGGCCAGACATTCGTCATCGTCACCCACGCGCCCGACGTGGCCGAGAGCGCCAACCGGGTGATCCGCATGCGCGACGGCCGGATCGTGGCCGACGACGCGCGGCTCCCAACCGCGTCACTGCCTCCGCTGCCGCTCGAGCTGGAGCCGGCCGGCGCGACGGCCGAAGCCCCGGTCGCCGAGGCGGCTGAGTAGATGAGCGCCCTCGTCACCTGGCCCAGTGGGCCGCTGGCGACCGTGCTGGTCGTCGTGCTGCTGGTGCTGCTGGCCGGGTTCGGGTTCCTCGCCTGGCACGCCACCGTCCTCTTCAAGCTCGGCATGCGCGACATCCCGCGCCGCTGGGCGCGCGCCGTGCTGATCGTCTTCGGCCTGACGCTCTCCACCACCGTCATCGGCAGCGCGCTCGGCACCGGCGACACCATGGCGAACACGGTGCGCACGCTGGTGACGGAGAGCCTGGGGCCGGTCGATGAGGTGGTCATGCTCAACACCTCCAGCCGGGGCCTGGGCGACGTGGCGCGCGCCGTGGCGCAGCACGGCATCGGCGGGCTCGCCGAGGCCAACCTCGGCCTCTTCGGCCAGGAGCAGGCCGCCACCCTGGCCGAGGCCGCCGAGGGCCACGGCACGGCCGCGGTCGTGCCCGCCATCCTCGATCAGGTCACCGTCGTCCTGCCCGCGCGCCAGCAGCTCCAATCGGCGGTCTCGCTGATCGCCGTGCCGGCGCCGATCCCGCGGGCCATGGGGCAACTGCGCACCGTCGACGGCCAGCCGATCGATTTCGGCGCGCTCGGCCCGAACGCGATCGTGCTCAACACCGACGCCGCCGCGCTCTTCGGCATCAAGGGCGGCGAGCCGGTGCGGATCGTGCGGCACCGCGTCAGCTGGGACGTGCGCGTGGCGGCGGTGGTGCGCGACGGGGGGCTGGGCGGGCTCGACCCGGTGGTGCTGGTGCCGCTCGACGCCTACCAGGCGCACATCGACGCGCCCGGCCAGATCAACGCGGTGTTGGTGGCCAACGGCGGCGGGGTAGGCGCGGTGGCGCGCAGCGACGAGGTCAGCCAGGCGCTGCGCCTGCCGCTGGCCGACCAAGCCGCCGTGCGCCAGATCCACGCCTTCCTGCACCAACCCGAGGTGCAGCGCACCATCCTGGCCGCCGAGGGGCAGGAGCGCGGACGCGACCGGGCGCGCATCGACGCACTGCGGCTGGAGGCGGCCAAGCCGGAGGTCACCGAGCGCTTCGTCAGTTTGATCTCGGCGCCGCGCACCCGTGCCGAGCTGGGCCAACTGGCTCTGATCGCCCCCGGCGGCGAGACCATCTTCGCCCCACTGCGGCAGCTCAGCCCGCTGACCGTGCTCGACATCAAGCAGGAGGCGCTCAACCAGGCGACCGACTTCGGCAGCGTGGTCACCACCGCCTTCCTGGTGCTCGGCATCTTCTCGATCGCCGCCGGGCTGATCCTGATCTTCCTGATCTTCCAACTGCTGGCCGCCGACCGACTGACCGAGCTGGCGACCTTGCGGGCGCTCGGCATGTCGCGGCTCCAGATCCTCGGCATGTTCCTCTTCGAGGGGCTGCTCTACGACCTGCTCGGCGCGACGCTCGGCGCGCTCTTGGGGCTGGCGGCCACGCTGCTGACGACCCGCGCTCTGGCCAGCGCACTGGCCGGCTTCGGCTTCACCCTGCGCTGGCACGTCGCGCCGCGCAGCCTGCTGCTGGCCTTCAGCCTCGGCGCGCTGCTGACCTTCGCCACCATGGCCTTCGCCGCCTGGCGTGCCAGCAACGCCGGGATCGTGGCGGCTACGCGCGGCGAGGCCCGCGACGAGAGCCGCGCCTGGCTGCTGGGGCTTGGCATGCTGCTCGTGGCGGCGGCGGGGCTGATCTGGTGGCGCTGGCACGCTCCGGTCTACTCCTTCGCGCCACGCAGCCCGCTCGTGCTCCCCGGCGCGCTGACGCTGGCGCTACTCGGGCTGGCCGTGCTGCTGACCGGCGCGGCCGGTGTAGCCGCGAGTCGGCTCCAGCCGGGCGCCGCGCGCCGCCTGGAGCTGGCGGCGGGCGCGGGCGCGACCCTGCTCGGCTTGGCCCTGGCCGGCGTCTGGGCGCGCGCCTTGATCGCGCTGCCGACACCGGGCGGCGATCTGGCCCACGACGCGCTCACCATCGCGGTCGGCGGGGTGGTGCTGCTGCTGGCCGCGACCTGGGCGGCCACGCGCGCCATCGGCCCCGCGCTACGGCTGCTCGACCGCGCGCTGGCGCCGCTGGCCGCGCTGCGCGCGGTGGTGCGCCCGGCCATTGGCGCGCTTAACTACCAGCGCTGGCGCACCGGGCTGGCGGTGGTGATGTTCGGCCTGGTCATCTTCATCATGGTCACGGCGCTGGTCATGATCGGTGGGCTGCTCGGCGCCTATAGCGAGGGGGAGCCGCCGGTGGCCGGGTTCGCCGTGCAGGCCCAGGTCGGCCAGCCGCTCGACCTGCCCCAGGCGCTCACCACGGCCAGCGCCGTCTCCGACAAGAGCTTCAGCGCCATCGGCGGCACGGCCCCGCTCGAGGTGCAGGCCGTGCAGCTCGGCACGCCGCTGGGCGGCTGGCTCAATGAGACGCTGGTGGCGGTCGACGATGGCTTTCTGCAGGGGGTCAAGGCCAATCTGGTGCGCCGTGCTCCCGGCTACGAGAGCACCGGCAGCATCTGGCGCGCCCTGCGCCAGCACCCCGGCACCGCCGTAATCAGCCCTACGCTGGTCGGCAGCGGCGGGTTGACCGTACCGCCGGTCAAGGGCTTCGATCCACTGACGCTCTGGGTGCGGCCGGACGACGGCGGCCAGCCGGTCAAGCTGACGGTGATCGGCGTGATCGACTCGCGCTCGCAGCTACCCCCCGGCGTCTACACCTCGCGCGCCACCGCCGCCGGACTGGGCGTGGCGCTCCCGGCGCCGAGCACCTACTACCTGCAACCGCGCCCGGGCCTGCACGCGGCCGACGCCGTGACCGGCCTGCGCCTCTCCTTTGCCGGCACGGGGTTATCGGTCACGGCCCTGGACGACCAGGTGCAGACGGCGCAGTCGATCCGGCTCCTCTTGACCCGTATCGTGCAGGGATTCATGGGGCTGGGACTGATCGCGGGCGTGGCGGCGCTGGGCATGCTGGGGGTGCAGGCGGTGATCGAGCGCCGGGCGCAACTCGGCACCCTGCGGGCGCTCGGCTTTACCCGCTGGCAGAGCCGGGCCACACTGGCCTTCGAGTCGGCGGTGATCGCGCTGCTCGGCGTGGCGCTCGGGGTCGTGCTCGGGCTGATCCTCTCGCACAGCCTGGTGGCGCTGCTGGGCGCCGACCACCCCGAACTACGTTATGTCATCCCATGGAGCCAGATCGCGGTCACGGCCACGCTGGCGCTGGCCGGCTCGGCGCTGGCCAGCGCGGCCGCCATCTGGCAGGCGGGCCGCGTCTCGCCGGCTGACGCGCTGCGCGCGGGCGGCTGAGCGCCGCGCCCCGTTCCTCTCCCAGTCATTCTCGCCGGTGACGCGATTCGACTGGGAGAGGGGGAGCAAGAACGGTACTCAGCCGCGGTAGCGTTGACGCTCAGTGCAGCGGACCGGGTGAGGAGATGGTGCCGTCGTAGGTCGAGGTCGCCAGACCGGCGGTCGGCGAGGTCAGCGTGAAATCGCTCAGCAGCGAGCCGCCACCGCTGGCGCCGGCAAAACGCCCGGTCCCACCGACGATGGTGAAGGTCAGCGTATCATGTCCGGAGGAGAAGTCGGGCGATGTCGCGCAGACCATGCCGCTGAAGGTGATGAAGAGCTGGTCGCCGTTGGCGGCGGTCAGTGTGTTGGCACCATTCTCCGCCGCGCAGTGCGTCTCGCTGCCGATGAAGGCGACGGCGTCGAACATCGTCGTGCCCGACTCGGAGGTCTTGCCGAGGTGCGTCACCTGCCCACTGCCTCCGAAGGCGGCGCAAGCATACCCGGCGACTGGGCAGCTCGGGAGGAGCGTGACCTGCTCGTCGGTAACGGTGACGTGGAACGGAACCTGGTTGCCCGCGGCGGCCAGGCCGGTGCTGACGAGCGCCAGCGCGGCGACGGCGATCAGAACCGCGAATGCGCGCGTGAGTCGTGCCATCGAAAGCCTCCTTTTGCCGGTAGAGCCGAACAAGTCGAAACCGGATGCGAGCGGCGCGTAGACCACGATCGCGCAGCACGCGTCTCCGTCGAGCTCGCCTCTCGCACGTTGCCGCGCTGCCGACGTGCGTAGGGTAGACCGCCGCGCTGCTCATTCAGAAGATCAGTTCGTGCTCACTTCTTGCTCATAACTGAGAATGACCCAGCCGAGGGGGGCCGGGCTACGGGGAGAACGCCCGTGGGATTGATCCGATTCCCGGTTCTTGCCGTATGATTGCTGGTATGGCGAACGGATCGGGGAAGCGCACCACGTCGAAGGGCCCCGCGAGCGCCGCACTGCGGCAGCGGGCCACCACATCATTCAGCCGCACCTTCGCCTCCTTCAGCAACTACAACTACCGTCTCTACTGGTTCGGCCAGCTCATCTCGGTCATCGGCACCTGGATCTCGCGCGTGGCCATGGCCTGGCTGGTGCTGAAGCTGACAAATTCATCCTTCGACCTGGGTCTTGTCGGCACGCTCCAGTTCCTGCCGCTCACCATCTTCGCCCTCGTCGGCGGCGTCCTGGCCGACCGTGTCCCCAAGCGGCGGCTGCTGGTCTGCACCCAGGCGGTGCTGGCGCTGCAGTCGCTGGCGCTGGCGGTGCTGATCACTACCGGCGTGATCCAGATCTGGCACATCTACGTGCTGGCGCTGGTGCAGGGCCTGGCCAAGGCCTTCGACAACCCGACGCGCCAGGCCTTCGTCAGCGAGATGGTCGGGACCGAGAACCTCTCCAACGCGGTGGCGCTCAACTCCAGCCTGTTCAACACGGCGCGCATCATCGGCCCGGCCATCGGCGGCTTCCTGATCGCCGCCTTCAGCATGAGCGTGCCCTTCTACATCGACACCATCAGCTTCCTGGCCGTGATCGGCGGGCTGCTCGCCATGCGGCCGGCCGAGTTCCACAACGTGCCCAAGCCGAGCCGCGGCCCGGTGCTGCGCCGCATGCGCGAGGGGATCAGCTACGCCGCGCGCACGCCGGAGGTGGCGCTGGTGCTGATCGTGATGGGCTTCATCGGCACCTTCGGCTACAACTTCACCACCATCCTGCCGCTGGTGGCCAAGTTCGTGCTCGGCACCGGCGCGCTCGGCTTCGGCAGCTTGCTGACCGCCATGGGTGTCGGCTCGCTGCTGGCCGCGCTGGCGATGGCCTACATCAACCGGCCGACCCAGCGGCTGCTGCTCGTGGGCGCCGTCGGCTTCACCTTCCTGCTCGGGGCGCTGGCGCTCTCGACCATGTACTTGCTGACGATCGGGATTCTGGTCGTGCTCGGCTTCCTGAGCATCACCTTCACCTCGACCGCCAACTCGCGGCTGCAACTGAACGCGCCGGGCGAGCTGCGCGGGCGGGTGATGAGCCTCTACATCTTCTTCAATGCCGGCACCGCGCCGCTAGGCACCTTCTTGCTCGGCTGGCTGGGCGAGCGCTACAACGTGCAACTCGCCGTCGGCGCCATGGATGCCATGTGCGTCGTCGGCGTGCTGCTCGCCCTCTTCTACCTGGCACGCCTGCGCAGCCGCCAGCCCGTCCCCGCCCGCGAGCACGAGTCGGCCCCGGCCGATTGAGCCGCCTCGATCGATCCCAACCAACCGCGACCCGCACGCCTTTCCTCTGACGACCAGCGAATCGAGCCATCCGGGAACGCGGATTGCGCCGCAACCTCGACGACCTCAGC
Source organism: Thermomicrobiaceae bacterium (assembly GCA_035693105.1). GTDB lineage: Bacteria > Chloroflexota > Chloroflexia > Thermomicrobiales > Thermomicrobiaceae > DASSHC01. Next base: position 4,553 of record DASSHC010000498.1, on the reverse strand, counting down.
CTGACAGCGACGCGTGTTGCCCGGGCAATGAGGAGGCATCTCCGAGGTGGAACCACGCGGAGTAGAAGGAGCACAAATGTCTGGTCCGCAGAATTGGAATCAGGGCGTGATCGAGGAGTTTCGGGCGAATCAGGGCCAGGTTGGCGGCAATTGGGCGGGACGGCCATTGCTCTTGCTCACCACGACCGGCGCCAAGAGCGGTCAGCCCCGCACGCAACCGCTGATGTATCAACGCCAGGGTGACCGCCTCTTCGTCTTCGCCTCCAAAGGGGGCGCGCCAAGCAACCCCGACTGGTACTACAACCTGCTCGCCCATCCGGCGGTCACCGTCGAGCTCGGCGATCAGACCTTCCAGGCCAACGCGAAACCCGTCACCGGCGCCGAACGGAACCGGGTCTACGACGAGTGGGCCAAGCGGTTCCCGCAGTTTGGTGAGTACCAGGAGAAGACCAACCGCACGATTCCGGTGATTGAGCTTGACCCGCGGGGAACGTAGACTCGGAGAAGGTTCCCAGCGCCATACCGGCTGCTTTAGGAATTGGACAACCGCCGGATGACGCTCAGCTGTCGCACTCCCCAGACAGGGATAGCGCTGGGGCGACACGGTGGCCGTCGAGGAGCGCGGGTATCCGGTGAGGACGGATCCCTCCACTTCGGTCGGGATGACAGGGGAGGGGATGTGCCTGCCGGATGAAGAACATCGTCACCCAAGGCTCATCCTCCTCGTCAGCCGGACATTAGCCCTGTCATCCCGAGCGCAGTCGAGGGATCCGTCCTGAGCCGGCACCTAACGTATTCGTCAGACTGTGTCTGGCAGCTACAGCAGCCCAGAGGTCAATGGCGAGCCATTTGGGCCAATTGGAGGCGCGGTTGGCGATTCGCGCGGTGGTCTTCGATATCGGCGGGGTGCTGGAGTACACGCCCGCCACCGGCTGGGGCAAGCGCTGGGAGGCGCGGCTGGGCTTCGAGCCGGGCGGGCTGACGTCACGGATGGCCGAGCCCTGGCACGCCGGTGTCCACGGCCAGATCAGCGAAGCGGCGCTGGAGCAACGCAGCGCCGAGATCCTGGGGCTGGGCCGGGCACAGCTCGATGAATTGATGGCCGATCTGTGGGCCGAGTACCTCGGCACGCTCAACGCCGAGCTGAAGGCATACTTCGCCGGCCTGCGCCCGCGCTACCGCACCGCCATCCTCAGCAACAGCTTCGTCGGGGCGCGCGAGCGCGAGCAGGCCCACTACGGCTTCGGCGACTGCTGTGACCTGATCGTCTACTCGCACGAGGTCGGCCTCTCCAAGCCCGACCCGCGTGTCTACGCTCTGACCTGCCAGCGCCTCGGCGTCGCACCCGAGGAAGCGATCTTCCTCGATGATGTCGAGCAGAACGTCGTCGCAGCCCGCGCCTGCGGCCTGCACGCCATCCTGTTTCGGGACAACGCCCAGGCTATCGCCACCATCGAGGCGTTGCTGGAGACGGAGGGATGAGGCGGTTAGCCCGGCAAGGGGCCTCCGTGCGTAACCGATCAGCGATTCCCGGATCTCGGTGCTGACCCTCACAGCGGTGTGCAAACGCCGGCAGCGGTCGAAGAACCACTCAAGGAGCGCCGCCGTACTCTTCAGGGAGGAGCGGACCCGGCGCCCATGCCGTGCACTCGCGCGCCAGTTCCATTGGGAATTGGAATCAGCGGTCGCGCGATGGGACGATTAAGGAGTTGCCGCGATGGAAAGCGACGAGATCACGTCGTCAAGCAAGCAATCATGACCGCCCCGACGTCCGTACCCGACCAGCTCCAGGCGCTCGCCGGGGCGCGCCCCGCAGCGTCGCAGCCGCTCATCGGGGACTATGGCCTGATCGGGGATGCCCGCTCGGGCGCCCTCATCTCACGCGCGGGCTCGCTCGACTGGTGGTGTCTGCCGCGCTTCGACGGCGACCCGGTCTTCGCCCGCCTGCTCGACTCCGAGATCGGCGGCTTCTGCGCTATCGAGCCGGTCGGCTTGACTCCCAGCCGCCGCGCCTATCGCGGGCCAACCAACATCCTGGTCAGCGAGTTCGCGGGCGACGGCGCGGTGGTTCAACTCGTCGACTTCATGCCGGCGCTGACCGAGGCGCAGAAGCGCCGCTTCACCATCCCCTCGCGCGCCGTCGTGCGCCGGGTCGTGGCGCTCAGCGGCCAGAGCCAGGTACGGCTGACGCTCAAGGTTCGGCCCAACGCCGGGCGCACCATCCCGCGGATTCGCGTCCTCGGGCCGGGCAGCTATCAGCTCGCCTGGGACAGTCACGCCCTCCAGGTTACCTCGAGCGTCCCGCTGGAGGTGTCGCCTGAGCGTGCGCTCACCGCGCTGGTCACGCTCCGGGCTGGCGAGCGCCTCGACCTGGTGCTGGCCCACTCAGCCGAGGCGCCGGCTCCGCTGCTGCGACCGGCAAGCCTCGATCTCATCGAGCGTCTGACTGAGGATTTCTGGCGCGGCTGGGCAGCGCGCTGCCGCTACGACGGCCCCTATCGCGAGGCCGTGCTGCGCAGCGCCTTGGTCCTCAAGGCGCTGACCTTCGCGCCCTCGGGCGCGGTGATCGCCGCGCCCACCACCTCGCTGCCGGAGGTGATCGGCGGCGAGCGCAACTGGGATTACCGCTACTGCTGGCTCCGCGACGCGGCCTTCACCATCCGCGCCCTCCTGCGCCTCGGCTACCAGAAGGAAGCGCGAGCCTTCGCCGCCTGGCTCCTCTACGCCACGCGGCTGACGCACCCCGAACTCCAGGTGATGTACACCGTCTTCGGCAACGCCCACATCCCCGAGCGCGTCCTGGCCTATCTGCGGGGGTATCGAGCCTCCTGGCCGGTGCGCATCGGCAACGAGGCCGCCAACCAGTTCCAGCTCGACATCTACGGTGAGGTCCTCGATGCCCTCGCCCTCTACCACCGGGCCGGAGGCGCCTTCGACCGGGACGCGCGCGGCATGCTCGACGGTCTGGTTCAGGTCATCCTGCGGCGCTGGCGCGAGCCGGACGACGGCATCTGGGAGCCGCGCTCCGGGCCAGCCCAGCACGTGCATTCCAAGCTGATGGCCGCGGTCGGGCTCGATCGCGCGCTGGAGCTGGCGCACGGCGGGGCGCTGCGGCTGCCGGCGCACGTGGTGCGCGAGCGGGACGCCATCCGTGATTGGCTGCTGCGCGAGGGCTTCGACGCGCGCCGGCAGTCCTTCACCAGCGTTCCCGGCGGCAATCTCGACGCCGCGCTGCTGGTCATCCCGCTGCTCGATTTCCTGCCGCCGAGCGACCCCCGCGTGATCGGCACCGTCGAGGCGGTGCAGCGCGAGCTGGCCGACGGAGCGCTCGTCTATCGGTACGATGCGCCGGATGGGCTCAGCGGGCGCGAGGGCGCCTTCGTCCTCTGCTCCTTCTGGCTCGTCGAGGCGCTCGCCAAGATCGGCCGGCTGGACGAGGCCCACGCGCATTTCCGGCGCCTGCTGGCGTATCGCAATGATCTCGGCCTGCTCGCGGAGGAGCTCGATCCGGCGACGGGCGAGCAGTTGGGCAATTTCCCCCAGGCCTTCAGCCACATCGGCTTGATCAACGCGGCCCTCACACTGGAGGACATGGATCAGCGGTGCGCCAGCGGTGAATGACGCCAGCGCGACTTCGACGAGGCTGGGACGCTCAGAAAGGCGCCCAGGATAACGCCGAAGATGACGTGCGCTACCAGGGTAGCGATCGCCGTCTCGCGCCCGTAATTGATCGCCATGAACCCCGGCGGCTCGAGCTCGCTGGTCGGCTCCGGGCCTTGGTTCTCGGAGGCCATGCGCGGATGAACCCCGGGCAGGGCGGGCAGCCCGGCCGTCAGCACGAACAGCCCGTGGATCAGCCCGATGGTCCCGCCGATCCACCAACTAGCCCGCCGCAGCGAGCGGAAGGCAGCGGCATAGATGCCGGCGAAGATCCAGCCGTTGACGAAATGGACGAGGAAGCCGTACGCCTTGGCGCGGTCCCGGTCCGGCGTGAAGATCAGCCCGAGGATGAGGGGCAGGTCGATCCGGGTCAGGCCGGCCGCCTGCCCAAGCCGCAGGATGGTGGTCAGCACCGTGGTCCCGGCGAACCCCCACAAGAGCACGTCGCCTCGCTTCATCGTTCTCTTCTCCCTGCTGCCTGCCGGAACACTCTCACTCAACTAGGTTACGCCAGCGTGCCTCCGGCGGTTGCTCACCGCCGTTGGCCGTGACGCGATCCTCGGCCCTCTCGGCGCCAAAGACTCTACCTTGCGGTTGGCGTGGCCCCGCTATGCTCGGTGCTGGCGATTGGCCGCTCGGGTGCGCGCGTCGCGGAGCAGGGATCGCGCCACGTCGCCGGTCAGCGGGCCGGGGTTGAGGATCGAGACCCAGCCTTGGAGACCGTACATCGGATGCGGGAGCACCTGATCGAGTGCCGTGTAATCAATCTGGGCATGGTGGTCCGCCTGCGCCTCGGGCGGGTAGCCCAGAAGCTCCTGGAAGCGGGTCCGCCCAGCGGCGATGTTCAGGCGAAACACCCCAGGACGGTTCAGGTTCGAGTCGGTATCGAACCC
>DASSHC010000497.1:0-2214 GCA_035693105.1 Thermomicrobiaceae bacterium | reverse complement strand
CCACGCGGATCCGCGCCGGAAACCCCTTGTGTCGCGCCATGGCCACGAAGAGGAGCGCGAAATCCCGGCAGCAGCCGACGATCCGCTCCGCGGTCGGCCGCTCTCGGGCCAGACTCGGCTGCCCAAGCGCCAACAACCGGGCGACCATCGCGTCGGCATAGCGCGTGTCCACCTCTGCCAGGCGCTCACCGGTGACACGGCCTCCCGGCTCGTCACCGTCGATCATGTAGTGGGCCACCAGCTGCTGACTGACACCGCGCAACCCCCGCAGATCATCCGGCAGCTCGTCGAAGACCGCCTGGAACGGCTCGATCGAAGTCACGGCGCTCTGTGCGCGCCACGGATCGACCCTCATGTGTGCCTCCTAACGTCCAGGCGCCACGCTATCGGAGAAGGCCGCACCCGGTCAAGGGTGTGGTGGGCCTGACCGCGTCCCTCGTGAATCCCAACTTCCCAACGGGCCCGGTTTCTGCGATCGCGTCGTACAATCGACCGTGAGTGGTGAGGAGCGCGCGTGCAGACGACGAGCCGCCTCGATCGAGCCGAGGCAACCTTTCAGGCCAACCGCGAGGCAAACCTGCGCCTCATCGCCGAGCTGCGCGAGCGGCTGGAGCGCGCGCGGCACGGCGGTGGCGCGCGCGCCCACGAGCTGCAGCGCGCGCGCGGCAAGCTGCCGGTGCGCGCCCGCATCGACCGCGTGCTCGACCCGGCCAGCCCCTTCCTCGAACTCTCGCCCCTGGCCGCCGAGGAGTGCTACGAGGGCGAGGCGCCCGGGGCCGGGCTGGTCACCGGCATCGGCCGCGTCGCCGGCCACGAGGTGGTGATCGTGGCCAACGACCCCACCGTCAAGGGCGGCACCTACTTCCCCCTGACGGTCAAAAAGCACCTGCGGGCGCAGGAGATCGCGCGCGCGAACCGCCTCCCCTGCCTCTATCTGGTCGACTCCGGTGGCGCCTTCCTGCCGCTGCAGAGCGAGGTCTTCCCCGACCGCGAGCACTTCGGCCGCATCTTCCGCAATCAGGCCATGCTCTCGGCCGAGGGGCTGCGCCAGGTAGCCGTCGTGCTCGGGCCCTGCACCGCCGGCGGCGCCTACGTGCCCGCCATGAGCGACGAGGCGGTCATCGTGCGCGGCACCGGCACCATCTACCTGGGCGGCCCGCCGCTGGTCAAAGCGGCCACCGGCGAGGAGGTCAGCGAGGAGGAGCTGGGCGGCGCCGACGTCCACGGGCGCATCAGCGGCGTGGTCGACTACGTAGCCGACGACGAGGCCGAGGCGCTGGCGCTGGCGCGCGACATCTTCGCCAACCCCCAGCCGGCCCCGCCGCCCCTCCCCTGGGAGCGCGCCCCGATCGCCGAGCCGCTGGAGGATCCCGAGGACATCCTGGGGCTGATCTCGCCCGACCCGCGCAACCTCTACGATCCCCGCCCGGTGATCCGGCGCATCCTCGACGCCAGCCATTTCCGCGAGTTCAAGGCCGAGTACGGGCAGACGCTGGTCTGCGGCTTCGGCCATCTCTACGGCATCCCGGTCGGCGTGCTCGCCAACCAGGGCGTCCTCTTCCCGGAGTCGGCCCGCAAGGGCGCCCACTTCGTCATGCTCTGCGCCCAGCAGCGCGTGCCGCTCCTCTTCCTGCAGAACATCTCAGGCTTCATCGTCGGGCGGCGCTATGAGCACGAGGGGATCGCGCGCGATGGCGCCAAGATGGTGGCCGCGGTGGCGGTAGCCCAGGTGCCGAAGATCACGGTCATGACCGGCGCCTCCTACGGCGCGGGCAACTACGCCATGGCTGGGCGCGCCTACGACCCGCGCTTCCTCTTCGCCTGGCCGACGTCGCGCATCGGCGTGATGGGCGGCGAGCAGGCGGCCGGCGTGCTGACGATGATCAAAGAGCGCGCGGCGCGGCGGCGCGGCGAGCCGCTGGACGAGGAGGCGCAGGCGCGGCTGCGGCGGGAGACCGAGGAGCAATACGCCACCGAGACGAGCGCCTACTACGCCACCGCGCGCCTCTGGGACGACGGCGTGATCGACCCGCGCCAGACGCGCCAGGTGGTCGGGCTGGCGCTCGAGACGACCCTCAACGCCCCGATCCCGTCCACCGACTACGGCGTCCTGCGGATCTAGTCCCGCGGATCGCGAGGAGGGGCAGACCTCCGAGTCTGCCCCCTACCGTCATGACACGAAAGGGGCCGGAGCCTGCGATGGACGAGCTGCGC
>DASSHC010000496.1:0-4679 GCA_035693105.1 Thermomicrobiaceae bacterium | reverse complement strand
GCTCCGCGCCGCTATCGCGGCAAGGATGTGGTCGCCTGGCTCACGCGGATCGGCTTCTTCGACATGACGCCGGACCAGCTGCCGGTTCCCAAGGAGCAGTTCGCCGCCCCGCACGTCTCGGGCGCCAAGGGTGGACACTCGCTCAACCTGCACCAGTTCGCGCGCGACGGCGTGACGCTGCTGGGCCACCTGCGCGGCGCGTCGGGAGGCCGGCTGGGGCTCGCCCCGGACCTGCACCAGAACCTGGCGCGGGCCGACGGGTTCGAGCATCAGGTGCAGGCGATGATCGACAGCTACATCCAGTCCAACGGGCTCGACGCCCCCGCCGAGGAGCTGCCCCAACTGCGCGACGGCTTCGCGCAGCCCCTGATCGAGGAGCTCGATCTGCGCGCCGCCGGCATCAGCACCGTCATCTGGGCCACCGGCTACCGCTTCGACTTCAGCCTGGTGAAGCTGCCGGTCTTCGAGCGCGACGGCTTCCCGCTGCAGCAGAGCGGCGTGACCGGCTACCCCGGCCTCTCCTTCGTGGGCATGCCCTGGATGCCGTCGCTGAAGGCGGGGACGCTGATGGGCGTGGGCGAATCGGCCGAGCGCATCGTGGCGCACCTCACCGGCCAGGCCGAAGCGCGGTCGGTCGCCGAGCCGCGTCCCGTCAGCGCGGCAACCGGCGCCTGAGATCTGGCGACGACAGACGAACCGGGAGCACGTGGGGCCGCATCGGCGGCCCCTGGTTCAGTATGATTTCGTCCCGCGGTTGCGCGTCGATTCACCTCAGGCGTTCTGGATTGTGCGTTGTGCGTTGTGCGTTGTGCGTTGTGCATGGAGAGGATCGCGGGCGATGGCAGCGGGGGAAGCAGGCTCGGGTGGTGCTGAGGCATTGACCGGCGCGGCGGCCTACGAGCCCTACGTCGGGCGCTGGAGCCGCCTAATCGCGCGCGACTTCCTGGCCTGGTTGGCGATCCCGGCCGGCGCGCGCTGGCTCGATGTCGGCTGCGGCACCGGCGCGCTCAGCGCCGCCATCCTGGCCCAGGCTGCTCCCAGCGAGGTGCTGGGCGTCGAGCCGTTGGCCGAGCGCGTGGCCTACGCCCGCGCGCAGGTGCGCGACCCGCGCGCCCGCTTCGAGGAGGGCGATGCCCAGGCGCTGCCCTACGCGGCAGGCAGCTTCGACGCGGTCGTCTCCGGGCTGGTGCTCAACTTCGTGCCCGATCCACGGCAGGCGCTAGCCGAGCTGGCGCGCGTCGCGCGCTCCGGCGGGACGGTGGCGGTCTACGTCTGGGACTACGCCGGCGAGATGCAATTGATGCGCCATTTCTGGGACGCGGCGGTGGCGCTCGACCCGAACGCGCTGGAGCTGGACGAGGGGCGCCGCTTCCCGCTCTGTCAACCGGGCCCATTGGCCGATCTGTTCCATGGGGTGGGTTTGCGCGCGGTGGAGGTGCGCGCCGTCGACGTGCCGACGGTCTTCCGGGATTTCGACGACTACTGGACGCCGTTCCTGGGCGGCCAGGGCCCGGCGCCGAGCTACGCCATGTCGCTCGATGCGGAGCGCCGCGCCGCCCTGCGCGAGCGCCTCCGCGCCCGCCTCCCCGTCCAGCCCGACGGCTCGATCCAGCTCACCGCGCGCGCCTGGGCGGCGCGCGGCCAGCGCTAGCCGGTCCGGCTCAGAATCTCGACGTCCCGCGCCACCAGGGCGACGCGTGCCGCAAGCGGGATGCGCTCCCCGCCCAGATGCACGGGGAAGCCCTGGCCATCCCAGCGCTCGAAGGCGTGGCCGAGTGCCTGCCGCACCGGCTTCGGCGGTTGGAGCCACCCTGCCAGCAACCGCGCTTTGGGATGGCGCTAGCCTACGTAAGTCGCTACGCCGCGTCAATCGCCCGGCTCGTTGGCGGCCTGTCCTTGTGGGCCTGTGGCTGTGTCGCGGGCGGCTCCCGCGACGCGGGCCATCAGCTCACCTTGACGCTCACGATTTGGTACGGGCGGTAGGGCACCTCGAAGACCAGGCCATCCGGCGACGCGAGCGCCGCCAGCGGCCGCTCCAGCAGGTCGACGAGCTGGGCCGCGCAGGGCCGCGCCAGCCGCAGGCGCGCCGTCCCCGCGCCGCCGTCGGTCTCGTGCAGCCGCAGCACGAAGCCATCGCCGCCCGTTGCCGGCAGCACCCAGGAGGGCACTAGCGAGCCGGCATCCTCCAGCACGAACGGCGGGGCAAGCACACCCTCGCCCTCGGCGATCAGGACCGGGGCAAAGAGCGCGTCGGCCGCCGCGGCGCTGCAGAGGATCTCGCCGCGGGTGCGCGGCTCGTGGCGACCCAGCGCCAGCCGGATGCGGTGTCGGCCCATATCGGCCTCGGGATCCGGCGACTTGGGCGCGCGCAGCAGCGACACCGCGAGGTCCCCATCACGACAGGAGAAGCCGAATTTCGCCTCGGTCAGGAGCGCCAACCCCACGCCGTCGTCGTTGGTGACCGCCGCCCAGCGGCTCCCCGCGACCTCCCACAGCGCCTCGTCGGCGGGCGTGCCCGGCCACTGCGAGCGCAGGGTCGAGCCGAACGGGCTGCCGTAGCGCGCGAACCGGCCCTGGTAGCGGGTCGGGACGTGATAGCGCAGCAAGCGGTGGGACTCGTGCCAGTCGACCTCGACCTCCAGCCGCAGCCAGCGGCTCTCGGCCTCCAGGACGTACGACAGGCTCAGCCGGCTCCGCTCGCCCAGCGCGACGCCGCCGCGCAGCACGCCGCGCAGCGGGCCGCGCTCCGCGACCTGGAGCGCCAGTCGCTCGGCCAGCGGCACGCCCGTCCGGACGCTGTAGTGGTCGATATCCCAGGCGTCGAAGTGCGCCGGCTGGTCGTGATAGAGCACGAAGCCGCAGGGCGCCGCCAGCTCGAGCGGCTGCCCATCCACGGTGAGGCCGTCCAGTTGGCCCGCGCGGTCGAAGGTGGCGCGCACGATCCCGTTGTCCAGCACCGCCGGTGAGATCTCGCGCAGCGGGGCGGCGTCATCTGCCTGGCGGCCGAGGGCCACGCCCTCCAGCGGCCCGCAGCGCACCAGCCGTGGCTCGGGAGACTCGAGCACCACCGTGCGCGGCAGCGGCGCGGGGTTGAACGCCATCAAGCCGCTCCCGCCGCGGCGCAGCTCGGCCGTCGCCGCTGATAGCTCGCGGCGCGCGATCGCCTCCAGTTCCGGGTTGAGCTCGGCGTAGACGCGCCGGATCGAGCTGCCGGGGAGCGCGTCGTGGAACTGAGCGAAGAGGGCGCGCAGCCAGGCGTCTTCCCCGAGCGGCCCGCCGCCGGTGGCGACCCGCACGGCCTCGTGGGCTTGCAGGGCCCTCTCCGCGGCCCGGTAGAGGCGCTTGTGCTCCGACTGGGTGGTCAGCGTGCCGCGGTGATACTCCAGATACAGCTCGCCCTGGTAGACCGGCAGGCGATCCCGAACCGCCGCCAAGCTGTCAAAGAACCGGTCGGCCGTGTCCCAGCGAGCGCGGGGGATGCCGGACAGACTGCGGATGCGCCGCGCCCGCTCGCACATCGCCTCGGTCGGTCCGCCGCCGCCATCGCCCCAGCCCGTCGGCAGCAGGACCTCGGGGTGCACGTCGAGCTGCCGGTCGACGCGCATCGCGTCGACGATCCCCTCCAGCTCGACGCTGCCGTTGTAGGTCGTCGGGCAGACGTGGGCCAGCACCGCGCTGCCGTCCGGCCCGCGCCAGACAAAGCTGGTGTAGGGGAAGCGGGTGATCTGCGACCAGGTGAGCTTGGTGGTGAAGAAGGAGCGCACGCCGCCGAGCGCGAGAATCTGGGGCAGGCTGGCCGAGTAGCCGAAGCTATCGGGGAGCCAGCAGACATCGCTCGGCGCACCGGTCAGCGCCGCGATCTTCCGCTGTCCGTAGACCAGCGCGCGCACCAGCCCCTCGCCGCTCGGCAGGTTCGTATCGGGCTCGACCTCGAAGGCGCCGGCTATCTGCCAGCGTCCCTCGGCGATCCGGGCCGCGATCTCCCGCAGCTGCGACGGCGCGGCCTGCTCCACTTTGCGGTAGAGAGCCGGCTGGCTGCCGACGAAGGTTAGCTCGGGGTAGCGCTCCATCAGCCGCAGCACGGTCGCGAAGGAGTGGACCGCCTTGCGCTCGGTGACGCCCTCCGGCCAGAGCCAGACGAGGTCGATGTGGGCGTGCCCGCAGAGAGCGGCGACCGGCTGCCAGGCTTCGGCGGGGAGCCGTGCGAAGAGCTCCCGCAGCGCTTCGGCCAGGGCCGGCAGGCCGCCGCGCACCCAGGCATCGCAGGCCAGATCCAGCTCGCCCAAGAGCAGCCGCAGGAGGGGAGAGCAGGACTCGAGCGGCGGGACGTACGCCCCCGCGCCGGCCGTCGCCAGGCCCTCTTGCCGGAAGAGAACCGCGCGCAGCTGCTCCAGCACGTCGAGGTCATGGTGGGTCGACCAGGCGAGCTCGTCGCGCACCAGTAGCCGGCACTGATCGAAGCGCGGCCCGTAGGGGCCGATCGGCCGGCGCGGCTCGCCGCCGACCGATTCCCACAGGCCGCAGTCGAGCCAGAGCGTGCAGGACCGGTCCGGCAGCGGACAGGTGGGGTGCGCCGCGTCGAGCCCGGCCCACGGCTGCCCGTCGAGCCAGGCGGTCGTCTCGCCGTCGCACTCCCAGAGCAGATGACGCCGTCCGGCCTGCTCGGGCTCGGCGGCCGG
>DASSHC010000495.1:0-26876 GCA_035693105.1 Thermomicrobiaceae bacterium | reverse complement strand
CAATCAACTGGTCGCCCGGCGGTATGTCATCCCCAGCCGAGGGGGGTGCCTGCGGGATTGAGATGCCGCTCGAACCGCCACCGCCGCAGCCTCCCTCGGCGCCGTTGGTCAAGTCACCCGAGTCCCGATCCCCGGCGCCGCCGTTGCCGCCGAGGGTGAAGCCGTAGCCGCCGGCTCCGCCGGGGTTCGTGGTCGAGGAATCGCCAGGATGGCCGGTGCTGCCCGGCTGTCCATGACAGCCGACGGCGATGAACAACTCCTGACCAGGGGTGACGCGCATGATACCCTGCAGCCCGGCGCCCTGGCCACCGAGTTGGTCGCTGAAGTTTTCCAGGTTGCCGCCATCCGCGCCGATCAGTTGGGCCGAGATCTCGGTCACGCCAGCCGGCACGAAATAGCGCACAAGGTCATTGGTGCAGCCGTACACCTGCGGCGTGGCGTCCGGCCCGGTGTAGGACAAGGCCAGGCTGCCATCCGTGAACGAGTGCGCCCCGCCTTGCGTGACGCCGGTGACGACCGTGGAGTCCACGAACGACACGCCCGCGCCGCCGCCACCACCACCACCGACATCGCCGCCACTGAATCCGCTCAGGCCGCCATTGGGATAGCCGGCGCCGCCACCGCCGCCGCCGCCGGCGCCGGGTGTGCCCTGGGTGTTGCTCTCGCCGTCCGGCCCGGACGCGGCGCCCGCAATGCCGCCGTTGCCGGCTCCGCTGCCGCTGCCCGGCAATCCGGAGCCGGAGCCAGCAATCCCGACGTAGGTGCCGCCATTACCGCCGGGGTTGAAGATGCCGTTGCCGCCACCGCCACCGCCGCCGGCGGCGACCAGCAGCACGTTCCCGGTCGCCAGATCTTCAATCACGGTGGCACCGCCGCCGCCACCGCCGCCGGTGCCGACGAAGCCGGGGTTGCCGCTGTTGCCGTCGCCGCCCTTGAACCCGCCGTAGCCGCCAGCGGTCGCGCTGCCCTGGCACCCCACGGTGACCTGCAGCGTGTCGCGCGGCGTCACGGCCAGGGTGGCTGAAACAGTCGAGCCGTATCCCGGGTCACTGTTGTTTTGTCCGAAGCCGCCCGCCGCGCCGGCGGCATTGACGGTGATCTGGGTGACTCCGGGCGGGACGCCGAACAGCTGCGGAAACCCGATGCAGCCGAATGTCGCTGTCTGCGAAGACGTGTCCGCCAGCGCTACCGCACCGCCGAAGAACACGGGTGCCGCCAGCGCCAGGCTGGCCGCCAGCAGCGCCACGGACACCCAACGAAAGAAACGAGGCCCGCTGCTTCGCTCGGGCATGTGATGATTCACAACCTCACCCTCCCTACGAAATCGACACTCGCCCCCACGCCGAGCGTCCATGCTCAGGCGTGGCGCTGAGGACAAATCCCACGGTTATGGCGATCCTAGCGGGGGACTGCGACCACACTACGACCAAGCTGGTCGTAGTGTGAAATCAACGGCGTTGCACTCCGCGCCTTTTCGGGCGATAATTGGGCCAGTCTGGTATTTAGTCCAAGCTAAGAGTGACCGGTATGGAGCCGTTGGCGTCGTTCGCGATCGCGCTGCTCGGGACGTTTCAGGTCCAGGCCCACGGCGTGTTCGTGACCCGCTTTCGCGGGGACAAGGTGCGCGCCCTGTTGGCCTACCTTGCGGTCGAGTCCGACCGTCCGCACACCCGCGCGGCGCTGACCGGCCTCCTCTGGCCCGAGCTGCCCGACGAGCACGCCCTGCGCAATCTCTCGCAGGCCCTGATCCGGCTGCGCGAGGGGCTCGGCGTGTCTCCGGGTGGGGACGACGATCCGCTTCAGGTGACCCGCCAGGCGGTCCAGTGGCGCGGCGTTGCCGCCGAGGTCGACGTGGCCGCGTTCACCCGCCTGGCCAGCGGCCACGAGCTGTCCGACCTGGAGCGGGCGGTTGCGCTCTACCGGGGAGCGTTCCTGGCCGGCTTTGCCCTGCCCGACTGCGAGGCGTTCGAGGAGTGGCTGCTGGTGACCCGCGAGGGTCTCCAGGAGCAGATGCTCGCCGCGCTCCAGGCGCTCGCTGAGCACCATCTGGCCGCCGGGCACGCGGTCGACGCCGCCGAGGCCGCCCGCCGCCAGCTCGCGCTCGACCCCTGGCGCGAGGCGGGCCACCGCCAGCTGATGCGCGCGCTGGCCGCGGCGGGCGACCGGGCTGGAGCGCTGGCCGCCTACGCCCACTGCCGCGAGGTGCTGCGCGCCGAGCTCGACGCCGCGCCCGACGAGGAGACCCGCCGTCTGGCCGCGCAGATCGAGACCGGGGAACTCGCGTTCTCGGCGGCCGCGCCAGCGTCGGCGAGCACATCGGCGCGCGCCCACAATCTACCGGCGCCGCTCGCCTCCCTCGTCGGCCGGGAGGCCGAGCTGGCGCGGCTGAAAATCCTCTTCGATGACGAGGCGGCAGTCCGGCTGATGACGGTGACCGGCGCGGGTGGCGTGGGGAAGACGCGGCTGGCGCTGGCCGCCGCCTGGGCGCTCGTGCCCCGCTTCGCTGACGGCGTCTGGTGGGTGGAGCTGGCCGGACAGCAGCCGGCGGCGGATCTCGCCCTCGGCGCCGCCGCGCAGGCCGGCGCCGTCGCCGCCGCGCTCGGCCTGACGCTGGCTGGCTCGCGTCCGCCGGTGGAGGCGCTGGCGGACGCGCTGCGCGAGCGCGAGGCGTTGTTGGTGCTCGACAACTGCGAACACCTGCCCGCGGTGCCGCGGGTGGTCCATGCCATCCTGTCGACCGCTCCCGGGCTCCGCGTGCTCGCCACCTCGCGCGCCCCGCTCGAACTGCATGACGAGACGCTGCTGCGCTTGGCAGGGTTGCCGGTTCCCCCGGAGGACGCTCCCGACGCCGCCGCGCTCGCCAGTTATGCCGGGGTGCGCCTCTTCCTCGAGCGCGCCGAGCGCCTGGCGCCTGGCTGGGGCCAGGAACCGGATGAGCTGGCCGGCGCCGCCCGCCTCTGCCGGCTCCTCGACGGCATCCCGCTGGGCATCGAGCTGGCGGCTCACTGGGTCGGCCACTTCAGCCCGGACGAGATCGCCGCCGCACTCCGGCGCAACCCGGCCCTGTTGGCGGCACGCACCCCCGACGTGCCGGAGCGCCAGCGCAGCCTGCGGGCGGTCTTCGACTACACCTGGCGCTTGCTGCAGCCCGCCGAGCAGCGGGCGCTGGCGCGGCTGTCCGTGTTCCGCGGCGGCTTCGATCGGGCGGCGGCGCAGGCGGTGGGCGGCGTGCGGGCGACAACCCTGGTTTCGCTGGCGGATAAATCGCTGCTACGGCACGCGGGGCCAGGCCGCTACAGCCTGCACGAGCTGCTGCGCCAATTCGCCGCCGAGCGGCTGGAAGCGCGCGGCGAGCTGGACGCAACCCGCGACCAGCATCGCGATTGGTGCCTGGAGTTGGCCGAGCGCGTGGCGCCCGATCTGATCAATCCGGAGCAGGCGACGCGGCTCGAACGCGAGCAGGACAACCTGCGCGCGGCCCTGCAGTGGACCATCGGGCGGCGGGATGTCGAAAGCGCGCTGCGGCTGGGGATCGGCGATGGCGTCTACTGGTATCTGAAGGGGCAGTTCGCGGAAGGGCGAGCCTGGTTGGGGCAGATTCTCGGGCTCGCCGCGCCGCCGCACCTCGCGGCGCTCCACAGCCGGGCGCTCTCCTATGCCGGCCATCTGGCCTACTGTGAGGGCGATCTCAGCACGGCCGAGGCACTGCTGAGCGATGCGGCCGCGCGGGCAGAGCAGGCCGGTGACATCGAATCGCTGGGCTACAGCGCCCTCTTCCTCGGGCACGTGGCCCGGGCGCGCGGGGCCAGAACGGAGGCCGAGCAGTGGTACGACCAATCCCTGCGGCTGGCACGCCAGCCGGGTGGCCGGTCTTGGGATACGCTCGTGCTGAGCGCGCTGGCCAGGCTGCGCTACGAGAGCGGCGATTTCGCCGGTGCCGGCGCGGCGGCGGACGAGGCGCTGGAGTTGTGTGCGGTACGAGACGATCCATCCAACCGCGCCCGGGCGCTGGCGATTCGCAGCCGGCTGGCCGCGCTGGCCCACGAGGACGCCCTGGCCGATGCGCTACTGGCTGATTGCCTGCAGGTGCATCAACGCTTGCGTTCCCCTCGGGAGCTTGCCCATGCCCATCTCCTGGCGGTCGACACGGCGCTCGACCGATGCCGCCCCGTCGAGGCGGCGCGGCATCTCGACGAGGTGCTGCGGCTGGCCGCCCAGACGCACGATCAGTTGGCGCTGGCCCGGGGGTTGGAAGGGGTAGCGGAGCTGCTGGCTTCGACCGAGCTGGAAGTAGCCCTCCAACTGGTCGGGGTCGCGTCGGGCATTCGCGGAGCGAGCGGCTTGGCGCTCGTCCCAATCGAGCAATCGCGCCTGGAGCGCTGGCTCGCCGGCGCCCGGGAGGTCCTCAGCGACGAGCGGGTCGAGCGACTGCGGCAACTGGGCCGGGAGCGCCCGGTGCACGAGGCGCTGGGGCGGGCACGAGCGGCCTGCGCCGCGCTCGCGGGCGCGCGGGCACCCGATCAGGCCGCTTCGCCGAGCACTGTCGCCAGGTCGACCACCCCGCCAACCTTGAATCCCACCCCGTCACCGCGACCCGCATGAGAATCTTCTCACTGAATTCTTACCTGACACTCATCTTCGCTGCCTAGAGTTAGCCACGCGAACAGGCGCCGCTCGCCTGCTCGCCGGCGGCAGGAGCCGCTCAGTCGCGCTCCCGCCCCGCGACGATCGCTCACGAAGGGAGTCCCGCGTTGACAAAGTGGGCCGAGACGATGCTGGATGTGCTCCGCGACGAGTCGATCCGGCTGGTGACCTACGTGCCGGATGGCGCGCTGGCGCCGCTGATCGAGGGCTTCGCGGCCAACGACGCCGTCACCAGCTTCACGGCCACGCGCGAGGATGAGGCCGTGGCCGTGGCCGCCGGCGGCGCGCTCGGCGGCCTGCGCAGCGCCGTGATGATGCAGTCGAGCGGCTTCGGCAACGTCGCCAACGTGCTCGCCTCGCTGGCCACCCCCTACCAGATCCCTCTCCTCCTGATCATCACCGAGCGCGGTGTGCTCGGCGAGTTCAACCCGGTGCAGGTGCCGATCACGCGCGTCATTCGCCCCACGCTCGACGCGCTCGGCATCCCCCACACCACCCTGACGCGGGCGGACGAGGTCGCCTTCCTGGCCCGCCGGGTGGCATCGCAGGCCTTCCAGACTCAGCAGCCCGGAGCCGTGATCCTCTCGCCGGCGCTAACCGGCGGCAAGACCGCGCCCGGCTCGGCGCCGGCCAGGGCCGCCTGACGGCCGCAGAAGGGACCCGCAACATGGCAATGACACTGACACGCCCGCCGCGCGACGAGGCGCTTGCCGTCCCTGCCGCCCCCCCGCGCGAACTCGAGCGGCTGGACCTGACCCGGCGGCTCATCCGCCTGCTGAACCACGACGAGGCGGTCGTCGCCGGCATCGGCAACAGCAGCTTCGACCTCTTCGGCGCCGGGCATCGCCCGCAGAACTTCTACATGCTCGGCAGCATGGGCATGGCCGTGCCCCTCGGGCTCGGGCTGGCCGTGGCCCAACCGGCGCGCCAGGTGCTGGTGCTGGAGGGCGATGGCTCGCTGCTGATGAACCTCGGTGGCTTGGCGACCGTCGGCGTGGTCGCCCCGCCCAACCTGACCATCGTCGCCTGGGACAACGGCGGCTACCAGATGACCGGCAACCAGCCGACGGCTGCCGCCGAGACCACCGATCTGGTGGCCGTGGCCCGCTCCGCCGGGATCGCGCACACCGCCTGGGCCTGCGATGAGCAGCACTTCGAGACGCTGGTGCGCGCCGCGCTCGACTATCCCGGCCCGGCCTTCATCGGCGCGCGCATTCGCAGCCAGGCGAGCCAGAGCCACCCGGAGCTTGACCCGGTCGTGCTGAAGTACCGCTTCATGCTCGGCATCGGCGCGCGGACCGCCCAGGAGCGCGACGCGTAGCGCGCGAGATTGAGGGAGATCATGGAATTCCCAGTTTTGCACCAGGCCTTGGAGCGCTGGGCCGCCGCCCGGCCGGAGAAGACCTTCCTGCGTGAGGTCGAAGGCGGCCGTACGCTCAGCTTCGCCGAGTGCCTGGCGGCGGTGAACGGCCTGCGGCGGCAGCTCGGCGGCGAGCCGCGCACGATCGTGCTGGCGCTGCCGGGCGGCGTGGCGGCCTCGGTCGTCTGGCTGGCCGCGCTCTGCGGCGGGCACCGGCTGATCCCCTGCTCGCCCGAGATCACGATCGACGAGGCCGAAGCCCTGGCCGCGCGCTACCACCCCGACCTCTTGGTGGCCGAGACGCCCGAGGTGACGCGCCGTCTCGAGCGCGTGGCGCCCCACAGCCTGACTCGCTCCGAGCTGGAAGCGAGCGTCGATGGCTGGACACAGGCTCCGCAGCCGGCGCCGGGCGACTGGCGCGGCGGCGAGCTCTGCCTGACGACTTCGGGCACCACCGGCACGCCCAAGGGGATCAGCCTGCGAGCCGAGCAACTGGCCTGGACCGCCGAGCAGATCCGGCGCAGCCACCGGCTTGACGACGCTGACCGCGGGCTAGCCGTGCTGCCCTTCTTCCACATCAACGCGCCGGTGGTCAGCCTCTGCAGCACCCTGCTGGCGGGCGCCGAGCTGGTGATCGCGCCGCGCTTCAGCCGCAGCCGCTTCTGGGCCTGGATCGAGGACGAGCGGATCACCTGGGCCAGCATCGTGCCGACGATCGTGGCGGTGCTCCTGCAGACCGAGCGCCCGCCCTGGCTCCCCGGCACGCTGCGCTTCGTGCGCACCGCCTCCGCCCCGCTGCCGGCGATGCAACTGCGCGCCTTCGAGCGCCGCTTCGGCATCCCGGTGATCGAGACCTACGGCCTCTCCGAGGCCGCCAGCACCGTCACCGCTAACCCGGTTCCACCCGGGCGGCACAAGCCCGGCTCGGTGGGTAAACCGCTCGGCGTGACGCTGCGCGTCTGCCGGCCGCGCGCGGCCGACGACAGCGCGGGCGACGAGCTGTACGACGTGCCCGCGGGCACCGAGGGCGAAGTCTGCATCAGCGGCGCGAACGTGATCGCCGCCTACGACGGCGGCGCCAGCGCGGCTGCCTTCCAGGGCGGCTGGTTCCGCACCGGCGATCTCGGCTACCTCGACGAGGACGGCTATCTCTTCATCAGCGGGCGGCTCAAGGACGTGATCAACCGCGGCGGTGAGAAGATCGCGCCGCGCGAGGTCGAGGAGTTGCTGCTGACCCACCCGGCGGTGCTCGACGCCGCGGTCGTCGCCCGCCCGGACCCGATCTACGGCGAGCTGCCGGTGGCCTACGTCATGCTGGCGCCGCACGCGCGCGGCACCTCGACCACGCCGCTCTCGGCCTTCTGCGCCCAGCGGCTCAGCCCCTACAAGGTGCCGGCCGAGATCGTGGCGGTCGACTCCCTGCCGCGCACCCGCACCGGCAAGATCCAGCGCCATGTGTTGCGCGCGGCGCCGGAGCTGACCGCGCCCACGCCCGCCGCGCGCTACGGCGTGGCCTGATATGTGGGAGGGGCAGCGAAGGAGGAGCGCCGGGTGAGCGCAGCCACGGGCAGAAAGCCGACGCGAGCGTACCTGCACGAGATCGATATGCTGCGGTCGGTGACCGCGCTCTCAGTCGTCGCGGTGCACGTCACCGCGCTGTCGCTCTTTCTCAATCATTCGTCGCTGGGGACCGATGTGCAGAACGCGGTCGTGACCGCGCTGCACTTCACCCGCGAGGTCTTCATCGCCATCACGGCGCTGGTGCTGGTCTACGGCTACGTCGGCAAGCCCTTCCCCTTCCGCCACTTCTGGCGCCGGCGCGGGCTGGGCGTACTCCTCCCCTACATCGCCTGGAGCCTCTTCTACGTCGCCTTCTCGACGCCCTTCCACCCGCTCGGCCACTGGCTGAAGACGGCCGGTTGGGACCTCTTGATGGGCAGCGCCTCGTTCCAGCTCTACTACATCCTGCTGACCATCGAGTTCTACCTGGCGCTGCCCCTGATTCTGCGCTGGGTCACGCGCCTCGGCCGGCACCCCTGGCGCCTTCTCTTCGGCAGCTTCGTGCTGCAGTTGGTCATGATGTACGTCGACTACAACTACGTCGAGACCGGGCACTTCGCCAGCACGCATCTCGGGCGCCAGATCAACGAGTACCACTGGCGCTTCCTCCCCTTTTACCAGCTCTACATCGTCTGCGGCGCGCTGGCCGCGCTCTACCTCGACCAATTGCGCGCCTTCATCCGTCGCCACGGCCGGCTGGTCGTGGCCGGGCTGCTCTTCGGGCTGGCCCTGCTCTGGGGCCGTTACGCTTACGCGCTTGGCGTGGAGCATAAGAGCCAGGACGCGGCCACCGCCGTCTTCCAACCGGTGGTGGTGTTCTACAGCTTGACCACGATCCTCTTCCTCTACTGGTTCACCGACCGCTGGGCCGCGCGGCGCTTCGGCTCCGGCGCACCTGCCAGCGCGCGCTCGCGCTTTTGGCAGCACCTGTCCGACATCTCCTTCGGCATCTATCTGGTGCATGCCTTCATCCTGACCCGCGTGCTCAGTCACATCGCGCCGCGGCTGCCGCTGGCCCTGCCGCTGGCGTTCCGTGTGGCGCTCCTCTGGGGGATGATCGCGGGCAGCAGCGTGGCGCTCTGCCTCCTCTTCCTCTACACACCGCTCCTCAGCCGGCTGATCGGCCGCCCCTGCATGCTGCCGGCACGCTGGCTGGACTGGCCCACCCGGCGGCTAGCAGCGTTGGCGGCGCAAGCTGGCTGGCGGCGGCGCCCCGCCTCGGCGCCGGCCTTCAGCCCTGCCCGGCCCGAGTCGCCCGCCCGCGAGGTCGTGCGTCTGGACTCGGGCGGCGAATAGGCGAGCGAAGGGGCTGCCCATCGACAACGCTGGGTGCCCTGTGAGGACGGATCCTTCGACTGCGCCCAGGATGACCGGGGTAGGTTTGGGGCGGACGACAAAGGCATGACCCTGTCGTCAGCCTCATCCCTTTCCCTGTCATCCCGACCGAAGTGGAGGGATCCGTCTCGCCGCACGCCCAGCCCTCGTCGTACGCCACCGAATCCACCCCTTATCCGCCCCTACAGGCGTCACGATCGGCCCCGGCCAGAGCTGATTTGCCACCGGGCCGAAAGATCCCCCGCAAATTCCCACCTGACGACGGCGCATTGCTCTGTACCGTATGGCATACTCTCGCCACCATACATGCAGTCGTTCGCGGGCGCCGATGCGCGCTCGGGTGGGGCAACATTGAACGGGACATCTGGCTGGGCCCTGCGCGGGGCCGCCATCCTCGTGCTCCTCGCGCTGTCGGTCTTCGCGCAGACCGCCGGCGTCGCTCAGCGCACCCCGCTGGCGCGCCAGGGCCGGGCGCGGGCCGCCTCGGCGCCGAGTACGCGCCCACTCCCGCGACGCGAGGGGGAGTTCATGCCTGAGCAACGACCGCAGCCCGGCGACGGGAACCTGGAATCGGCGCCGCGCCCCGGTGCGATCGCCGCCCGATACCCGCGCATCGACTGCCAGCCCGCTCCCCTGAGCGTCTATCACTCGTGCGTCTACCACGACGCGCGCGGGCTGGCGATGACCTTCTACCTGTATTTCCCGCGCCACTACGATGCGCGGTCGCGCTACCCGCTGGTGCTGCTGCTGCACGGCGGCGGGCAGCGCGCCGACCCGGCTCAATCGGCCGAGGCCAATCGCGACGTGCTGCTCGACGACCCCTACGTCCAGGTCTGGGGGCCGGGATTCCACGGCCCGCACAGCGTCGAGGTGCAGGCCCGCTGGCCCAGCTTCGTGGTCGCGCCGCAACTGGTCTACCCAAACCGCTGGGTCGACGCGCCGCCGGGCGACGGCTCCCACCCCATGGCGCCGGAGCCGACCGACTCGCTGCGGCTGGCCAAGGAGATCGTCGATACCCTGCGCGCCAGCTACCCGGCGATCGACGGGGAACGCCTCTACATCACGGGAATGTCGCTCGGCGGCTACGGCACCTGGGACGCCATTCAGCGCTGGCCGCACGAGTTCGCCGCGGCGGCGCCGATCTGCGGCGCGGGCGACCCGGCGCGGGCCGGCGCGCTGACCCAACTGCCGATCTGGGCCTTCCACGGCGCCGACGACCAGATCGTGCCGGTCAGCGGCACGCGCCAGATGATCGAGGCGATTCGCGCCGCCGGCGGCCACCCGCGCTACACCGAGCTGACCGGCGTCGGCCACAGCTCGTGGCTCTACGCCTACGCCCTGGCCGGCACACCTCCGCCCACTCCCGACTTCTTCCCCTGGCTCTTCGCCCAGCACCGGCTGCCTCCGTCGGAGTAGGACGCACGGCGTCTCCCACGAAGCCGCTTTCTCGCGTATCCTGCGGTCGAGAAAAGGAGGCTCAGTGTGACCCATCGCATCAGCCGGCGACGGCTGCTCGGTTCGAGCGCCGCGCTCGCCGCGGCTGCCGCGCTGCCGCCGTCCCTGCGGCAGGCCCTGGCGGCCCCCGCGCCGCAGGTTCCCGACTCGCTCGAGGCCATCGAGCACGTGGTGTTCCTGATCCAGGAGAACCGCGCCTTCGATCACTACTTTGGGACCTTACGGGGTGTGCGCGGCTTCGCCGATCCGAACGCGCTGCCGGGCGTCTTCTCCCAGCCGGACCCCGGCAATCCCGACGGCTACGAGCTGCCCTTTCACCTCGACACGGCGACCACCAGCGCGGCCGCCGTCACCGATGTCAACCACTCCTGGGGGCCACAGCACCAATCGTGGAACAACGGGGCGATGAATAACTGGCTGCCGGCGCACCGCGCCGCCGACGGCGACGTAGCCGGGCCGATGACGATGGGGTACTACACGCGCGCCGACCTGCCGTTCTACTACACCCTGGCCGATGCCTTCACCATCTGCGACCGTTACCACTGCTCGGTCCTCGGGCCAACCTACCCGAACCGGCTCTACTCCATGACCGGGACCATCGACCCCGATGGCGCGCACGGCGGGCCGGCCGTCGACAACCACATCTCCCCGCCCTACTCCTGGACGACCTACCCCGAGCGGCTGCAGCAGGCAGGAGTCTCGTGGAGGATCTACCAATCGCTCACGGGCTTCGGCGACAACGTGCTCCCCTGGTTCAAACAGTACCAGGAGGCGCCGGCGGGTTCGCCCCTGCGACAACGCGGCCTCCGGCCACTGATCAATCCGCTCGCTGCCATCCGGGACGACGTGCGGGCCAACCGGCTGCCGCAGGTATCGTGGATCCTGGCGCCGTTCACGGAGAGCGAACATCCCTCCTACCTGCCGGCAGCGGGCGCCAACTTCACCTCCCGCCTGCTGGAGATCCTCGCCGGCAACCAGTCGCTCTGGAGCAAGACCGTGGTCTTCTTCACCTATGATGAGAACGGCGGCTTCTTCGATCACGTGCCGCCACCGACCGCGCCGCCCGGCACGCCGGGCGAGTATCTCAGCGTCGATCCGCTGCCGGACGCTGCCAATGGGATCGCCGGCCCGATCGGCCTGGGCTTCCGCGTGCCGATGATCGTCGTTTCGCCCTGGAGCCAGGGCGGCTACGTCAACAGCGACGTCTTCGACCACACCTCGCTGCTCCGCTTCCTGGAGGCGCGCTTCGGCGTGGAGGAGCCGAACATCAGCGCCTGGCGGCGGTCCGTGGTCGGCGACCTCACCTCCACCCTGCGCCTCGCCGCGCCACCGGTCTCGACGTTCCCGCCTTTGCCCGACCCGCGCGCCTCGCTCCGGCAGCAGTTTGTCAGCTCGCGGCACGACCCCGCGCCCACGGTGCCGAACCCGCAAACCATGCCCCAACAGGAGCCTGGCACGCGGCCGAGCGACTAGGATAGCTGGCACCAGACTTCACCTCTGTAGGGGCAGACCCCTGTGTCTGCCCTGTCTCCCCCACGGCATGGCAACGGGAACTGGGGCACCGTGGGCGGCGCATGACAACGCCCGTGGTGGGCCGCGAGGGCAGAAACGGAGGTCTGCCCCTACGGGGGTATCGCCGCGGTTAGCTCAGCCGCACCAGCGCGCGCTCGCCGCCCAGCTCCAGCTCCGTGCCGTACGGCTGACTGAGCGCGGCGAAGCGCTCCAGGATCGACCGCGCGAGGTCGCCGTGCGCCAGGCGCGGGCGGCCGCGGCGGTGAGGCGGCTCGCCGTGCCCCAGCGTGACCGGCACCAGCTCGATCGCCTGCAAGGCGCCCTGGTGAATGTCACAGATCGGCACCACCGTCTCCCAGTAGCGGCGGTCGGCCGGGAAGCCCTTCTCGCCGTGCTGGCTGCGCGCCAGGAAGATCTCGCTGGGGGTAGCGCTGGGATCGACGCGGAAGCGGTCGTAGCCGTCGGCCGGCATGCGCTCGATCAGGTCGTTCTGCGCGATGAAGTTGCCCAGGCTGTAGAAGATCGGCTTGCCCTGGTACAGCTCCATGCCGCGCAGGAGGTGCGAGCCGTGGCCCACGACCAGATCGGCGCCGGCCTCGATCATCTGGTGGGCGAAGTCGCGGGCAAAGGCAGCGGGCTCCTCCTTGCTGCCGCCCTCCTCGTGGTTGTGCAGGCTGAGGACGACCAGGTCGGCGCGGTTGCGGGCCTCGCCCACCCACTTGGCGATCGCCTCGGCGTCCTTCTTGTTCGGCGCGGTCTTGACCGCGGCCTGCGGCGCGGCGGTGAAATTGGCCCCCAGGAAGGGGAAGAGGTCGGGGTTGTCGGGCGGGAAGGCGAAGCCGAGCTGGATCAGGTCCAGCCGCTTCTGCTCGAGGCCGAGCTGCCCGGCGATGCGCTGGAGCGCGGCCAGATCCTCGGGCGGAATCTCGTAGGTCGTCTCGTGGCGCAGCGGGTTGACGCCCGGGCGGCCGGGCAATTCCGGCCGCTGCTCGGCGGCGATCTGGCCGCGGGCGAAGGACGAGACGCAGGCGATCAGGGCCACGCTCCCCTTGGGGTGCTCCAGGTAGGCGGGCATGCGCGCCTCGGCCAGATTGCGCCCGATCCCCGCGAAGGCCACGCCGCGCGACTCCAGCGCCTCGATGGCGGCCAGTAGCCCCTCGATGCTGTAGTCGAGCGCGTGGTTGGTGGCGGCGGCGAAGAGGTCGAAGCCGGCCGCGACCAGGTCGTCGATGACCCAGGGCGGGGCCGACATGTGGGTGCCGCCGTTGTCGAGCGCGGCGTAGCCGCGGAAACCATTGGGCAGCGACTCCAGATTGGTGAAGGCCACGTCGGCGTCTCGCAGCAGCGCCACCAGCTCGCGGGTGGCCGCATCCTGCGCTTGCTCCACGAAGGCGTGGCGCACGATCATGCTGTCGCCGGTCAGCGCCAGCCGCAACGAGGTCTGCGCGTCCATCTCGGTGTCCTCCCCAGTTGATGCTGATTCACCCGCGATGAGTATCGCCGCAGCGTATCGCGTGCGGTGCCTGCACCGCTCAGTCTACACCCGACCACGGCCGCCGCGACCGGCGCTGTCGCCGGCAAGCGGGC
Organism: Thermomicrobiaceae bacterium; assembly: GCA_035693105.1. Lineage (GTDB taxonomy): Bacteria > Chloroflexota > Chloroflexia > Thermomicrobiales > Thermomicrobiaceae > DASSHC01. The sequence goes on along the minus strand of DASSHC010000495.1, from coordinate 13,423 downwards.
GACGTATCATTACCCGTATGACGATCGACGTGGCCAGCCTCACCCGTCGCCTGCCACGGCGGCAACCGGCCCGAGCCAGGCGCGCGGCGGGCGCCATCCCACACCCCTGCGACCTGCTGGCGCTCGCGCTCTGCCTGGTAGCGCTGGCGGCCAGCGCCTGGGTCGCCACCGTGGTCTTCGACCGGCTGCCGCACGTCGAGGACGATGTCGCCTTCCTCTTCCAGGCCAAGACGATCGCCGGCGGGCACCTGCTGGCGCGCCCGCCCGCGCTACCGGAGTTCTTCTGGATCCCCTTCGTGATCATTCGCGACGGCCACTGGTTCGGCAAGTACCCGCCCGGCTACCCGCTGGTGCTGGCGCTCGGCGTCCTCTCGGGCGTCCCCTGGCTGCTCAACCCGGTGGTCGGCGCGCTCGACGTCGGGCTGGTCTATCTCCTGGGGAAGCGCGTCTACCACGCCGCCACCGGCCTGCTGGCCGCCGCCTTGCTGGCCGCTTCGCCCTTCTTCCTGTTGCAGTCCGGCTCCTTCATGTCGCACACCGTCTCGCTCTTCTGGGCGCTCCTCTTCCTGCTGCTGCTGGCCCGCGCCGAGCAGACGCGGGCCCTCTGGCCGGCGCTCGGCGCGGGTGCGGCGATCGGGATGCTCTTCCTCTCGCGCCCGCTGACGGCGGTGGGGATCGGGCTGCCGGTGGCGCTCTGGGTGCCCCTCGGCGTGCTGCTCGACCGGCGGCGGTTGCGACTCTACCTGCCGATGCTGGGCACTTTCCTCCCCTTCGTGGGCGCCATGCTGGCCTATAACCAGCTGACGACCGGTCACGCGACGGAGTTCGCTTACGTCCTCTGGTGGCCCTACGACAAGGTCGGCTTCGGACCCGGCCATGGCCCCGGCGATACGGGACACACCTGGGCCAGCGGGATGCTGAACACGCGCCTCAACGTCGACCAGCTCGGCCACTACCTCTTCGGCTGGCCGCGCCGCCTCAGCCTGCTGCCGATGATCGGGGCGGGCGCGCTGGGGCTGCTCGGGTTGGCGCTGCGCGCGCTGCGCCGCCCACGCCGCTGGCAGCCCTACATCTGGGACATCCTGCTGGCCGGGGTGGTGGTCAGCCTGATCGGCGTGCACATCGCCTACTGGACGGCGGGTGAGATGTACGGCCCGCGCTACTACTTCGAGGCGATCGGCGCCATGACGCTGCTGACCTCGCGCTTCGTCTTCCAGGTGGCGGCGCTGGGCGGCTGGCTGCTACACCGCGCGCTCCCCCGGCTGCCGCGCCCCGAGCGGAGCGCGCAACTCGCCGCGCTGGCAGTCGTCGCCGGGCTGACGCTTTGGAGCTTCAACACGTTCACCCCAGCGGCCTTCCGCGCCGCCACCGACTGGTACGACATCAATGGCGACGGCGTGCGCCAGGTGCAAGCGGCGCAGATCCACGACGCGGTCGTCTTCGTGGTGATGAAGAACTGGACCGACTACGCGCCCTTCTTCTGCCAGAACCATCTAACGCTGGACGACGACGTCGTCTACGCCATCGACCAGGGCGCGGACGACCGGCGCCTGATGGACCAGTACCCCAGCCGCGGCTACTACCGCTACGACCACGGCGTCCTGACCCGGATCGGCTCGTAGCCTGGAGCCGAAATCAGCCTAGCCCTCGGCCGCGCCCAGACCGTACGCCACCGCCTGCTCCAGCGTCATCGCCTGGCCCTCGGCATGGGCCCGCAAAAACAGCTCGTCTCCCAGTTCCTGGCGACAGCGTTCCAGCACGCGTTCGATCTCCTGCCGGTCAGCCTCGTTCGGCGGGTAGCCGAGCGACTGGCGGAGCATGGCGGCGGCGCCCCCGAGGCGTACCGCCCGCTCCGCGTCCCCCCGGGCGGCGAACACACTCATGAGCGCCTCGATAGTCGTGATCAGGTTGTACCGGTCGCCAGCTTCCTGCGAGACAGGGAGTGCCTCGCGCAGCAAGCCCAGAGCCTGTTCGTCGTCATCCAGCTTGTGGGCTACCTCGCCCAGGTTGACGAGCGCGACGGCGACAGCACGGGTATCGCTCGATTCGCGCCAGATTTGGAGCGCTTCCTCATAGTGGACGCGTGCTTGCGGATAGTTGCCCTCATAATAGGTGGCCACCCCGAGGTTATTCAGCGCCCTCGCCAACGCCACCCGAAGGCCCAGGCGGCGGGAGATGGCACTGCTCTCTTCATAGTACGCGCGCGCCGCCGCGAACATCCCCCGTTGGTTTGCGAGGTTTCCGAGAGTCAAGAGTGCCAGGGCAACCCCGTTGTCGTCCCGCAGTTCGCGCGCGAGGGTGAGGCTATCCGTCAGCGCCTCCTCCGCCGCCGCATAGTCGCCCTGCAGCCGCGCGAAGCTTCCCGCGCCCATCAGGACGTGTGCTCGCTCGACGGTTCGTAGAGAATCGGGCGTCACCGCCAGGATGGCCAGGCACGTCGCCCGCCCCTCGGCGAAGTCGCCGTGCTCCCGCCAGTAGTTCCACAGCGCCGCCGCCAGGCGCAACCCCGGCTGAACGTCGCGCTTGGCGACCAGCCAGGCGAAGGCAGCGCGCAGGTTGTCCCGCTCGCGCTCCAGCCGATCTCGCCAGGGAGCCTGCTCCGCCCCCTCCAACTGCGCGGCCGCGTCTCCCGCGAGCGCGACGAAGTAGGTCGCGTGGGCTCGCGCGACGGCGTCCAGCCCGCCGCTCTTGTCCAGGGCATCGCGGGCGAAGTCGCGCAGCGTCACCAGGAGGGAGAAGCGCGGCTCGCCGGCTACTTCGTCCTCGCGCACGAGGCTCTTGGCCACCAACGAGGTGAGCCCGTCGAGCATGTCGAGATCGGCCGCTGCCGTACCCGCAGTGATTGCCGCGGCCGACTCGAGGTCGAACCCCCCGACGAAGACGCCCAGCGTGCGGAACAAGACCTGCTCGGCCGGGTCCAGGAGCTGGTAGCTCCAGTCGATCGTGGCGCGCAGGGTCGATTGGCGTGGGGCGAGGTCCCTGGCTCCGCTCGTCAAGAGCGCGAGCGGGCCGGAGGCGCTGTCCTGCAAGCGCGCGAGCAGAGCCTTGGGCGGAAGCAGGCGAATTCGCGCGGCCGCCAGCTCGATCGCGAGGGGTAGCCCATCGAGCCGCCCACAGATCTCGACCACCGCCGCAGTGTTCTCACGCGTGAGGGCGAAGTCCGGCTTGATCGCCTGGGCACGCTCGACGAACAGCTCCACCGCGCTCGATTGGTCCAGGTTCGCGGCGTCCAGGTTCGCGGGGAGGGAGAGCGGCGGGACCGGGATCTCGCGCTCGCCGGAGAGCTCGAGCGCCTCGCGGCTGGTCGCCAGAATGGTGAGCCTCGGGGCCCGCGCCAGCAACTCGCTCAGTCGCGGCGCGGCCGGCAGGAGGTGCTCGAGGTTGTCGATGACCAGCAGGAGATCTTTATTGCCGAGAAACTCCCGGAGGGTCACGTCGATGGGCACCTGGCCCGCCTCGCGCACCCCGAGCGTCTGGGCGATGGTCGAGGGAACGAGCGAGGGATCGGTCAAGCTGGCCAACGGCACGAACCAGACGCCGTCGGGAAAACGGCCGAGCAGGTTGGCGGCGACACCCAGGGAGAGGCGCGTCTTCCCCACGCCTCCCGGCCCCGTGAGGGTGACCAGCCGGATCGACGGATCGCGCAGCAGGGCCGCGATCCGGGCAACCTCGGCAGTGCGCCCCACCAATGGTGTCGCCGGTGCGGGCAGGTTGTCCGGTGTCGGTGGCAACGGCGCTGCCGGCGGAGCCGGCCCGTCGGTTGTGGTCCCTGCCGGTGCTACGCCCAAACCGCCCAGCGCCTGCAGGAGCCGGTTGAGCCACACCTCCTCGGGCGCATCGAGGATCTCGACCCACTGCGTGCCGGCCAGGGCGTACTCGACGGCGTTGGGCAAGGGGGCCGTCTGGAGTACCAGGGGGAGGATCTTGCGATCGTACTCCCACGCGAGCTGGATCTCCTGCCGGACGTTGCGCGACTGCATCGATGCCGGCGTGATCAAGACCAGGAGTACCGGCGTTGTCTTGATCCCCGTGACGATCTCATCGGTCCAGCGCGTCCCACCGACGATGCTGGTGCGGTCGATCCAAACGGACACGCCGCGAGCGTTGAGCAGTGCCGCGATCCGCAGGGCCCAGGCTCGGTCGGTGCTGGCGTAGCTCAGGAAGGCTGAGGCGGCCTCAGGCATCCGTCGTCTCCGGCGCATCCAGCCGCGCCTTCAGCGCCGCCACCCGCCCCAGCGCCGGTTTCGCCCCCAGCGGCTCGCAGATGGCCCGCACCTCGTCGAGCAGCGACCGGGCTTCGTCGGGTTTACGCTGCGCCGCGCGCAGTGCGACGGTCTCCAGCAGCGTCAGCGCTCGCTCGAAGGGCGCGGCGCGGGCCTCCGCCAACGCCAGTGACTGTTGTAGGTGTCCCTCAGCCGCGCCGAACTGCTCCTCCTCGGTGTCGAGCCGGCCAAGGAAGCGGTGGGCGGCGATGAGGGCGAGGGGTTGGCTGGGGTCGGAGGCGTGTGCCAGCGCCTGCTCGGCCAGCCTGCGAGCCTCCGCTTGATCGCCCGCGACGTGGTGGTACACGGCCCACAGAACAGCACCCTCCGCCCGGCCGAGCACGGCGCTGGACCACGCCAGCCAACGATCGTGCGCCTCCAGCCAGGCGCGGGCCGTCGGGAGATCGTGGGCGTCGAGCGCCAGTTCGGCAGCCAGGCGCTGCAAAGGCAAGCCGGATGAGATGAACGTATTGCCGGGGTCGGTGCGCGGTCCGTCCGGCAGGCGCTCGCTGATGACCCGCCAGGCAAGCGCTTCGTCGCCTTGCCGCTGCGCCAGCACGGCCAGCCAATGACTGGCGAGACCCATGATCATCCAGCGACTGTGCCCGTGCGCGGCCTCTGCCACTCCGCGCGCCGCACGCCAGTCGCCCTGAAGAACCTGGAGGCACAGCGACGGCAGCTCGGACGGCACACGCTCAGGCGCCGCGCCGCCGGCTTTGAGCATCGCTTCCGTACTCTCCGCCGTCAGCCGGCTCTCGGTGTCACGCTCCCGCGCGAAATAGGGCAGCCGAACCATCTCCAGCTCACAAAAGGTGCAGTATGCGACCAGATAGTGATGTTCGATAGACTGATAGACTGCCCGTGCCTGCTGGAGCGCCTCGCGGGCATCGCGTGGATGAGCGAGCATGGCCTCGGCCCAGCCGAGCCCGAAGAGGCCATCGGCGTAGAGCGAGTCTCCCTGTCCCACCCGCAGCGCGGGTTGGGGTGTCGCCGCGAGCATCCGCCGCGCCAGCGCTACCCCTGCCTCAAGCTGGCCGGTCGCGCCCAGCCAGAGCGCCAGAGTGCCCTCCGGCGGTCCGAGGTCAGCATCCAGGAGGAGCGGCAGTCGCGTCTGTTCGTCGTCGGGGAGCGCGTGCAGGTCGCTCACCGCCTGCTCCATTTCCACGATCCCTCGCCGCGGCTCGCCGAGGAAACAGTGGAGCAATCCGGAAAGATGCAGGCAGCGACTGGCGAGGGCAATCTCGCCGGCCTCGAGCGCCAGCCGTCGCGCCTCGTCCAGATGGCCCAGCGCCTTGCGCACATCCAGAAAGCGCAACAGAAACGCGATGCGAAAGAGGAGTACCGCTTGTTCGCGCGCCGTGGCGTCCTGCTCGGTCAGCCGGGCAAGGGCAGCCTCAAAGCGATCGACGGCGATGTGCCAGGCGTAGGCCCGCTGCGCGCGCTCCCCGGCGCGGATCAGCCACTCGGCGGCGCGCACGTCTCCCGCCTGCTGGAGATGGTAGGCGACCCGGTCAGGGTCAGGGGCTTCCGCCGCCGCCAGAATCTCGCCCGCCCGGCGATGGAGCCGCCGCCGCCGGAATGAGGGAATCCCCTGGTAGAGCGCCTCGCGGATCAGCGCGTGGAGGAATCGAACCCCGCTGCCGTCCGCTGCCTCTTCCAGCAGATGCGCCTCCTCCGCGCGCTCCGCCACCACGAACAAGGTGTCTTCACCGACCTCGCCCAGCGCCGCCCAGAGGCTCAGCGGGATCGACTGCCCAATGACCGCGGCGGCCTCCAGCACGCGCTGGCTTTCCTCGTCCAGCCGGCTCACGCGCCCCTCGATCACCTGCCGCAGCAGCGGCGGAACCGGCGCCTGCTCCAGATCGCCGAGCGCCCACCGCTTCTCCTGCCGCGCCAGCAATTGTTCCTCTTCCAGCGTGCGCAGGAGTTCAACCGTGAAGAACGGGTTACCCTCGGCGTGCTCCTGCAGATAGCGCTCAAGACGAGCCTGGTCGGCCTCGTCGAGCTGATAGCGATGCTGAATCAAGGCGTACTGGCCGGCCTCGTTCAACGGTCGCACGTCGACCCGCTCGGCAGCCGCTTCACGCACGAGCAGGGGCAAGAGCATGGCGAGCGGATGACGGCGGGTCAGCTCATCGGAGCGATAGGTGGCGACCAGGAGCAGCCGCTGACGGCCAAGCTGGCGGGCGAGATAGCGGAAGAAGTCGAGGCTCGCCTGATCGGCCCAGTGCAGATCGTCCAGCACCAGCAGGAGCGGGCGCTGGGCGGCCACGACGGTAAAGAAGTCGGCCACTGCCGCGAAGAGCGTCTCCTGCGAGCCGACTTTGGCCAGCTCATCGGCATTACTGACAAAGGCGGGCACCGGCGGCAAACCCGCGGCCAGCGTCTGGTACTGGCGCAGGATCTCCAGCCAGGGGCCGTGCGGCCGGGTGACGCTCAGGTCGTAGGCATGGCCCCAGAGGGCCAGCGCGCCGGCTTCCTCCGCCCGCGCGCTCAGATCTTCCACCAGGGTCGTCTTGCCGATCCCGGCCTCTCCGCCGACGAGCACCGTGCCACCCTGCGCGGCCAGCATGCGGTCGAGCTGGGCGCGCAGCGCCGCCTGCTCGCGCTCGCGCCCCACCACGAGCGGTCGCGAGCGCCCGGTCGCCCTGCCCGGCTCCGGCTCGGCGAGCGGCATGCCCAGTTCGCGCAGGGCGGTCAGGACCGCCGGTCGCCAGACCTCCTCCGGCCGCTCCAGCAGCTCGATCCACTGTGCGCCCTCCAGCCAGTAGGCGACGTCTTTGGGGATCTCGACCGGATCGAGCAGGAGCGGCAGGTAGGGTTTCTCGAAGCGCCAGGCCAACGCCAGCTCCTGCTTGACGTTGCGCGAGGCGAGCGCGGCGTCCGAGCAGAAGAGAAGGAGGGCGGCAGACTGCTCGATGGCCTCGGCGATCTCCAGGGCGTAGTTGGCCCCGCCGTGGATGCCCTCCCGGTCCACCCAGGTTTGCACCCCCGCCGCTTCCAGCCGCGCGACCAGCGGCAGCACCCGCTCGCGATCGCGGCTGGCATAGCTGACGAAGACGTACGGAGCCTGCACGCTCATGGCCGCCCTCACCTATCCAGCGAACCAATGGAGTTGCGGTTAGCCTACGCGCTGCTGGTCAGCGCCGCAAGGCTCGCGAAGGAGGTTGTACGTGGTCAGTGAATCTGACAGGGGCTAACGGGTCAGGGCTCCTGGCGGATCAGGCCCGGTACGCGGTCGAAATCAGTGTCATAGCTGAGGATCTCGCGCACGCCCAGATGCTCCATCTGGGCCGCGCTCAACGCATCCTCGAAATCGAGTCGCCGGTACTGCGCGTAGATCTCCAATGCCCGCAGTACGACGCGTTTCCGGTGGAGCTTGAGTCCCGGTAGGACCAGTAGCGGAAGCAACCTCGCCGCGATCTCGGCGTGATCGAGCTGGTATTGGGAGGTCAGCACATAGGTAACCTCGGCGACGATCACATCCGAGGTTGTCAGTTCCTCGTCGCCCTGGCGTACGCGCTGAAAGAGGGTCAGGCAGGCTCGCGCCTTGACCGGATCATCGCCGGTCAGGTAGCGGAGGATGATGTTGGTATCCAGCCACTTCACGCCTGGCAGATCTCGTCGGCGGTGGCGCGGGCTTTGGCTTCCTTGGCCGCCTCCGTCAGTGCCTCGAAGTCTTCCGGCTGCCGACTGGGCGCAACCGAGCCGAAGGCGGACTCAAGCGTGAAGCGAGCCGGAGTGATGCGAACCTCATCGCCCTGCTGCACCCAAGCGACTGTATCGCCTTCCTTGAGATCAAGCGCTCGGCGGATCTCCGCCGGGATCGTGACCTGCCCCTTGCGGGTGATAACGCTCAGATGCTCCTTCATGTCCTGCATCCCTCGGTGAGTAGTACGAACCTTCCCTGATCCTACCGCACGGACAGGAGCGGGGCAAGGGTGAGGAGGGAGCGCGCTCCTATCGGCTCAGGAGGGCAGGCTGCGCGAGAGGGCGCGGAGGTCGGTCTGCTCGTCGGCCAGCACCGCCGGGTCGAGGCGGGCGCCCGCTTCCACGATGCGGCGCACCGAGCGCAGCTCGCGCGGGCGGTTGATGGTGGCGGCGGCGACCACGGCGCCGTCCTTGAGGTAGAAGGCGGTCAGCGACGGCGCGTTGGCGTCGCCGCGCAGCACCAGGTCATCCCAGGGGATCGGGTAGCCGACGTACTGCAGGTTGGTGTCGTACTGATCGGACCAGAAGTAGGGGAGCGGGCTGTACGGCTCGCCCTGGCCGAGCATGGCGCTGGCGGCGGCCGCGCCCTGCAGCGCGGCGTTGTCGTAGTGCTCCACCCGCAGCCGGCGCTGCAGACCGGCGTGCCACCAGTTGGCCACGTCGCCGGCGGCGTAGACGTTCGGGTCGCTGCTCTGGCAGAGCTCGTCGCAGACGATACCGTTGTCGATCGTCAGCCCGCTCTCGGCGAAGAGCTCGACCGCCGGGCGCACGCCGACGCCGACCACCACCAGGTCGCAGGTGATGCGCTCACCGCCGGCCAGCTCCGCGGCTTCGACATGCTTGTCGCCGTGCAGCGCCGTGACGCGGTCGCCCATGTGCAGCGTGACGCCGTGGCGGCGGTGGATCTCGGCGTAGATCGCCCCCAGCCGCTCGCCGAGCGGACCGGCCAGGGGGGCCGGCTGCAGGTCGACCAGCGTCACCTCGTGGCCCAGCACGCGCAGGCTGGCGGCCACCTCAGAGCCGATGAAGCCGGCGCCGATCACCACCACGCGCCGGCGCGCATCCAGGATCGCCATCAGCGACTCGGCGTCGGCCAGCGTGCGCAGGTAGCGCACGCCCGGCAGATCGAAGCCCTCCCCACGCAGGCGGATCGGGCTGGCGCCGGTGGCGATGAGCAGCTTTTCGTACTCCAGCGTGCCACCGTCGTCGAGGCTGAGGCGGCGGGCGGGGAGATCGAGCGCCACGGCCAGCCGGTTGAGGCGGAGATCGACCTGCATCTCCTCTTCAAAGTGACGGGCGGGCTGGAAGACCAACTCGTTCGACGCCTTCTTCCCCTGCAGGAAGGCTTTGGAGAGCGGCGGGCGCTCGTAGGGGGGCACCGGCTCACCGCCGATCAGCACGATGCGGCCGTCGAAGCCCTTCAGGCGCAGCGTGCTGGCCGCGCTGTAGCCGGCCAGCCCGGCGCCCAGGATGACGAAGGTCTGCGGCCCTCCAGCCACGCCTGCTCCCCTCTACTCCTCCGGCCCGCTTTTGGGCTCGCGCGCCACGTAGATCGTGCCGTCGATGACCTGGACATCGTAGGTCTTGAGCGGCACGGTCGCCGGCAGATTGGTCACTTTGCCGCTCTGGACATCGAAGCCGGAGCCGTGGAGCGGGCACCAGAGCGTGCCGTCCTCGACCTCGCCGTCGGAGAGCTCGGCGTACTCGTGGGTGCAGATCCCTTCCAGCGCGTAGATCTCGCCCTCCACCCGTGTCAGCACGCGATCCTCCTCGTCGACCACGAAGGGATAGATCAGCTCCTCCTCGACCTCATCGGCCGCCATCACCGCGACGTAGCCCTCAGGCACGCTCATCGACACGCTCCATTGCTACTCCTGACCCCTCATCTCGTCTGCTCCGCCGCACGCGGGTTTGGAGTGGCCCGCCACGTTCCCTGGTGCCACCGTGCTGCCGGACGCGCTGGGCTAAAGCCGCAGCGCTAAACTCTACGAAGCCCACTAAAGGGGCTGGGCTTTGGTTCGGTTGTGTTCCACGGAGGTCAGCTACCGTTAGCCACAACCACGCTCGCTTCGAAGACGCCCGGCACTGATTCTCACCGCCTGCACGAGCCTGACGAATTGGCAAGACTCAGCCTGTTTCAACAGGCTTCGTCATGGTTAGCGCTGCGGCGTTAGCCCAGCGCGACGACAGGCAGGGACAGCCCAGGTCCACACCGCGCGACCCCCGGCACGGCCCCCGTCTCTCACCCTACGTCGCTCCTACGGCAGCGGCTGGCCCTCCACCGCTTCCTCGCCCTTGCGGCGCACTTCCTCGCCGATCGGGCCGCGAAAGCCAACCTTGCGGTGGGTGCCGTCGCAGAACGGCTTGCTGTTGGAGTGGCCGCAGCGGCAGAGGAAGACCTCGTCACCTTCGACCGCGATCTCGTTCCCCTGGTGGTCGAAAATCTTGATCGGCCCGGTGATCTGATACGGGCCGTTGCGCGTCGCCGTAATGCGAATCTCACCCTCTGCTGCCACGAGCGATCCTCTCTCAGCGTGTACCTGATCCCACACCCCGCGCCGCGGCGAGGCATCGACATCCGCTGGCAGACCTGCAAGAGCGCTGCCAGGCGACCCTTCGCCCACTCTAACACGAACGCGCTTGACGATCTTCCCGCCGTCGCGCATCCTGTGCGCGTGGGACAGCCTGAAAGCGAGGGAGCGCGGCGTGCGGCTGGATGAGCGCATGACGGCCGAGGCGATCGAGCAGGTGCTGCGGCGGGAGGCCGACGCGGCCTACGGCACGGCGCGCTCGGCACGGTTGGACGGCCGGCTGAACCAACTGGCCGGCTGGCTGGCGCGCGTGGCGGCCGGGCCGCTGGGGCCGACGGACGAGGCGCCCGACCAGAGCGGCCAGCCGCCGCAGGAGTCGCCGGCATGAGCGCCCCCTGGGAGCTGACCGCCGGCGAGATCGTGGCCGGCTGCCGCGCCGGCGAGTTGCGCGCCGCCGAGGTCGTCGAGTCTTTCCTCGATCGCAGCGCGCGGCTGGAGCCGGCCATCGCCGCCTGGGCGACGCTCGACCCGGCCGGCGCGCTGGCGGAGGCCCGCGCGCTCGATGCCGCGGCGGCACGCGGCGACCTCCGCCCGCTGCAGGGGATCCCTTTCGGCGTCAAGGACATCATCGACGTGCGCGGCCTGCCGACGGAGGCCGGCTTCGCACCCTATGCCGGGCGCCGCGCGGCGCGCGACGCCGCTATCGTGGCCCAGCTGCGCGCGCTCGGCGCGATCCCGCTGGGCAAGACCCACACTACCCAGTTCGCCAACGGCGACCCGGCGCCGACCTTCAACCCCTTCAACCGCGAGCACACCCCGGGCGGCTCCAGCGCCGGCTCCGGCGCGGCGGTGGCGGCGCGCATGACTCCCGCCGCCCTCGGCACCCAGACCGCCGGCTCGGTGCTGCGCCCGGCGGCCTACAATGGCGTCACTGGCTTCAAACCGACTTTCAACTGGTTCTCGCGCGCCGGTGTGCTGCCGCTCGCCTGGTCGCTCGATCACCTGGGGCTGCTCGTGCGCACCAGCGTCGACGCCGCCCTCCTCTACCACGCGCTGGCCGAGAGCGTGCCCGAATCGGCACCGGCCGCGCCGCGCATCGGGCTGGTGACCGACTTCCTGGAGCGTTCCCAGCCGGCGGTGGCGGCACAGCTGGAAGCGGCCGCGGGGCGGCTGCGCGACGCCGGCGCCCGCGTCGAGCCGGTGCGGCTGCCGGTCGAGCTCGATCTGCTGTTGGCGGTCCACGCGGTCATTATGTCGGCCGAGGTGGCGGCGGTCCACGCCGAGGCGCTGAACGCGCACCCCGACGACTACGGCCCGTGGATCCGGGCCGAGATCGAGGCCGGCCAGCTGATCCCGGCTGCTTACGACATCAAGGCGCGGCGGCTGCGGCGCCGCCTGGGCGCGGTCATGGATCGCTTCCTGGCCGGCTTCGACGCCCTGCTCCTGCCGACCGCCTCCAACACGCCGCCAGGCCGCGAGAGCACCGGCGACCGCACCTGCCAGGCGCCCTGGTCGCTCCTCGGCACCCCGGCCATCAGCCTGCCGACCGCGCTCAGTCCGGACCGCCTGCCGATCGGCAGCCAGCTCGTCGCCCGGCGCGGGGCGGACAGCGCGCTGCTAGCCCTGGCCGGCTGGGTCGAGAGCGTGCTCGGGCTGATCCCGCTGCCGGAGCTGGACTCATAATGGGGGTGTTGACCCGGCCGGTGCTGCTGGAGCGGATCGCCGAGGGGAGCATCGTGGTCGACCCCTTCGACCTGGAGTCGGTCGGCCCGGCCTCGATCGACCTCCATCTCGACCGCCAGTTCCGCGTCTTCAAGCCGATCCACGATATCTTCCACGTCACCGACGAGGCGGACCACCGCGAGGTCAGCGAGATCATCGAGGTCGAGGACTATTTCCTGCTGCTGCCGGGGCAGGCGATCCACGGCGTGACCCGCGAGCGCGTCACCCTGCCGGACAACATCTGCGGCTGGATCCAGGGGCGCAGCCGCTTCGCCCGCATCGGCCTGATGGTGCATGTCACCGCCAACTTCATGCAGCCGGGGATCGTCGACGCCAGCCAGGTGCTGGAGATGAACAACGCCGGGCCGATGCCGCTGGCGATCCACCCCGGCACCGCCATCTGCCAGATCATCCTTGAAGAGTGCGTCGGCAGCGCGCACTACAGCGGCCGCTTTCAGGCGCAGCGATTACCGTAAGCTGTCGGGGATCCCTCCTGTCCTCTGCTCAGGCACAACGCGGCGCGCTCACCCAACTGGACCGCCTGAATTGGCGCGTGCCGGCGCGCACGCTATCATTAACTGTCGAAGCGGCAATGACGTGTCCGGGCGCTCACGTTCGCGAGCGCCGGTCGCTGGCGGGCTGGGGCGCCACGGCACGCTTCCCGGGCCCGCCGCGGGACCGCGTGACATCCGGCCCGGCGGGGATGCCATGCCCGCGCCGCGCGATGAGAGGACCGAACGATGGATGCGGCTGGCCCGTGGCGCGACGGGGTCGCCGACAACGCACGCCCCTTCAGCATCCTGAGCGCCCTCGCCTGGCCGCTCGCCGGGCTGAGCCTGGCCATGGTCGTGGGAAGCCTGCTGCTCGCGGCGCGGAACCAGTTGGCCCTCGCCGATATGGGGCACCTCCCGTTCGTGGCGAGCGCGGCGCTGGTCGGCGGCGTGCTGAACTGGCGCCGTCCGGCCAACCTGGTGGGCTGGCTCTTCACCGGCGCGGCCTTCAGCTTCGCGCTCCTCGAGTTCAGCGGGCAGTATGCCTCCTACGGTCTGATCACCAGGCCGGGGTCGCTCCCCTTCGCGCGGGCGCTGGCCTGGCCCCAGTCCTGGCTGTGGGTCCCGGGCGGGTCGCTCCTCTTCGCCTTCCTGCCGCTCCTCTTTCCACAGGGCCGCCTGATCTCGCCCGGCTGGCGCTGGGTTC
>DASSHC010000494.1:0-5052 GCA_035693105.1 Thermomicrobiaceae bacterium | reverse complement strand
GGGCCGCCGAGCTGGCGCGCGAGTTCGGCATCCCAGAGGCGAGCGGCGACTGGCAGGCGCTGGTAGCGCGGCCCGACGTCGACGTGATCGACGTCGTGACCCCCTCGCACACCCACTTCGAGCTGTCGTGGGCCGCGCTGGAGGCGGGCAAGCACGTCCTCTGCGAGAAGCCGGTGGCCTACGACTTCCGCGACACCCTGCGCGCGGCCGAATTGGCCCGGAGCAAGGGGCTCAAGACCAAGCTCGGCTTCACCTTCCGCTACAGTCCCGGCGTGCAGTACGCCAAGTCCATGATCGACGAGGGCTTCACCGGCACCCCCTACATTTTCAACGGCTACGAGCAGAACTCGCAGTGGCTCGATCCCCAGACCCCGCTGCGCCAGGTCGACCCCGAAGCCGACCAGACAGAGCTGCAGACCTCCTCACTGGAGGGCTACGGCGCGCCGGTGATCGACATCAGCCGCTGGTGGGTCGGCGCGGACTACGCCCGCGTGGTCGGCACGCTCAAGAACTTTGTGCCCGAGCGCGTGGTGCGCGCCACCGGCCAGATGATGCGCATGAATATCGATGACGGCGACATCTACCTGGCCGAGTACAGCAACGGCGCCATCGGCTCGATCCAGACCAGCTACGTCACCGTGGGCAACTACCCCGGCATCGAGGCGCGGCTCTACGGCAGCGAGGGCGCGATCATCTGCCGCTTGGTCGAGGAGTACGGCGTGGCCGAGACGATCAAGGTGGCGACCAAGGACGCGGTCGAGTTCCGCGAGCTGGAGATCCCGCAGCGCTTCTACCCGGCCGGGGGCCACCCGCGCGAGTCGTGGCGCTCGCTCTTCTACGCCAACCTGATCAAGGACTTCATCGACGAGATTCAGGACGGCGGCGCGCGCAATCAGGGCAACTTCGACGACGGGGCCTGGGTGCAGGAGGCGATCAACGCGGTCGAGCGCTCTTTCCACCAGCGCCGTTGGGTCGACCTGCCCCTGGAGCGCTAGATGGCGACCGAGGCGCCCGCGCTCACCGCCTGGCTCGACGACTTCTTCGCCGCGTATTACCGGCAGCGCCCGGTCAACGCCACCTTCATCGGCGTCCACGACCACGACCAGCGCCTGCCGGACTACTCCGAACACGGTCTGGGCGACCTGCGAGCCGCGACGGAGACGCTGCTGGCGCGGCTGGAGGCGCTGCCGCCGGAGCCGCTGAGCGAGACCGAGGCGCTCGACCGCCGGCTGGCCGAGGGCTTCCTGCGCATCCAGCGCTGGGAGGTCGACTCGGCGCACTTCCGCCACGGCAATCCTTCGCTCTATGTCAGTGAGGCGGTCTTCGGCGTGCTGAGCCTCTTCCTGCGCCCCTTCGCGCCACTGGCCCAGCGGGTCGAGTCCGCTGTGGCGCGGCTGGCGGCGATCCCGGCGCTGCTGGCACAGGGTCGAGAGCAGTTGCGCGCCGCTCCGGCCGCCTGGACCGAGCGCGCGCTCGACGAGTGCGTGGGCGCGCTGGCATTCCTCCGCCAGGGCATCGACCTGCTGCTGGCCGAGGAGGGGATCGCGGATGCGCGCCTGCGCCGGGCGGCGGACGAGGCGGCGGCCGCGGTCGAAGCGTTCCAGCATCACCTGCGGACGGAACCGCGCCTGCAGCAGCCGGACGGCTTCGCGGCCGGCGCCGCGGCGCTCGATCTGCTCCTGACGCAAGGGCACGTCCTGGAGCACGATGCGACGGCGATCGAGGCGTACGCGGTCGAGCAGCTCGCGAAGAGCGAAGCGACGCTTCGGGAGGGCGCGGCCGCGCTCGGCGCGCGCGACTGGCACGCGGCCCTGGCCCAGCTCGAAGACAGCCACCCCAGCGCCGCGGAGTACCTGCCGCGCTTCGCCGAGATCTGGCAGGCGGCCCGCACGCACGCGCTGCGGCACGAGTTGGTGAGCTGGCCAGATTACCCGCTGCGCTACGTGCCGCGCCCGGTCTGGACTCGCGCCGCCGCGCCGCACCTCTATTTCCTCTTCTACCGTGCGCCGGCCCCTTTCGATCGGATACCGCTGGTGGACTACCTGGTGGCGCCCCTGGATGGGCTCAACCCAGCCCAACAGGAGCAGCTCCTGCGCGTGACCAACGACGGCGTCATCACGCTCAACCACGTGATTCACCACGGCGGGCTTGGGCATCACGTGCAGAACTGGTTCGCCTACAACCGGGCTGAATCGCGCATCGGCCGGGTGGCGGCGGTCGACTGCGCCGCCCGCATCGCCATGTTCTGCGGCGGCACGCCGGCCGAGGGCTGGGCCTGCTACGCCACCGAGCTGATGGCCGAAACCGGTTTCCTCACGCCACTCCAGCGCCTGAGCGTCGAGCACGGCCGGGCGCGCATGGCGGCGCGAGCCATCGTCGACGTGCGGCTGCACACCGGCCGCCTGACGCTGGAGGATGCGGCGCGCTTCTATCAAGAGCGCGCCGGCATGAGCCAGGGCGCCGCCCAGGCCGAGGCGGTCAAGAACTCCCTGTTCCCCGGCGCGGCGCTGATGTACCTGCTCGGCACCGACCAGATCTGGAGCCTGCGCCGTGAGCTGGAGCGGCGCGCGGGCTTCAGCCTGCGCGCCTTCCACGACCGCTTCCTCTCCTACGGCTCGGTGCCGGTGGCGCTCATCGCCCAATCAATGCGGGCCGGTGCCGCCGCTCAATAGCCGGCCGTCGTCTTGAACGCTTTGGCGATCACGCCGTAGCCATTCCCCGGCTCGCCCCAGCGGCCGCCCGAGGGATGAATGTCGTGCGTCTTGCGGCACATCCAGGTGTCGCTGCAGAGCGCCGGATTGGACGCCGCCGCGCTGGAGCCAAAGGCGCTATAGACGTCGGCCACGGGCACGTTGTACGCCGCGGCGTGGCTCGCGATCAGCGCGTTGAGCTGCTGTGTGTAGGCATTGCTATCGACGCTCGAGCCGGCGCAGTCGTTCTGGTAGGGGTTGTAGTAGTTCATCAGGATCAGGTCGCCGGTGCGGTTGCCGTTGGCGTCGCTGAGCGCGCCGCTCAGCGCCTGCAAGATCACGGTGAGATTTTGGTCCAGCGCCTGCAGATCCTGATTCCAGGCGTTGAGATCGATGGTGCAGGTGGCGTCGTTGATGTCGTCGAGCATGTCATTGGCGCCGATATCGAGCGTCACCGGGCTGACCTGGCCGGGATGCGCCCGGATGAATGCGACCGCCGCGCTCAACTGCGAGCCGGGATAGTAGTTGTGCAGCAGCCACTGGTACGCGCAGCCCCCGTTGATGAAGGTCACGCTGGTCTCGCCGTTGCAGGCATAGTTGACGTACTCCTGGCTGCCCTTGGCGGCCAGATCGCCGGAAAACCACTGCGCCGTATAGCCGTGCGAGAAGTCGAGATTCGGCTGGTAGCCGAAGGCCACCGAGTCGCCGAGCGCCAGGTAGTAGTGCTTCGGACCGATCAGGCCCGCCGATCCATTCGCGGCGCCGGCGCCCAGCGGCAGGAGCATCCCCGCCAGTACGAGCACCAACGCCAGCGCCAAGCCGGACAGCCGCGTTCGTGCGCGCGGCATCCCCATCCGCCTGAGCATCGCCAATCCCTTCCGCACCGAGCACGGCCGCGGCGCGGCCGGCCCCAGCGAACTGACTTTTCCCTCTGCCGGCATGGTAGGAGCAGGCAAAGATGATGTCAAGCAGCGCGGCGACTCGCGGCCCGGCTTCTGCGAGCAGGTTTTTACCTTCAGATGAAGGGCTAATCGGATGCTAACTACTCTGAGAGGACGCGAGCCATGAGTTTGAGTGCGGCCAACCGGCTGGTCGAGCCGGTCAATCAGCAGGATCACGTGCTCGGGCCGGCGGACGCGCCGGTGACGCTGGTGGAGTACGGCGACTTCGAGTGCCCCTCCTGCGGCCAGGCCTACCCGATCGTCAAAGAGGTGCGCCGGCTGATGGGCGACCAACTGCGCTTCTGCTTCCGCGAGTTCCCGCTGAGCCAGATTCACCCCTACGCCGAGCAGGCGGCGGAAGCCGCCGAGGCGGCCGGCGCGCAGGGCAAGTTCTGGCCGATGCACGATCTGCTCTTCGAGCACCAGCAGGCGCTGACGATCCCCGACCTCGAGCGCTACGCCGCCCAGCTAGGACTCGACCAGCAGCGCTTCAGCCGCGCGCTGCGCGAGCACACCTACGCGGATAAGGTGGCGCACGACAAGGAGACCGGCATCGAGAGCGGTGTGCAGGGCACGCCCACCTTCTACATCAACGGCTACCAGTACGAGGGCTCCTACGATCCCCAGACGCTCCTCGCCGCGCTGCGCCAGGCAGCAGAGAACGGGTAGCTATCGAATACGCGTGGTGTAGTGTGAGGCACGGATCCCTCGACTGCGCTCGGGATGACAGGGTAAGAGGAGCGGCCATCCGGACAACACATTGCCGTCGTCCGCCACATCCTTAGCCCTGTCATCCCGAGCGTAGCCGAGGGATCCATCCTGCCCTACGTCCTCTCCTCGTCGTGCGCCACCGAACCGCCCCACGGCACGCGCCACAGACCCAGCAGCAGCAGCGGCAGCACCGTCTCGGGAACCTGGTTGGGCGTGTTGGCTGGGGACGGCACCCAGACGACCACGGTCAGCTTGCTCGCCAGGTGGTCGGCGTCGATCTGCCAACAGCCCGGCGCCGGGAAGCGCAGGTTGGCGATCATGGAAGAGTGCAGCTCGGCGCTGAAGCCGCTGCCGATGATCGCGTCCAGCGTCATGGCCGGCGCGTCGAGCCGGTGGCCGCTGACCTTCAGCGGTGGCTGCGGCTCGGTCTGCCAGTCGTAGTCCTGGTGGAAATAGAGCAGCCTGGAGACGTAGGCGCCGGAGTCCTGCGGCACGACGTCCAGCACGCCGCTCGCCGGAAGCACGGCCCAGAGGGAGGACGAGCCGTACCAGAATTGCCCGGCGCCCGGCTGAGCCGGATAGGGAGCGGGCGGCACGAAGGGCGTCGCCGGCGGCTGGGTAACGGGGCAGCTCGCCGGCACGCTGGCCGGGGCCGGGGTGGCGGCGGCTGAGGCGCCGAAGTTCAGATCGGCGCAGGCGACCAGCGGCCC
>DASSHC010000493.1:0-4587 GCA_035693105.1 Thermomicrobiaceae bacterium | reverse complement strand
AACGTCGCCGGCATCATCCAGGTCGCGCCGGAGGAGACGTTGTCGGACGCCGACTACGAGGCGGCCATGAAGGTGATGTTCTGGGGCCCGTTCCACCTGACACGGGCCGTGCTGCCGTCGATGCGGCGACGACGGCACGGCAGGGTCGCCACCGTCACCTCCATCGGCGGCAAGGTCTCGGTGCCGCACCTGCTGCCCTACAGCGCGGCCAAGTTCGCCGCCGCTGGCTTCTCCGAGGGGCTGCGCGCCGAGCTGGCCGACGACGGCATCAGCGTCACCACCATCCTGCCGGGGTTGATGCGCACCGGCTCCTATGTCAACGCGCTCTTCAGTGGGCAGCAGAAATATGAAGCAGCCTGGTTCAGCATCGCCTCCAGCGTGCCGCTCCTGACGATGGACGCCGAGCGGGCGGCGGCCCAGGTGGTGCAGGCGGCCCGGCGCGGCGAGGCCGAGCGTGTGCTGGGGCTTCCCTTCAGCCTGGTCAGTCGGCTCAAGGGGCTGGCGCCGGGGCTGACCGCCGACATCTTCGGGTTGGTCGACTCCTACGTGCTGCCCAAGGCGGGCGGCGCCGGGCCGGCGCTGGTGCGCGGCGAGACCGCGCTGGAGCGGCTCGACTCGCCGGTCGTCCACTTCCTGACCACGCTCGGGCGGCGCGCGGGCCAGCACTCTCGCCAACTGCCAGGCCCGGACATCCCGCCCGGCGCCGACGAGGCGCGCCAGCCAGTGGAGGCAACGCCGGAGCCATGACTGGCAGGTTCCGTGCGCCGGGGCCGCGAGCGATCGGAGCAGCCGCGTGAACGAGACCGGGAATCGCCGGTCCGGCAACCTGGACGACCTCTGGGCGATCGTCGATGGGCTGCCGATGTACGCGCGTGTGGCCCTCGACCAGGCACCGCCCGGCGCGCCCAGCGTGGTGCTGGTTCACGGTCTCGGGGTCTCCAGCCGCTACATGGTGCCCACCGCGCTGCGGCTGGCACCCGACTACCGCGTCTACGCCCCCGACCTGCCGGGGTTCGGCAAGAGCATTCACCCGCCCCGTGCGCTCGACATCGCCGGTCAGGCCGACGCGCTGGCGGCCTGGATGGCGGCGGTCGGACTGGAGCGTGCCGTCTTCCTGGGCAACTCGGTCGGCTGTCAAGCGATCGCCGCACTGGCCCACCGGCATCCCGCACGGCTGACGCGGGCCATCCTGGTCGGGCCAGCCTTCGACCCCGCCGCGCGCAGCGCGCTGACGGAGATTCGGCGCGTGCTGCGTGACTGGCCCCATGAGCCGCTGTCGCTGGACTGGATCGTCCTGCGCGACTATCTGGCGGCGGGTCCGCTGCGCATCTGGCAGACCTTCCAGTTCGCGCTGCGCTACCCGCTGGCCGAGCGGCTGGCCGGGCTGGCGGCGCCGACGCTGGTCGTGCGCGGCGGCGAAGATCCGATCGTGCCACAAGCGTGGGCCGAGCGCGCCACTACGCTCCTCCCCGACGGCCGGTTGGTGGTGGTGCCCGGCGCCGGGCACGCCGTCAACTACGACGCGCCGGCGCCCCTGGTCGCGGCGGTGCGCGCCTTCCTGGGGAGCCTGCCATGCCCGGCGTGACGGCCGAGCGCTACCCCGTGCAAGGGAGCGACGAGCCGGTAACGGGGCCCGACGCGTGATCGATGAGGAGCGTGTGGTCGAACTCGACGGCGCGCGGCTGAGCTACCGGGTGGCCGGCTCGGGCCCGGCGCTGGTGCTGATCCATGGGCTGGCCGGCTCGTCGCGCTGGTGGGCGCGCAACGTTGGTCCGCTGGCCGAGCGCTTCACCGTCTACGCCGTCGATCTGCTCGGCTTCGGCGCCAGCCGGGGCCAGCGCTTCGTGCTGGCCGATGCCGCCGGGCTGCTGGCGCGCTGGCTGGATGGGCTGGGGATCTACGGCGCCGGGCTGGTGGGGCACTCGCTGGGCGGGCTGATCGCGCTCGATCTGGCGGCGGAGTATCCGGAGCTGATCGCGCGCCTGGTGCTGGTCGACGCGGCCATCTTCGCGCCGGGCTCGCGGCCGCTGCGCTACGCCGTCAACCTGCTGCGCCAGGCGCGCTACACGCCGCTCGATTTCACTCCGGTGGTAGCGCGCGACGCGCTGCGCGCCGGCCCGCGCGCCATACTCTCCGCGGGGACCGCGCTGCTGCGGGGCGACCCGCGTCGCAACCTGCCGCGCCTGCGGCAGCCGGCGCTCCTGATCTGGGGCGAGCGCGACGTGGTGGTGCCGGTCTCGCTGGGCGAGGAGCTGGCCGCGCTGCTGCCGGGCGCGCGGCTGGTGGTGCTCCCCGGCGCCGGGCACAACCCGATGTGGGACCGGCCGGAGGCGTTCGACGCCCTCGTGATCGACTTCCTGGCGGCAGGCGAGAATACCGGCTCAGCCGGCGGCTGAGGCCGCGACCGCGGGCGCCGCCAACGCTGCTTCCCCCTCACCATCCTGCCCCGCGCCGTCCGCGCCGTCCGCTCCGTCCGGGCTGAACTGCGCCTCGTAGAGCTGCTGGTAGAGGCCGGAGTGCGCCAGCAACTCGGCATGGGTGCCGCGCTCGACGATCTCCCCGCGCTCGATGACCAGGATCTGATCGGCGCGCACCACGGTCGAGAGGCGGTGGGCGATGGCGATGACGGTGCGCCCCTGGAACAGGCGCTCCAGCGCGGCCTGGATGGCGCGCTCGGCCTGGGAGTCGAGCGAGCTGGTGGCCTCGTCGAGCAAGAGGTAGGGCGCCTGCCGCAGCAGCGCGCGGGCGATCGCCACCCGCTGCTTCTCGCCGCCGGAGAGGCGGAAGCCGCGCTCGCCGATGATCGTGTCGAGCCCGTCCGGCAACCGCGCCACCACGTCGCGCAGTTGCGCCGCGTCGACCACGGCCTGAATCTCGTCCTCGCTGGCCTCGGGCGCGCCGTAGCAGACGTTCTCGCGCAGGGTGGCGTGGAAGAGGAAAACGTCCTGCGTCACCACGGCCAGGTGTTGTCGCAGATCCTGGCGGCTGATGTCCGGCAGCGGCACGCCATCCAGCCGGATGACGCCGCCGGTCGGGTCGTAGAAGCGCGCGGCCAGCGAGAGGATGGTCGTCTTGCCCGCGCCGCTGGGGCCGACCAGCGCGGTCAGCTCGCCGGGGCGCGCCACGAAGGAGACGCCGTGCAGCACCTCGCGGCGTCGCTCGTCCTCACTCTCCGACTCTCCCTCGACTGGCCGGTCGCGGCCAGGATAGCCGAAGCTGACGTTCTCGAAGGCGATGCCGCCGCTCGGCTGCGCCGGGAGCGGCACCGGCGCGTACGGCTCCGGCACGGCGTGCGGCAGTTCGAGCAGTTGGAAGACGCGGTCGAAGAGCGCCAGGCCGCCGAGAAGCGTGGCATTGGCGCCGGCCAGTGAGGATGCCGGGCTGTAGAGCTGGGCCAGGTAGGTGGCGAAGGCCACGATGGTGCCGAGCTGCAGCTCGCCGTGGATCACGAGGTAGGCGCCGTAGGTGTAGAGCGCGGCCGGACCGAGCGCGGCCAGGATCTGCACCACCATCGCCAGCCACTGGCCCTCCAGCATCTGCTGAACCTGCGCCTTGCGCACGATGGTGTTGACCACGTCGAAGCGCTTGGCCTCGCGCTCCTCGGTACCGAAGCTCTTGACCACCATCGCGCCCGAGAGGCTGAGCGTCTCCTCCAGCACCACCGAGAGGTCGCCGAGCGCGGCTTGGGCGCGCGTCACCGCGTCGTAGCGCCGACGGCCGAAATGGAGCACCGGCAGGGCGAAGGCGGGCAGCGCCAGCGCGGCGGTCAGGGTCAGGCGCCAGTCGATGGTGGCCATCACCGCCAGCGTGAAGATGACGGTCAGGAGGTTGGCCGCCATACCGAGGAAGGACTGGGTCAGGACATTTTGCAGGCTGCCGAGGTCATTCAGGAAGCGGGTGTGGATCTCGCCGCCGCGCGTCCAGGTGAAGAAATCGAGGCCCATGCCCTGAGTGTGGCGGTAGAGCCGGCTGCGCAGGTCGGCGATCAGGCCCTGGGCTACGATGGCCGCGACGTAGTTCTGCCCCAGGCTGAGCACCGCCGCCCCGGCCGGCACCAGCAGCAGCCCGCTGCCGAGCAGCAGCGCCAGGCGCAGGTTGTGCTGGGGAATCGCCTGGTCGATGATGGCGCGGATCAGCAGCGGCGGGATCAGGCCGAGGCCGATGCCGAGGATCATCAGCAGCGTGCCCAGCAGGAGCTGGCGGCGGAAGGCGCGCAGCGAACTCCAGACGTTGCGGGCGGTGCGCCGCACGTTGATCGCGCCGCCCTCTTGGAGATACCTCAGCGAGCGGTGCTGGTTCCAGACCGCGCCCATGCCTGCCATACCACCGCCGCCCATTCCACCTCGACTGGCCAACCGTCGCCTGCTTTCTCGGCTCCTGGCCGTGATCTCGCCAAGCCCGTGCCCGCGTTTCGCGGGGCACTCTTGATAGTATACTCCGGTGATTGTATTGACTGTCAATGCTTTTGGGAATTGCGGCGGGCGAAGACATGGGGTGCCGGGTGAGGACGGATCCCTCGACGACGCTACGGTGAAAATAGCGTCTCACCCGATCCTCACGCGGCGCCGTCGGCCGCATTTTCCTGCC
>DASSHC010000492.1:0-2187 GCA_035693105.1 Thermomicrobiaceae bacterium | reverse complement strand
TTCCCCCAGCGCGGGCAGATCCTGCACCTGGAGATGGAAGCCGACACCAGCCGCTGGCCGATCGTGATGGGCTTCCACGCGCACTACCTGCTGACCTTCCCCGCGCACCGCGTGGTGGCCGGGGCCACGCGCGAGTCGGAGGCGGGCTACGACTACCGCATGACGGCGGGCGGGGTACACGAGGCGCTGAGCGAGGCGCTGCGGGTCGCGCCTGGCCTGGCGCCGGCCACGCTGGCCGAGGTGCGCATCGGCTTCCGCCCGGCCAGCCCGGACCAGTTGCCGATCCTCGGCCGGGCGCCCGGGTTGGACAACGTCTACCTTGCCACGGGGCACGGCGCCAACGGCCTGCAGCTCGGCCCGTACTCCGGCGCCGCCGTGGCCGACCTGCTGCTGGACGAGCCGGTCGCGGCCGACCTGGCGCCATTCGGGCTGGAGCGGTTCGCGGGGTAGGGTGGCTTCAGAGAAGGACTTGTGCCGGGTGAGGACGGATCCTTCGACAAGCTCAGGATGACAGGGGTGGGGGTGTGGCCTACCGGACGAGGCATGTCCTCCTCGTCCGCCTCTCCTTAACCCTGTCATCCCGAGCGCAGTCGAGGGATCCGTCTTCACAAGCGCCGCTGCTTGTCGGAGCGCCGCCCGGGCTACGACGCGGCGGTGCGCTTGCGGACCTTGACGCGCTCGTCGTCGCGTTGGCCTCGCACTCCAGGATTTGCCACGATCACAGCTGGATGCTATACTCTCGCGAACACGGCCCGGAATGGTACGCGAGAGCTACGCAGAATGATGCCGGTTGCGCGAGTCTCGCGCCGTCTGCCTGCTGGTCGCTCATCGGGGATGGGATCGATAGCCATGACGAGCGCCGCGCCGGAACCACTGTTGCCGGACCCCGCCAAGCAACGAACGCCGCGGCTCGCCTGGCCCGACCGCCGCTACATCGTCGTCGCCGCGCGACTCGGCTGGCTCGTCGTCGCCGCGCTGTCGATGACGCTGTTCCTCATTGAACTGCCCACCGTTTACAGCCGCCTCCTGGCGCTGGATCAGTATCACCTCAGTAAGCATAACCAGGCGCTGGCAAATCTTGCGCATCTTGGGATAAGCGTCAATGCGTATGCCGCGTATATGCTGGCGCTCGCGCTGACCTTCGCGCTCGCCTGCTTCGCCGTGGGGATGGTCATCGGTCTGCGTCGCTCCAACGAGCCGATGGCGCTCTTCGTCGCGGCGCTCCTGGTCACACTTGGCGCGGCCTCCATTGATTCTGTCGCGGTGCTCGGTCGGACCGCCATCGTTGGGAGCCCGTCCGGTCTCCAGTACTGGCTGAATTTTCTTGTGAATTGGTTCAGCTTCGAGACGGTCGTCCTCTTACTCCTCCTGTTCCCCGACTTCCGGTTCCGGCCCCGCTGGAGTCGATGGCTGGCACCGTTGACACTGTTTTGGTTCGTGCGGGTCCCGGACTCCTGGTGGTCGATATTCAACCTGAGCTTGGTGGCCACCGTGCTGGCGATCAGCGCGTCGGCGCAGAACTATCGCTATCACCACATCTCGGATGACGTGCAACGTCGGCAGACACGGCTGGTGGCGGTCGGATTCGCCATCGCGGGTTGCGGTTTCATAGTCGACAGACTGTGCGTCTTCTTCTCGATCTTTCACCCGGGAACGCTCGCCTACATGATCGAATCCGCGGTCACCACGGCTTGTCTGCTCTGCATTCCGGCCTCGTTCGGCATCGCGATCCTCCGCTACCATCTGTGGGATATCGACCTCATCATCAATCGCACCCTCGTCTACGTGCCGCTCACGGGGCTCCTGACCGGCCTCTACTCGGGGCTGGTGAGCCTGATTCAACACCTCTTTCCCCAGTTCACGGGTGCGAGTTCCTTTGGCGCGGGCCTGGTCGCCACCGTCGCCGTCGCCACGGCCCTCACGCCCGTGAAGAACGGTCTTCAGACCGTGGTGGACCGGCACTTCAAAGTCCCGCACCACCAGGCGCCCGCGGCCACGACCGGACCTGTCGTCGCCGGCGCGGCCGCGGGCAACCCGCAGTTGCAGGACCCGCGCTTCGAGGAGCTACACGGGGAGATCGCGGCGCTCCGCGCGGAGCTCGCATCCCGCGCGGCGGCCGAGCAGGAGGTGCGGGAGCTACGCGAGCAGCTGGCCCGGCTCGAGCTGCGGCTCTCATCCGCATCCGGC
>DASSHC010000491.1:0-4374 GCA_035693105.1 Thermomicrobiaceae bacterium | reverse complement strand
CTCGCCGGGGCGCTCGTCGGCGGCGACGTCGAGGTCCACCGCCGCGCCTCGGACTGGGCGCGCCACGGCCACCAGCTCGACCCGGCCTACAACACGACCATCCTGCACGTCGTGCTCGACGACGACCTGGGCGAGCCGGCGCGCCGCCAGGACGGCGCCGCCGTGCCGGCGCTCTGCCTGCGCGGCGCGCTGCCGGGTCCGCTGGACGCCTTCCCCCTTGAGGCCGGACTGCGCCCTTTAGGCGCGATCGGCTTCGCCCACTGCGCGCCGGGGGTGGCCGCGTCCGACCCGGGCGCGCTGGTGGCGCTCTGGGAGGAGGCCGGCGACCGGCGCATGGCGGCCAAGACCGAGGCGGTGGCGGCGCGGCTGGCGCAGGAGCCGCCGGCCCAGGTGCTCTACGCGCTCCTGCTCGACGCACTCGGCTACACGCGCAACCGCGCGCCGATGCAGGCGCTGGCCGCCGCCCTCCCCTTCGACCACCTCGACGCCCGGCTCGACGGCCGCGCCACCCCCGAGCGCTTCGGCCGCGCCGCCGCGCTCCTGCTCGGCGTAGGCGGCTTCCTGCCCCTCTCGCCGCGTGAGCGCGAGCTGGGCGGGCTGGCGCCGGAGACCTGGGAGGTGATCGAAGCCGCCTGGGGCGAGCTGGGCGCGCCCTGGCGCGAGCTGCACCTCAGCCCGACGAGCTGGACGCTGGCGCGCGTGCGCCCCGCCGCCCACCCGCTGCGCCGCCTGCTGGCGCTGGCCACGCTCCTCGCCCGCCCCGGCGACGGGCTGGTACCCGACGTTGTGCGTTATGTCGAGTCGGCGGCGGCGGAGAGCGCGCTGCTGGGCTGGCTGACCGGCGACAACCCCTACCTCGGCGCGGCCCACGCCCACGAGATCATCGTCAACGTGGTCGTACCCTTCGCGCTGGCCTACGGCGAAGCCGCTGGGCGCGAGGGCTTGCTGGAGCGGGCGCAGGCGCTCTGGCGCGGCCTGCGCGCCGGCAGCGGCAACAGCGAGGTGCGCCGCACGGCCGAGCAGATCTGCGGCCCGACCCGCGTCCCGGTGCGCACGGCCCGCGCCGAGCAGGGGCTGCTCCACCTGCGCCGCAGCGGCTGCGCCCAGCTCCGCTGCTTCGAGTGCCCCATCGCCCACCTGGCGCTGCGGTTCACGACTTTGTCATCCTGAGCCGCAGCGAAGGATCTCTCCTGAGCGTGGAGCATGTGTCGCGCTGCAAGGCAGGGGAGATCCTTCGGCTGCGGCCTCAGGATGACAGGGGTGGGGGGGGAGCGTCACAGCCGCGGGTCGACCGGCTCGCTCTCCAGCGCCAGCACGCCGAAGACGCACTCGTGCACGCGGTAGAGCGGCTCGCCGCGCGTGAAGCGCTCCAGCGCCTCGATCCCCAGCGCGAACTCGCGCAGCGCCAGCGAGCGCTTGTGCCCCAGCCGGCGCGCCCGCAGCCGCTCCAACTGATCCGGCAGGGTGTACTCCAGCCCGTAGATGATGCGCAGGTACTCACGCCCGCGGCACTTGATCGCCGGCTGGATCAGCCCGTGCTCGCCCTTCGGGGCGAAGGCCAGGGGCTTGACCACCATCCCCTCGCCGCCGCGCCCGGTCAGCTTCTCCCACCAGGCGACGGCCGCCGCCCGGCTGGCGTCGTCCGCTAGCTCGACATCGCGCCAGGGCGTGGCCAGGAGCAGCCCGTCGTCCGCCCGACAGAACTCCGCCAGCGTCTCCATGTGCCAGCGATGGTCCCGGTCGATGTGCGCCGCACCCTCGGTCGCCAGGATGTGAAAGGGCGCCAGCCGCAGGTCGGCGAGGCCGCTCACCGGCCACTCGTAGCGCCGGTAGACCTCGCCGTAGCGCCGCGCCGCCTCGGCCCGCGCCTGGAAGCGCTCCAGCAGCGGCTGAACCCCCAGCCCGCGCCCGGCGGCGTCGCCCAGCGCGGCCAGCGCGGCCGCCATCCCCGCCTCGGCCGCCGCGCCGACCGGGGCGTACTGCCGCTCGATTAGCTCCCGCGCCTTGAGCGACCAGGGCAACAGCTCGCAGTCGAGCGCGACCCAGCCGGTGGCGAAGCGCTCCCAGAACCCGGCGGCAGTCAGCGCGGCGCGCACGCGCCGGAAGAAGGCCGCCTCCAGCGCGGCGTCCTGGAAGAAGCGCCGCCCGGTGCGCGTGTAGCAGGCGCCAAGCGCCTCGCCTTCGGGCACGAAGCGCCGCGCCGCCGCCTCGTCGCGGCAGGCGATCAGCACGGCCCGCGAGCCCATGTGTTTCTCCTCGACGATGACCCGCTCGACGCCCTGCTGCCGGTAGTAGGCGAAGGCTTCCTCCGGGTGCTCCAGCAGCTCCGGCCGGCGCGAGGTCTCGCTGGGCGACATCGTCGGCGGCAGGTAGATCAGCCAGCGGGGGTCGACGGCGAAGCGCGACATCACCTCCAGCGCCGCCGCGGCGTTCTCCGCCTGAATGGTGACGCTGCCCTGCAGGCGCGTCGTCAGGATGCGCTTGCCACTAACGTCCTCCAGGTCGAGCAGGTCGGGCGGGCGGGCGCTCGCGGCAGCCGCAGCGGGCTCGGGCCGCAGCGGCCGGACCGGCTCGGCGTAGACCCGCCGCGCCGGCACCGAGACCAGCTCGCGCTCGGGGTAGCGCAGCGCGGTCAGGCTGCCGCCGAAGGCGCAGCCGGTGTCGATGTTGACCGTCTCGTTGAGCCAGGCCGGCTCCGGCACCGGCGTGTGGCCGTAGACCACCAGCGCCCGGCCGCGGTAGCCCGCGGCCCAGTTGACCCGCACCGGCAGGCCGAACTCGTCGGTCTCGCCGGTCGTCTCGCCGTAGAGGGCGAAGTCGCGCACCCGCCCCGAGGCGCGGCCCTGCAGCTCCTCGGTCAGCCCGGCGTGCGCCACCACCAGCTTGCCGCCGTCGAGGAGATAGTGGCTGACCAGGCCGTCGAGGAAGCGGCAGACCTCGTCGCGGAACTCGGCCGGCTCCGCCTCAAGCTGGGCCACGGTCTCGGCCAGCCCGTACGTCAGCCTGACGTCGCGCCCCTTCAGCTTGCGCACCAGCTTCACATCGTGGTTGCCGGGCAGGCAGAGGGCGTCGCCGGCCGCGACCATGCCCATCACCAGCCGCAGCACCGCTGGCGTCGCCGGACCGCGGTCGATCAGGTCGCCGAGGAAGACCGCCTTGCGCCCGGCCGGGTGGCGGCGCGTCGCGACGCCGTCGGCCTCGCACGGCTGATAGCCGAGCGTGTCGAGCAGCTCGGTCAGCTCGTCGAAGCAGCCGTGAACGTCGCCGACGATGTCGAAGGGGCCGTGGTCGGCGGCGCGGTTGGTCCAGAGCGGCTGGCGCTCGATCTCGGCCGCCGCGATTTCCTCGGGCGACGAGAGCGTGTAGACGTAGCGAAAGCCCTCCCGGCGCAGGTGGCGCAGCGAGCGGCGCAGCTCCTGCGCCTGCCGGCGCACCACGTGCGGCCCGAAGGTGCGGTCGGGGCGGTCGCGGTTGCGCTCGTGGCAGAGCGCCTCCGGCAGGTCGAGCACGATGGCCACCGGCAGCACGTGGTACTCGCGCGCCAGCGCCAGCAGCGGCTGGCGCGCCGCCGGCTGCACGTTGGTGGCGTCGACCACCACCAGGCGGCGCCCCTCCAGGCGCTTGGCGGCGATGAAGTGGAGCACCTCGAAGGCTGGCCCGGTCGCCGCCTGGTCGTTCTCGTCGTCGGCGACCAGCCCTCGGCAGACGTCCGACGAGAGGATCTCGGTCGGGCGGAAGTGCCGCCGGGCGAAGGTCGACTTGCCGGCGCCGGAGGGGCCGATCAGGACGACCAGCGACAGCTCGGGGATGGTGATGGTGCTCACGTGTACTACCCTCTCGGTAGCGATACATTCAACGCGTGCCGCATGGAGCTGATGAGAGATTCTTCGCCGCGGCTCAGAATGACAGGGGAGGCGGCGCTCTCTTCCCTGTCATCCTGAGGCCGCAGCCGAAGGATCTCTCTGCCATATCGAATGGCAGCTCGCTCCTCGACCGGCCTTCTACGCTCTGATGATGACGGCGAGCTGGCTGGGCGCGCCCAGCTCGGGATCCTCAGGGCCAACCGGCGCGATGCGTGCGCTGTAACCGAACGTGTCCGCCACACGCTCGGCCCAGGCTTCGAACTCGGCGCGCGTCCACTCGAAGCGGTGGTCGCGGTGGCGCAGGTGCCCGGCGGGCAGGCCGGCGAAGCGCGCGTTGTACTCGGCGTTGGGCGTGGTCAGGAGCACCACGCGCGGCCGCGCCTGCTCGAAGAGGGCGCGCTCGAAGGCCGGCAGCCGCGACGGCTCCAGGTGCTCGATCACCTCGACCAGCGCCGCGCCGTCCCAGCCCGCCAGGCGCTTGTCGCGGTAGGTCAGCGCGCTCTGACCCAGG
>DASSHC010000490.1:0-7519 GCA_035693105.1 Thermomicrobiaceae bacterium | reverse complement strand
CTCGATCGCCGCCGGGCTGGTGACCAGCCTGCCGCGCGAGCGCGGCTATCCGGCGTTGGTCGACAACCTGATGCCGAGCACGCAGCTCGTGAATCTGGCGGTGCCCGGGGAGACGACCGCGAGCTTCATGCACGGGCAGTTGCAGCGCTTCCAGCAGGAGCTGGCGCAGCTCACGGCGAGCGGCGCCGAGCTGCGCGCGGTGACCATCACGCTGGGGGGCAACGACGTGCTGGCGTTGCAGAGCCAGAGTACCGCCGAGCGGCAGGCCGGCCTCGACCAGTTCAAAACGAGCTATCCCCAGGCGCTGGCCGCCATCCGCGCCGCGCTGGGCGATCTCAAACCGGCCGTCGTGGTGACGACCTACTACGACCTGAGCGAGGGCAACCCGAACCAGCAGGGCTCGGACGCCTGGTGGCTGCACCAGTTCAACGAGGTGATCCGCGCGGCGGCGCAGGCGCAGGGGATGAGGGTCGCCGATCTGGAGCCGGCCTTCCGTGGCCAGATCAGCCGCTGGACCTGGTACCCCAACGACATCCATCCGAACAACGCCGGGCACGCCGCCATCGCCCGCTTGGTCTGGACCGCGCTCGGCTTGGACACCCAGGCGCCGAGCATCGCCGTCCAGTCGCCCGCCGCCGGCACGCTGGGGCGCCGCACCCCGACCGTGCGTGTCGTGGCGAGCGATACCGTCGGCGTGACCGATGTCTCGCTCTGGGTCGACGGCAAAGCGATCGAGAGCCTGCTCTATGTCCCGTCACAGCAGGCCTACATCGGCGTTTGGGATGCGCGGGACTACGCACAGCCGCGGGCTATGCTGACGGTCAAGGCGCGTGATCTGGCGGGCAACGAGGCCACGGCCGAGGTCAACGTCGCGCTGCCGGGCAGCTAGGAGCGGGGAGGGAACGGGGCGATGACGAAGACGCGCGAGTTGGAGTCGGATATCGATCTGCAAGGCCGCCTGGCCGCCTTCAGCATCTCCGACCTTCTCCAGATGCTCAGCTTCACGCGCAAGACCGGGACGGTGACGCTGATCCAGGGTTGGAACTCGCGCACCGTGACCTTCGAGGAGGGCCGCATCAGCTACGTCGCGGCCGGCAGCCGGCTGCCGTCACTGACCGAGCTGCTGCTGCGGCTGGGGAAGGTGAGCCGCGAGCAAGTGGAGGGCCTCTACGCCAACGGAATCCGCAGCGAGGACGCGGTGCTGCGCCACCTGCTCGAGGCCGGCACGGTAGACGAGGCGGATCTGCGCCGCTGCCAGGAGCAATTGCTGGAGATCTCGATCTACACCCTCTTCCTCTGGCGCAACTGCGTCTTCACCTTCAACGCCGAGGAGGTGGTCCGCGAGGGCGGGGTGGCGGTCGATGTCGACAGCATGCAGATCATCATCGAGGGGACGCGCCGGGTCGACGAGTGGATCGAGGTCAGCCCGGTGGTGCCCTCGGTCTACATGATCTTCCGCTCTCGCCGGCGCCAGCCGATCGGCCCGCCGCCCTTCGAGCTACGTCTCGTCTTCGCCCTGGTCGACGGCCAGCGCGACGTGGTAGCGATCGCTCGCGAGGCGGGCCTGACCCAGTTCCAGACCGCCCGCGCGCTCTTCCATCTGGTGCGGGCTGGCTACATCGAGGCCGTGCCGCCCAACAAGCACAAGGTCATCGAGCTGTTCAATCGCGCGGTCGAGTCGATCTATATGAAGCTCTGCCTCTACGACCACGCGCGCGTGGCGCTGGAGTTCGAGAACCAGCTCAACCGCTTCGCGATTGAGAACCGGCTCAAGGTGCGCATGGCCGCCGGCAAGATCATCATCAGCGACCAGAACACGGCGATTACGCCGACGGAGCTGGTCGACCTGTACAAGCTCTTCATCGCGATTCAGAACAACAAGTTCTCGAAGATGTTCGAGCCGGTGGTGGCGCACGGCCTGATCGACGGACTCTACCGCCACAGCGATCCGGAATTGCAGCAGATGATGCGCATGTACGAGTTCGTCGAGCTGGAGGGCCTGCTGCTGCTGGAGATGTTCGACCGGCCGCAGTCGACCGGCATGGGCACGGGTACAGGCACGGGTACGGGCACCGGCCCGCTGCCGCCGCTCGGTCGCCGGCGCCGCGACTTCCCCAGCGATAACCGCGCCGTCTCCCTCAACGACGAGTAGGCGGGCGGGTCGAACTGCGCGGCGGCGGTCTCACTTGATACACTATGGTACAACCCGAGTGTGGAGGTGAGAATTTGGCGCACCGTGTCGGCCCCAAGGGTCAAGTCGTCATCGAGAAGGGGATCCGGGAACGGCTGGGGGTCGAGCCCGGATGGTTGGCCATCCAACAGCTCGTGGGTGATCACGTCGAGATCTTCTTCATACCACCTGAGCACAACGAGTCATTAGCCGGAATCCTCGCGCCGTATATCAAGCACCACTTCCCCACTGAGGCAGATCTGCGCGCGGCACGGGAAGCAGCCTGGCTTGAGCGGGCGCGGGAGGAGATGGCCGGCGATGAAGAGGGTGGGCAGCAGTCGAGCGGCGATCACACGGTATGACCGCGTTCGTCGATACCAATGTCGTCGTCCGCTACCTCACCGGCGAGCCAGAGCACCTCGCGACAATCGCTAGCCGAATATTGAATGGCGAGGACGACATCGTCCTCACTGCTGGCGTCCTAGCGGAGGTAGCTTACGTCCTCCGCCGGCTATACGACGTTCCCCGCGAGACCGTCGTGGATAGCCTCATCCATCTCGTGCGAAAAGCAAACATCACGGTGTGGGGGCTCGATCAGGATGTCATCATCCAGGCGCTGCTGATGTGCCGTCCATCCGGACGAGTCGCGTTTGCGGACGCGATGCTTTGGTCCGTCGCTCGCTCTGCTGGCTCAGACAGCGTCGTCTACACGCTCGACGCTCGGTTTCCGAACGTCGGGATCGAAATTCGGCAGCAGCCACCGGGCCGAGATGAAGCGAACAGAAGCGGTCCAGCATCGTGGGGGACGTGAGGACAGCATGGTAGAGCGCACCTGGGACGGGGAGCCGGTCAGCCGCGAGGCGCCCTTTGGCGCGGCGGTCGTCGTCTGCCGGCACGGCGAGCGCGGCCCGGAGCTCCTCGTGCTCCACCGGGCGCAGCTGGGTCCCGACTTCGAGGGCGATTGGGCCTGGGGGCCGCCCTCCGGCGCTCGCTACCCCGGCGAGTCGATCGCGGTCTGCGCGGCGCGCGAGCTGCGCGAGGAGACCGGCCTGAGGCTGCCGCTGCGGCCAGCCGGTGGCCCCGGTGACTGGGCCGTCTACCTGGCCGAGGCGCCCCGCGACGCCGAGATCCGCCTCTCGCCGGAACACGACCGATTCGCCTGGCTCCCGATCGATGAGGCGGTTGGCCGCACGAGCCCGGCGGATGTCCGGGCGCAGTTGGCCGCGGCGACCGCCGGTATTGGCTGATCGCGGCGGCCTGGCGGTATCAGACTCACGAACTGAAGCGCGCCTCGAACGCCAGGTCCGCGTGGCCGGGCTGCCAGGGCGTCGTTGTCCATGAACGCGCGTCGCCGCGATCATTGCGGTACACGAAGCCCTCCCCATCAGGCGCCGGGCCGAGGCCGAAAGCGCCGGCTTGCCCGTCCACGTCCGCAAGCCCGGCGGTGGTGATGAACAGGACATAGTGCTGGCCGGCGACCACGCTGGCGTCCGGCGTGACGAAGGTGATCTCTTGGAAGTCGTTCTCGCCGCTGGTCATCGTGGAGGGACTCTCGAAGAGCGCGGATCCGGAAGCCGTGTGCCCATCCCAGCCGTATACCTCACCTCGGAAGGCCAGACTGGCGGGCAGCTTCAGCACGAAGGAGAAGCGGCGCAGGGCGGTTACGCCCTCGGGTGCGGTGATGACCTGGCCGATCGTGGCGGCGCCGAAACGGCCGCCGCCGAAGCAGCAGGCGCTCTCCCCCTGCCACCCGGCCAGCGTCCCGATCGTCGCTCCGGCCTCCTGGGGAGCCGTGTCCGAACTGTCATCCAGGTTGCGGTGGAGGCGCGAGGTAAGAGCTGTCATAGCGTGATCCTTTGCGTATCGGATGGGCCGGCGGCTGACCGGACGGTGCAAAGTCGCGCCGCTGCGTGGACTAGCCGCCGGAAATCGGGGTCTCGTCTGGTGTTGCTGTTGATGCGGATACCCTCTCTGCCTCAATAGGATGCGGGAGGTTTCAGCGCCGTAGCTCCGACGATATCCGAGGCGGCGGCTCCCCGAGGCTGAGGCGCGAGCGCCCATCGGCCGACAAGCCGGAAAATGTTGCTCGCGTTATCCGAGTATACCACACGTGACGATGACTGGCGGGACAAAATTGTACGTGGGCCGCGCGGCAATCCGGGCCTGGGAGGTTCGGCAACGCCAGGGGGTCAGGCTGCTGCCGGCGTCCTCGCCGCGCGAACTGAACGCGGCCGTCGCCGGCACTGCCGATCGACGGATACGGCAGCCGGTGATGACTGCGACGCGATGCGGATCGGCGAGCCAGAGGATCCTCGCCTTCCGCGCCAGGAGACGGCAATGCGGCATCGAATGGTTTCCCTCTCGTGCATCTTGAACGTCACAGGCGGCATTACGATGGTCACGCTTGCCTCGTGGTGTATGATTGTCGTGTAGGAAACCGGAGCTCCTGACCGGGCGTCGAACACCCGGGCTTTCTCCTCCTCGGTTCGGCCGATCGCTCTGCATCTCTTCGCATATCGGGTTGCCGGCCCTGGCGTTCATCGGGATCGCCGGCGGCCGCGGCAGGTTGATGCCGTGCGATCGCGGCAGCGCTTCGAACGATTCCGCTGTCCTCGTCGCCCAGATGCCGGCCTCATCGTCAGATTCAGATAGACGGAGGGGAACCGAGAAAGGATCACCGATATGCCTGACCGGGAACACGCCCCTCGCTCGCACCGTGGTGCCCGAGAACTGGCTTCAGCCGGCGACCGGAAGGGGCCGGAGACCGCGCGCCGCTTACCTTCGTCTTTCGGCGACCTCCTCCACATTCAGGATCGGATGCTACCAGCCGCGTCACCGCTGCTACGCGTGCTGCGGCTCCCGTCGCATGCAACGCTCTTGTCGACCTACTCGCGGGGAGCGCGGCACCGTCGCCACATGCCGTCCCCGGTGCGCCGGCCGTGACACGGCCGCTCCGCCAGGCAAACCCGGCGGAGCCCAGTGGGGCATGGCGCATCGTGAGAAAGGAGAGCAGACGGATGGCACAGTTCATCCAGCTCCACGACAGCATCGTCAACCTGGAACTGGTGACCGAGGTGCGGCGCGACGAAGTCCGCCGGGGTGAGCGGATGGTGACGGTGGTCCGGCTGCTCTTCGGGCATCCCGATCGCGTGACCGAACTCTACGGCGAGGACGCCGAGAAATTGTTGTGGGCCATACACCACTATGCGGACTCCGACGCCTGAGTCGCGACGGGGGCCGGGTGGCGCGCGATTGCTTTGATTCCTCGGAATCGGCCTCGTAGTAAGGATGACGTCCATGGAGCCAGCTTCCGCCGAACGTCTTGATATTCTGACCCGATCGGTCGACGCGCTGCTGCGTTGGGCCGAGTCCCA
This sequence comes from Thermomicrobiaceae bacterium, assembly GCA_035693105.1. Taxonomy (GTDB): domain Bacteria; phylum Chloroflexota; class Chloroflexia; order Thermomicrobiales; family Thermomicrobiaceae; genus DASSHC01. The sequence goes on along the minus strand of DASSHC010000490.1, from coordinate 1,975 downwards.
CCCCTTGACACAGTGGGCCGACATGGGCACGCTGTCCGCGCTACGGGAGGAACTCGAGGAGACCGTACCCGACATGGCGCGCGACGGGGCGCGCATAGCTGATGATGGACTGGGCCGAGCATCGACCGGTCGGGATTGACCCGCTGGCCTGTGCCGCCGGCTGGCGAACGCGCGACCACGCGGATTGTTGCTCCGAACGACGCCGCGAACCGCGATCCTGCCCACCAGTCAACCATCGAACGCGGCAGCGACACCTGGCGACACCGTCACGAGAGGAACGATCGATGACTATTGGGCTGAGTCAAAACGCCACACGGCTACTCGGTGAGCTGGCGCAGGCGCACCTGCGGGGCGCCGAGCAGGGCCTGACCGAGGAGCAGCTCTGGTTCCGGCTATCCGTCCGCCAGCAGCGAACCACGATTCAATTCGCCACCGATGAGCCACCCGTGCAGACGAACGATCTGAACGCCATCGTCGTGCTCCGTGCCAACGGCTTGATCGAGCCGCTCACGCTGGCCGATCACGATCCAGTCGAGGCGCGGTACATCGTCACGCAGGCCGGGCTGACCACCAGCGAGCGGATGACGGTCGCGGCGCGGCCGGATCTGCCGGAACCGAAGCTGGACTGACGCGGCAAGCGCGTTAGCCAGCGCCCGCGCTCGCGGGTGTCAGGATCATCACCGGGATGAGTCGTCCAGCGGACCGCGCCTGGTAGGCGGCGTAACCGGGATAGCAGGCGGTCGCCAGGCGCCAGGCCTGCTCGCGCTCCGTCCTCGTGGCTTCACGAGCGCGGTAGGCGCCGGTCTGGCCGTCCAGCGTGATCAGGCACTCCGGCCGCGCCTTCAGGTTGTGGTACCAGGCGGGGTGGTGGGCGCCGCCGAAGCGCGAGGCGACCAGGATGATGCGCTCGCCGTCGGGGATGCCGACCAGCGGCACGCTGCGCGGCCGCCCCGTCCGCGCCCCCGTCGTCGTCAGCAGCACGGTGGGCAGGCCGGCAAGCGTGGAGGTGGCCCAGCGGCCGTGCCAGCGGCCCAGCAGGCGCCGGTCGAGGTGGTGGACCGTGCGCGCCAGCAGCCAGGCGCCCAGCCGTGAAGCCGCGATAGCGTGCATCACGCCTCTGGCTCGTGGGCTAGAGTGGCACATGCAATCGTCGCCCGCCCGTCTTGGAGACGCTCCCAGATCGCGGCGGCACATTCGGCCGGCGTCGTAATCGAAGTATCGACGGTCAGGTCGTAGATACCGGGCCGGTGAACCTCGCGCTGCCAGCGGCGGACCGGGGGTGGGATCGGGTCTGTCGTGGTGCCGGTGAGGTAGGCGCCTTCCCGCCCGGCCTGGCCGGCATTGCGACGCTGCATGATGACGTCGATCGGACAGGTGACGCCGACGAAAAGCACTGGCAGACCAGCCAATCGCCGCGCACAGTCGGCCAGGATGTGGCGTGGCCGGCTATAGGAGTCGTGGTGCCCCACGTCGGCCACCACATTGAGCCCCAGGCGACTGTGCGCGGCGATGGAGTCATAGAGCGCTGCGTAGAACACGGGAACGAGCGGCTCGAGGTCTGGACGCTCGCCGCCGGGGCGTAGGCCGATGCCGGGACGGTACCGAGGGGGTGTGACGTCCTGGTTGAAGACATCCACCCCAAGGTTCATCCAAACGCCCTCGAACGTTGCCTGAATCGCCGCGACGATGCTCGACTTCCCCGACCGGGGCGCGCCGTTCAAGATGACGATCTGCCCGTGCCGAGCCACCTGCTCCACGACTGGCCCGTCCTTCCATGTCGCCGGCGCGCATCGTTCCGCCTGTCTCGCTCGGGACTATCCTTCTCCGCGCGGCACGCCGACCGCCGAGCCCTGCAGGAAGGGGTAGTCGCCCCCGTGGCGGATACCCTCACCGTCGACCAGGACGGCGGCGGGGCGGGCGAAGAGGCCGCGATAGCCGGTCGCCTCCTCCCCGGCGTTGATGAACTCGTGCACCG
>DASSHC010000489.1:0-6315 GCA_035693105.1 Thermomicrobiaceae bacterium | reverse complement strand
CAGGGTGTTCAGGTAGGTGCTGAGGGTGCGGTGCGCCTCGGCGATCCTGCCGCGCATACCCGCTGGGTTGTCCGAGCGCCACTCGCGCTCGTCCAGGTAGTCCGTCACCAGCCGCGCGACGCGGCCGTCCGGCAGCTCCAGCCAACTGGCGTGGGGCGCCTGAAAGCAGGGGTGGGTGATGCACCAGACGAACCAGCCGACGGGCCGCAGCACGCGCCGCGCCGCGCGGAAGCAGGCCGCCAGATCGGGGATGTTCATCAGCGCCATCGAGCAGGTCACGCCGTCGAAGGCCGCATCGGGCAGCTTGGCCAGCGTCTGGGCATCGTCCTCGACATAACGGATGCCGAGCGGCTCGCTTGCCTCATATCCGCGCGCCAGCGCGAGCAGCTTGGTGGAGATGTCGACTCCGGTGGTGACGGCGCCCCGACGCGCCAGCTCGCGCGTCACGAAACCCTGCCCGCAGGCCAGGTCGCAGATCGCCTGACCGGCCACCTCGCCCGCCAGATCCAGCAGGTTGCCGAGCACGACCTCATAGATGGGATTCTCGCGAAGAATGCGGTCGTACCACTCCGCGATGGCATCGTAGGGCGGTAAGGACATGGGATTTTGATTTCTCCCCGCGGTCAGTCCAGCCGCGCCGCTGACGCCAGGTCGCGCAGGGCGACGTGCGCGGCGTTGTGGCCCGGCGCGCCGGTCACCTCGCCGCCGGGGTGCGTGCCGGCGCCGCAGAGGTAGAGGTTGCGGATCGGCGTGCGGTAGTCGCTCCAGCCGGGGAGCGGCCGCTGGTCGAAGAGCTGGCCCGCGATCTGGTCGATGTGGCGGATGTTCCCGTCGGTCAGCCCCACGCGACGCTCGATGTCGGCCGGCGTGAAGCAGACCCAGTCGCGGATCACGCGCCGAATGTTGGGCGCGTACTGCTCCAGGGTGTCGATCAGCGTCTCGCCCGCCTGCCGGGCGAGGTCTGCCGTCCACTCGCCGCCCTCTGGATGGACCGGCGCGTACTGCACCCAGATCGACATCACCTGCCCGCCGTGCGGTACCAGCGTGCGGTCGTAGACGCTCGGGATCTGGACCGACATGACCGGCGAGCCGGTGATGCGCCCGTGCGCCGCGTCGTCCCAGGCCGCGCGGTAGTAGTCGAGCGAGGGGCAGATCTTGATCTGCGCCAGCATGCGGGGGTCGTCGATGCCGTAGCGCGAGAAGTCGGGCAGCGCGTCGAGGGCCGCGTGGAACTTGAAGTAGGCCGCCTGCGTCCGCAGCCGCTCGACCGCGCCGACGAACGCGGCGGGGAGCGCCGCGCGTGGCACCAGCCGCAGAAAGGTGCGCTTGATGTCCGCGTTGGAGAAGACGACGCGGGCGCCGATCTCCTCGCCGCCGGCCAGGCGCACGCCGCTGGCGCGTCCGTCCTCGACCAGGATGCGCTCCACCTCAACCCCCGTGCGCACCTCGACGCCCTCGGCTTCCACCGCGCGCAACATCGCCTGGGTGATCCCGCCCATGCCGCCCACCACGATACCGGCGTCCTCGTCCGGCGTGAACAGCGAAACCGAGGGGTAGATCGCCGAGAGGAGGCTGCCGGGGGCATCCGGGTCGCCGGCATCCCAGGCGCCGGCCAGGTAGCCCTTGACCTGCTCGGATTCGAAGTACTCGTCGAGCAGGCCGCTGACCGAGCCGAAGAGCAGCCGCGGCAGCAGCGTCTCCTCGGCGGTTCCGCGCAGCGTCTCGGTCAGCTCGGCCAGCGAGGGCGGCGGGGTCAGGAACCAGCGGTAGACGATACCCGCCAGTTGCTTGCGCAGGGCGCGGTAGCGCGGCAGCGCCTCGGCGTCGCGCCGCGAGAAGGCGGCCAGCTCGGCGGCGGTGCGCTCGTCGTCGTCCCAGGAGACGATGCGGCGGCCGTCGGGGAACGGAGTCATGGAGTTCGGGTCGAGGTGGTGGACGGCGAAGCCGTGCCGGCGCAGCTCCAGGTCCTCGATCACGCGGTGCTGCAGCAGGTAGCAGATGTAGGAGCAGGTCGGCACGGAGTAGCCCGGCCAGAGCTCCTCGGTCACCACCGCGCCGCCGACGAAGTCGCGCCGCTCGAGCAGCAGCACCTTGAGCCCGGCGCGCGCCAGGTACCAGGCGGCGACCAGCCCGTTGTGGCCAGCGCCGACAACCACGACATCATGGCTCGCCATCGTTCGCCCTCCCGCCGTGTGCGCTCGCTCCGTCCACGATTGCCGGTCGCGCCAGCATAGCAGCTTCGCGCGGTGGGCAGGGAGGGGGGAGCAGCGGCTACTCGTCCGGCGGCTTCGGCAGCGACTCCCAGGGGATCGGGCTGACGTCGTCGTGGCGCAGGGTGCGGCGGGCGACGCGGTCGATGCGCATGATCAGGCCGCAGGCCGGGTCGGGGCAATGGACGCGGGCGTCGCTCTCCAGCCAGTCGGCGGGGTGATTCTGGCGCTGCTTGGCCGGCAGGAGTGGCAGCGTCGCCTGCAGCGCGTAGAGGCAGAAGCCGGCGCCGCCGGGCAGCGAGAGCGTGCCGCCGCGCAGCCGGAAGCGGTCGCCGACCGCCATGGCGCAGGTGCAGTGGCCGTTGACCGCCTCGACCACCACCTCCAGATCGTAGAGCGCGAACTCGTCGTCGCGCTGCTTCATGGCCCCACCTCCTCCTCGTATCGCTCCTCAGCCGGCTTCTAGCCGGCTTCGTCTCCTAGCGCTGTGGCTTCAGCCCGGCGCGCCCCTCGACAACCTCTAAATTTGAGCGTCAGAGCCGCGCCCGGATGGCCGGCAGCACGCGCTCGCCGAGCAGGCGCAGCCCATCTTCCTCGCTCAGCCCGTGCGGCGTGCCGAACTCGACGCGCCCCGCTCCCGCTTCGAACAGCGCCAGCGCCTGGTCGGCCACGGTCTCCGGCGTGCCGGCGAAGCAGACCAGGTCGAGCAGCTCGTCGGAGATGCAACCGGCGGCCGCCTCGTAGTCGTAGCGCGCGGCGGCTGCGCGCATGGCGGCCAGGCGCGCGGGCTCCAGCGGCAGGCCGGGACCCAGCTCGGCCACCACCGGCAGGTAGAGCGCCACCTCGCGCCGGGCCAGCGCCCGCGCCGCCGCGCCGTCCTCGGCCACCACCGTCACCGCGCCCACCGCCAGCCGCACCGGCGCCGCGCCGACAATCTCCCGCGCCCAGCGCAGCGCCGCCGGGTTGGCCGTGCCGCCCAGCTTCACCTCCTCGACGTACGGCAGGCAGGCGGCCAGCGTGCGCGGCCCCCAGCTCCCCAGCAGGAAGGGGATGTCGGGCCGGATGCCCGGCCAGCGCAGCGCGTCGCCGCCGGCCAGCGGGAAGTGTTCGCCGGGTAGGGGTGCGGTCGAGCGGCTGAGGAGGTGGCGCACGCAGGCGAAGGCCTCGCGCAGGACGGCGGCCGGCCGCTCGGGCTCCAGGCCGGCGAAGTCGAGCCAGGCCCCGCGTGCCAGCCCGAGGTAGGCGCGGCCATGCGCCGCCTCGTCGATCAGCGCGATGTTGGCGGCGATGTTGAGCGGGTGGCAGGTGAAGGGGTTGACCGCGGCCGGGCCGAGCCGCACCCGGCGCGTGGCGCGGGCGATCTCAAGCAAAGGCAGCCAGGCGGGCTGGTAGAGCAGGTCGTTGAAGACGCTGACGCCGTCGAAGCCGTACGCCTCGGCCGCGGCGGCCAGCGGCCCATAGGCCGCCAGTGGCTTGTCGGTCTGAAAGGCGATGCTGAGCTGGGGGTGGTTCAATGCTCGGCCGCCCCTGCCCACGCCTCGTCGGCGACACGTTGCTCGAAACCGTCCCGCAGCGCGCGAACGTCCTCGGGGCGCTGGCATGGCCGCACCGCGCCGTACCCCGCCTCGATCGACGATCCTCGCCGCCTGAGCACGACCCGGGCATTATCGACGGTGAAGCGCACCCGATCGCCCGGCTTGAGGCCCAGCCGGCGCCGGCTCGCCACCGGAATGCTGACCCGCCCGCACTCGTCTACCGTGCCCTCGAATTCTGGCTGGGTCATATCACCTCCGGTTGCATTGGCGGTGCCGTATTCCGTCGTGGGGCGCTCGCGCTTGAGACTACCGTCCTGCCCACCGAAGACGTTGGGTGCCGGGGGAGGACGGATACCACGACTGCGCTCGGGATGACTGGGCTAATAGGGGCTCACGACGAGGACTGTCTTTGTCCGAGAGGCCGCTCCCCTCCCCTGTCATCCTGAGCGGAGTCGAAGGATCCGTCCTCGATGGCACCCAACGTCCTCGGAAGCCACTCGGCGCCTTTTCGCTACCTCCCCGGCAAGTCGCGCAGGCGCTCGTCGATCAGTTGGGCCAGGTGCATGGCGCGCAGCGGGCTCTTTTGGGCGTGCAACACGCCCTGCAGTTGCATCAGGCAGCCGGGGTTGTCGGCCACCAGCACCTCGGCGCCGGTCGGTTCGGCGTTGGCCAGCTTGCGCTCGGCCAGCGTGGTCGAGACGCGCGGGTAGTCGACGCTGAAGGAGCCGCCGAAGCCGCAGCAGACGCTGGCGTCGGCCATCTCGGTCAGCTCCAGCCCCAGCACCTCCGTGATGATCCGGCGCGGCCCGGCGGCGATACCCAGCGCGTTGTACGACTGGCAGGAGTCGTGGTAGGTGACGCGCGGGCCGGGCAGCGCCCACTCCAGCGGCGGCAGCTTGGCGACCTCATCCAGGAAGGTGCTGAAGTCGATCAGGCGCGCGGCCTGAGCGGCGGCGCGCTCGCGCCAGGCGGGGTCGTCGGCGAAGAGCTGCTGGTAGTCCTGCACCATGGCGGCGAAGCAACTGGTGGAGGTGCTGAGCACCCAATCCGCCTCGACCCGCTCCAGCATCGCGATCGTCTGCCGCGCCATCAACCGGCCGTGGCCGCGGTCGCCGCTGTTGAGCGCCACCAGCCCGCAGCAGTGCTGCTCCGGCGGGAAGAAGACGGCGCAGCCGCAGGCCTGCAGCACGCGGATGGCCGCCTGGCCGATCTCCGGCAGCAGCCAGTCGGTCATGCAGCCGGGGAAGTAGGCGACGGTCAGCCCGGCCGCCTGGCTGGGGATGCGCGGGGCGGGGGGAGCGGCCGGGGCGCGCTCGCCCTGGATCTGCCGCACGCGGTCGCGCAGCGGGCGGCGCGTCGGGGCGCGCAGGTCGCGCCGCCCCTCGGCGGTCAGCTTCGACTGGAGCGGAATGCGGTCGATGAAGCCGGCGCGGTCCTTCAGCGGCAGGCTGGCGAGCGCGGCCCGGCGCGCCCAGCGCTGGCCGCGCTCCGGCTCGGTCCACTGGTTGAAGACCATCTCCTTGGGCGGCTTCGGCCCGAGCTGCTCCCAGACCCGGCTGCGCACGTTGAGGATGAGCTGCGGGATGGGGATCTCGGCCGGGCAGACGGTCGCGCAGGCGTTGCAGGAGACGCAGAGACTCTGCGGGTCGGCCGCGTTGTTCAGCCCGTGGTGGATCGCGGTCAGCGGCAGCCCGATCGGGCCGGTGTAGATGTAGCCGAAGAGGTGGCCGCCGACGATCTGGTAGGGCGGGCAGACGTTGGAGCAGGCGCCGCAGCGGATGCAGTGGAGCGTCTCGCGCAGCTCCGGGTCCTCGCGCGCCGCCATGCGCCCGTTGTCCAGCAGCACCAGGTGCAGCTCTTTGGGCCCGTGCACCCCGACCACCGGCACCAGCTCGATGTCCGACGAGCGGCTCGGCCCGGTGATGAACGAGACATAACTCGTGATCTGCTGCGCCGTGCCGGAGCGGGGCAGGAGCTTGAGGATGGTGGCGGCGTCGTCGAGGCGCGGCACGATCTTCTCGACGCCGAAGACGGCCACGTGGATCGGCGGGAGCGTCGTGACCAGGTCGGCGTTGCCTTCATTCGTCACGATCCCGATGGTGCCGGTCTCGGCGATGGCGAAGTTGGCCCCGCTGATGCCCATGCCGGCCTCGATGAAGGCGCGGCGCAGTTCCTGGCGCGCGGCGGCCACCAGCACCTGCGGGTCGGCCGGCAGCTCCAGCCCGAGCGCGTCGGAGATGATGGTGGCGATCTCCTCGCGCGTCTTGTGGATGGCCGGGGCGATCAGGTGCGAGGGGTGCTCGCCGGCCAGTTGCAGGATCCACTCGCCCAGGTCGGTCTCGACCGCCTTGACGCCGCGCTCGGCCAGGGCGGCGTTGAGGTGGATCTCCTCGGTCGCCATGCTCTTGCTCTTGACGACCTTCGCCGCCTCGCGCGCGCGGAGGATCTCGACGACGACCTCGCACGCTTCGCCCGCGTCGCGCGCCCAATGGACGCGCGCTCCGGCGCGCTCGGCATTCTCGGCGAAAGCCTCGAGATAGCGGTCGAGGCTCGCGAGCGTTTCGGCCTTG
>DASSHC010000488.1:0-9384 GCA_035693105.1 Thermomicrobiaceae bacterium | reverse complement strand
TCCCTAGCCGGACAGGGCGTTGTTCCGAGCCCGCGCTGAGGGGAGCCACCCATCACAGCGCCAAACGCGACCACTAGACTGAACGTAATGATCACGAGGGGGATTGCGCCTACAGGCCAACGGAACACCGTACTACTCCGCTCGCGCGCGCCCGGCTCCGTCCGTGCCCGTACGCGAGGGGTTGAGCGTGAGAATCCGCATCTCATCGCGTTCCAATGTCTGGGCAGCGAATTCGCCCCTAAGCGCGCCGGTATGCCAACTATCTGAGGATTCATTCCTTCGAAGTATTCCTAATATCAGGGGATATCGTGCCGCAGTCCGGTTGAACGGTGAGGAGATATCTACGCGCGCAGGCTTTGACGCAGAAACCAAGCGTCTGATCCCCGTTCGTCCAGGCAGCGGAGGGATCTCAGTGGACATCCTGGATCTCGACATACCTCCGATTCCAGATGCTGCTGGGCGGGGGACGACAATCGATCGTGAGCCGGATGAGCAGCGGGCGGTGCCGTCTCGCCTGTCCTCCCCAGAGGCAACCGAAACCCCGAGCCGGGCTCGCCAGCATCCCTATCGGCGCGCTCGCCGAGCACGCCGGCACGGACAGTGGGCCGCGAGCGTCTCGCTGGTGTTTGGCGCGGCCGGAGCAGCCGCGGTTTGCTGGCTTCTGCTACGGCTCCTCGCGGCGCGCGCCCCTGGCCTCGTGTCCGACCTGGGCAGCGCGATGTCGTTCGACCTTCTCTTCACCGCGGTCGTCACCTTTCTGGTGCCTCGCGACCGCTTCCCATACGGGACATGGGCGATCGGCGCTGGCCTTCTGGCGGTCACCCTGAGTTTCAGCGGCCTCGGCACAGGGCACGCGCCCGCGCTCGCCGCGGCCCTGAGCGTGGACGCCGCGCTCGCCGCGAGCTACCTCTTCTGGCTCGCCAGCCGTCCACGCCCGATGGTTGTGCCGCGCGCTGGGCATCCGTTCTCGTCCGCATGCGTACCAGTTGTGCTGAGTGCCGTCGCCGGATTCGCCCTGCTTCATCGCGAGTCGGGAAGCGTCACGGCGCAAGAGATCGCGGCCACCGTCTCCCTGGCGATCGCGTGCCTGGCCGTCGCGGCAGTCTTGCAACTCCGCGCCGTAGGGCGTGCGCCCGGCTGGCTGCTCTGGAGCCTCGCCACCTGGGCAGCCTGTCAGTTGCAGCTCGCCCTGGCGCTGGCCACGCACCGCTCCTGGCCGGATCCCGGATTCCAACTCGCCTTCGCGTCCGCGATCACGTTGGGCACCTTTGTCGATCTGCGCAGCTTGACGAGCGCGCTTGAGGTTCCGGCGGGGAGAACGGTCGGGCGCGCTCGCTCGCCGGTCGCATCCCCCAGCCGTGATGACGAGTTCGTCAAGCTGCTGGCGCATGAGTTGGGATCACCGCTCGCCGCCATCCGAACCTGGGCGCACTTCATCGCCTCCGATCCGGCGCTCCCTGAGCGACACGAAAAGACTGTGCGCGGCATTCAACGCGAGGTCGCCGCCCTCGACGTGCTGGTCGCGGACATGCGCGGTGCGACTGCCGTCCCTGGAGTGATGTTCGGCGTGCGCCCACGGCCGACGTCCATCGCTGACATCATGGACGAGGCGGTGCACTTCGCGGAGAGTTTGCCGGGAAGGCATGCCGTGATCACGGACATCACCGCCGACCAGCAGGTGCTGGCAGATCCAAGCCGCATCGGCCAGGTCTTGCGTAACCTGCTGAGCAATGCCGACAACTATTCGGAACCCGAATCCCCAATCATCTTACGCGCCGAGCCGTGCCAGGCGAGCGTACGGATCGAGGTGATTGATCACGGCGTCGGTATTCGTGAGGATGAGCGCGATCGAATCTTCAAGAAGTTCGATCGCGGCCAGACCGTCGATCGGCAGAGCGTCCCGGGGATGGGTGTCGGGCTCTTCGTTGCCCAGAGCATTGTGCAGGCCCACGGCTCTCAGATTCATCTCGCGTCCGTGCCCGGCCGGGGCTCGCGATTCGCCTTTGACCTGAGGATTGTTTCATGATCAGAGTGTTGCTGGTCGATGACCACCAGGCGTTTTCCGAGGCGCTCTGCGCGGTCTTGACTCAGGAACCGGATATCCAGGTTGTCGGGCAAGCCCGATCGGTCGCCGCCGTTCGGCAGCTCCTGGAGACCGCGCCGGAGATCGACGTGGCAGTCGTCGACCTGATGCTCCCGGATGGCGACGGGGGCGCCGTGATCCAGCACCTGCGCGCGAGCATTCACGGAGTCCGCATGTTTGTGCTGACGGCGGTCGAGGATCCCGTCCGGGTGGCGCAAGCCGTCCAGGCGGGCGCGCGTGGCGTCTTGCAGAAGTCGACGAGCGTCGTCAACGTCATCGACGCGATTCGCCGCGTGATGGTGGACCAGTATCTCTTGTCGCCGAGCGAGATCATCGACCTGGTGCAGATGGCGGAGTGGAAGCGCCGCGAAGAATCCGCCAGCCGCAGGATCGTGGAGCAGCTGACGCCGCGGGAGCGGCAGGTCCTCGAATCGCTGGCGCACGGCCTGTCGGACAAAGAGATCGCCGAGCAGTTGCAGGTTCGGCCCGATACGATTCGCACGCATATGGTCAATATCTTCGCGAAGCTCAACGTCGGCTCACGCCTGGGGGCGCTCATCTTCGCGATCCGCCACGGCATCGTCAGCATCGATGAGACGCACGGTCCTCCAGGCTCCTTCCACTGAGACATCCGCGCTCACCCCCACGTCCAGCGCTGGCCGGAAGGCGGCATAGAGCAGGGCCCAGAATCATTGACCGCAGCAGGGAGATCCCGTCGACACGCTCAGGGCAGGCTCTTCGGCTGCGGCCTCCCGATGACCCCAGGAGGATGGCCGTTCCCCTGTCATGCGGAGCCGCAGCGAAGTATCTCTCCGCTCCAACAACTCGGCCAGTCTCTCTGCACACTGCTCTAGGTCGCGAACTCCCCCTTCGTGCGCCGCGAGCCGGGCCCAGCACGTATGACGAGATCTGGCGGCATGATCGAGGATGCGCTCCTCCCCGGTTGACGTCGTCGGCTCCGCGTCACCCGCCGAGCGCTTGCCGGAAGAACGTGACGACACGCTCGTCGTACTCCGGGTTGCTCGTGCTCAGCATTTCTCCATGCGCCGCGCCCGGGATCAACCAGAGTTCTTTGGGCTCTCCCGCCGCGGCATAGTTCAGCTCACCGTCGCTCGCCGGCACGATCGTGTCGGCCGTGCCATTGATGAGGAGGAGCGGGCGGGGACTGATGCGCTTGATGGTCTCCGTCGTCCGCAGCGTATCGAGATCGATGCCGGTCCGTAGCTCGACGAGCTTGAGCGAGAGCGCCGAGAACGGCGCGTTGGGATGCACCAGGCTGGTCTTGAGACTGGGGCGCAGCCAGTGACGGACGTCGGCCCAGGCGGAATCGGCGACGACGGCTTGGAGGCGCTCGTCCCACGCCGCTTCCATCAGCGTCGTCGCGCCACCCATCGAGAAACCGAGCGCGCCGAGCCGCTCCGCGTCCACATCCGACCGTGCAGTCAGATAATCCACGGCCGATCTTAAGTCCTGCTGCTCAAGCACGCCGAAGGTGATCGTTCCGCCACTCTGGCCGCAACCTCGCTGATCGTAGGTGAAGACGCTGAATCCCGCGTCGTGCAGGGCGGCGGCGATAGGCAGCACCTCATCCTGGTTGCCTCCGTAGCCATGGAGGAGCACCACGGTCGCCGGGCTGTGACCGGGAATGAAGCGGCCGGCCAGGCTCGTCTCACGGGCGCCGGTGAACGTCACACGCTCCGGCTGGAGGGCCGGGAAGTCGCCCAGCCGCCAGGGGTGCGCAGCCGCCGCGGGGCGCACCGCCTGCCGCGACGCGCGCAGAATAAGCCCGGCGACGGCAACGGCGACGACAACGACGACCACGGCGAGCGCGGCCGGCCACTTCACCCCTCGCCACCTCCGGCAGCTCACGGCGGAGCGGGCACGCGGCCGATCGTTCACGTGTTCCTCCCGGTTGGAGGGGTATGCCGGTCATCGAAGCGCCCGCTGCGCCTCCAGGGTGCTGGTGGTCCTCTCAGCGCTGACGGGCGCCCCGGCGCCGCACTCCCCCGCGACGACGCGGTCGTTAGACGGTCAGGATGCGTGAGCGGAGATACTCCGTGGCCCGCCGCTTCTGCTCGAAGTCGCGATAGGCGCGCTCGACCTGCGCCACGGAGAGTTCCATCACGCGGGCAGCTTCTTCCGCCGGCACCAGATGCTCCTGCGCGTACCAGAGGAGGTCCATCGTCTCGAACGGCATCCGGAAGAAGAACTCTTCCTCGGTCGACGGCGCGCTGTAGGTATCGGTGGTCGGCGGTCGCCGGCGGATCGCTTCCGGCACCTCCAGGTACTCGGCCAACTGATAGACCTGCGTCTTGTAGAGGTGCACGATCGCATCGACATCGGCGCCGCCGTCGCCGTACTTGACGAAGAAACCCTGATCGCGCTCGTTCTTGTTGGCCGTACCGATGACCGCATAGTTGCGCCGCTCGGCGTGGTGGTAGAGCATCGCCATCCGCGCGCGCTGCTTGAAATTGGTCGCCGCGACGATCTCCAGGTACGCCGCCAGCGGTAAGCGCTTGGTCTGCGCCTCGCCTTCGGGGCTAATGATCGTCAGCGAGAAAAGGTTGAGGCTGCCTCGATTCAGGAGGTCGCCGGGGAGCGAGATCTTCGACAGGTAGGTGGAGTCATACTCGGGAAAGACGCGCTGAATCGCCTCGTCGCGCCGGCGATAGCAGCCGAAGCCTTCAAGCGCGCCGGTGATGTCTTCGGCGATGAGCGGAACGGTCAGTTGCCGCGCCAGCGTGCGGACGAAGGCCGCGTTCTCGGGGCTCGATTCCTTCTCCTGCAACAGCAGCGCCACGACGCGGTCGCCGCCGAAAGCCCGCGTGGTGAGCGCCAGTGTGACGGCCGAGTCGATCCCGCCACTAACGGCGACGACGGCGCCTTTCCGGCCGAAGGTATCGAGCACGCCGTGGCGCAGGTGCGCGGAGATCCGTTCGGTCTCGTGGGCGGGGTCGATCAACAGGCTCCCCCGGTGAAACGGCGCCAGGGCGGTGACTGACCCATTGAGGGGCGTCTGAGTCGTGAGATTGGTCACGGCCGCTCACTCCTGCTCTCTCGGGCGTCCGCCCTTGCGCTCGATGAACGCGGTCAGCGCGGCGACCGAGTCGAAGTTCTCGGGGAGCACCTCGTCCTCGAGCACGGGAACGCCAAAGGTCTCCTCCACAAAGAGCACCATCTCGAGCACCCCGGTCGAATCGAGGATGCCTTCGCCCATCAACGAGGCCGCGTCGTCCACAGCATTGCCGTCAAATTGAAAATTGCTCGTGACATAGTCGCGGATCTGAGACCGGATACTCGCGTAATCGACGACCATCTCTCCTCCAGGCGGATAAATCGACGTCCGTGGGTCACGCGTCAGGTGACGGCATAGTGGCAAGGTGGTGCTCCCTGTACGCGGGTTCTCGTGGCGTTCGTCTCGCTCCTTCCTCCCGGCGCGCTCAGGCCGGCGCGTCCGCCGGCTGGGTGGCCGCGACGTCGACGACGGTCGCGTATTCCGAAATGGCGGTCGGGTCGAACGAGCGGATGAACTGCTGGTACCACAACTGCGCCGAGAGGATGCCGACCAGCGCCATCTCGTCGTTCTCCCCCATCCAGCGACCGCGGGCACACTTGGCCAGGAGCCGTGAGACGGCGGTCGGGTTGAAGAGGCCGGCCGCCTGCACCGCCGCCGGCGCGAGCAGCTCCTGCACGTAGCCCGGCGCGTCGGGACCGGTGAACGCGCTCCCGATCGGCGCCCGGTAGGGCCGCTTCGGCCGCTGCCGGATCTCCTCCGGGAGCAGATCCGCCACGGCCCGTTTCAGTAGCCACTTCTCGTCGAGCCCTCGCATCCGCAGCCGGGCCGGAATCCCGGTGGTGAACTCGACCACGCGGTGGTCGAGGAAGGGGAACCGTCCTTCAACCGAGTGCGCCATCGCCACGCGATCGCCCTGGGAAGAGAGCAGGTAGGGCGAGAGGAAGGTAAGCACCTCGAGGTATTGCGCCCGCGAGAGGAGATCCCACGAGCCGAGGTCCGGGCTCAGGTGCTGGTGCAACTCCACCTGGTTGTCGTAGTCGCTGAGCGCGGCGCGCAGCTCCGGCGAGAAGAACCGCTTGAGCCGGGTGGTATTGCGCCAGCGCAGCCGATGGCTGTAGGCGGGGTCGTTCGACTCCAGTAGGCCCTGCCGGAAGAACGCTTCGAGGAAGGCTTGCGGGCTGCTCTGCAAACCGGGGACCCAGTCATAGATGCCGCGCAGCAGGTCCGGGCGCAGGCGCGACTCCGGCTGGCGCGACCAAAACCGGCGCACCAGGGCCTCTTTGAAGATGTTGTACCCGGCCAGAAACTCATCCGCGCCCTCGCCCGTCAGGACCACTTTCAGACCATGTCGGCGCACCAGGGCGGAGAGCAGGAACATCGGCGCGGGGGCGGTCCGGAGCACGGGCGTCTCGGTGTGCCAGATGACCTCTGGAAAGACCTCGCCGATGTCGCGGTGCGTGCACTCCACCACATGATGGTCCACGCCGAGGCTCGCGGCCATGCGCTCCTGGTATCCCCGCTCGTCGTAGGTCTTGTCCGCGAAGGCGACCGAGAAGGTCTGCAGCCGGTTGGTGGTGAAGCGCCTGGCGATCGCGGCGATCGCCGAGGAGTCGAGCCCGCCGCTGAGATAGGCGCCCACCGGCACGTCGGCCCGCAGCCGCAGGCGAGTGGCGTCGATCAGCAGGCCACGCAGCTCGGCGGCGCAGGCGTCCGCATCGACCGCAGCCTCGCCCTGGGGTCCGTACTGAAAGCACCAGTAGCGGCTGACCGTCAGGCTCCGCGCGCCGGCGTCGACCACCAGGTAGTGGCCCGCCGGAACCTCCCGGATGCCCTCGAACATCGTCCGGCCCGGGAGCATCGACCAGAAGGTAAAGAGCTGGTCGAGCGCCTGGACATCGACGCGCCGCGGCACGCGGTGGTCGGCGAGCAGCGCTTTGATCTCGGAGGCGAAGAGGAGCGTGCCGTCGACGACGGTGTAGAAGAGCGGGCGCACGCCCAGGCGGTCGCGGCCGAGCAGCAGGCGTCCACGGGGTGCATCCCATAACGCGAAAGCGTACTGGCCGTTGAGCTGCTCGAGCAGGGCCGGCCCGCACTCTTCGTAAAGATGCAGGATCACCTCGCTATCCGAGGCGGTCTGAAAGCGGTGTCCGCGCGCGCGCAGCTCCTCCCCTAGCTCGACGTAGTTGAAGACCTCGCCGTTGACGATGACCCAGAGCGTGCGGTCTTCGTTGGGAATCGGCTGCAACCCGCCGGCCAGGTCGATGATCGAGAGGCGCGCGTGCCCGAGCGCGGCGGGCCCGCTCGTGACCGTGCCCGCGACCTCCGGCCCCCGATGCTCGAGGAGCTTGAGCATGCGCCGCAGGGTCGCCCCATCGCCGGCAGTAGTCCCAGTGAGGTTGAGCGTGCCCGCTATGCCGCACATTCCCGCAGATTCCTCCGGATCAGCTTCCCGTTGTCGCTCTTCGGCAGCTCCTGGACGAACTCGATGAATTTGGGACGCATGAACTCTTCCAGATGCTGGGCGCAGTAGGCGCGCACATCGCGCTCAGTGAGGGCCGATTGTTCCTCGCGCACGATGACGACCTTGATCGCCTCGCCGAGGAGTTCGTCGAGCACGCCGACCGCCGCAGCGTCGCGTACGCCCTTGAGGCCATAGAGGACGTTCTCGACCTCGGTCGGGCTCACCTTCTCGCCGCGGCTCTTGATGATGTCGTCCTTGCGGCTGACGAAATAGAGAAAGCCGTCCTCGTCCATCCAGAACAGGTCGCCGCTGTAGAGCAGCAGCGCACCGTCGACCGGATCGGGCCTGAGTGTATTGGCCGTCTCCTCGGGCTTCCCCCAGTAGCCGCGCATGAGGTGGGGCCCGCCCACCACGAGTTCGCCGACCGCCCCGGGTGGCAGCGGCTGTCCCTCGTCGTTGACGATCAGCACCCGCGTACCGGGGAGCGGGAGCCCGACCGACGCCGGGCGCCGATCCAGCTCCGCCGGCGGGAGGACGCTGGTGCGCTTGCACTCCGTCTGCCCGTACATGGAATAGATTCTCGCCTGGGGAAACGCGGCGCGGAGCTGCCGGATATGGTGCGCCGGCAGGCGCGCGGCGGCGTTGGTGAGGTAGCGTACTGAGCTCAGGTCGTAATGCGCCAGGTCCGAGATGCCGAGCAGGAGGGCGTACATGGTGGGCACGCCGGGGAAGCCGGTGATCCGTTCACGAGCCATGATCTGCAGCGCCTTGGCGGGGAAGACGAAGTTCTTCTCCAGCACGAGCGTCGCGCCGACGCGCATCGCGGTCATGAGCTGGTAGAGCCCGTAGGTGAAGGCCAGCGGCAGCGCGCTGAAGATCACGTCGTCGGCGGTGTTCTCCAGCGAGGCCGCGATGGCGGTGGCCGCGAAGACCATGTCACGGTGCGCCGCCATGACCCCCTTAGGCTGGCCGGTCGTACCCGAGGTATAGATCAGGGTGCCGAGGTCGCTCTCGTCGATCGTCCGCTCAGGCGCGTGCGCCTTGCCCCCGCGCAGCAGCTCGTCCCAGGCGCGAAAACGCGTGCCGGCGGGCGGAGCGGTGTCAGGCAGCCCCGTGACCCAGACCACCAGCGGCGCCGATATCGGGAGCATCTCAGCGACGAGGCGACGGTGCGCCGCGTCATGCGCGATGATCAAGGCAGCCGCGCCGGCGTCGCGGATGATCCGCGCCAGCTTGTCGGCCTTGACGCTGGGGTTGATCACCGAGAAGACCGCTCCGGCCTTGAGGATGCCGAAGATCGCGACGACCGTCTCGATCGAATTCTCCAGGCAGACGGCGACGCGGTCCCCTGGGGACACGCCCTCCGCGCTCAGCGCATGCGCGAGCCGATTGGCGGCCACCTCGATCTCGGCAAAGCTCGCCCGCATCTCGCCGGCGACAATCGCGGTCTTGGACGGAGTCCGCCGCGCGTTCTCTTCCAGGAACTCGTGGACGAAACGCATCTGGCTGCTCCGTGTTCTCGCTGCCGGTGCTCGCGCGCCAGAGCGCGAACGGCGCGGTGGCCTGAACAGGGGCGGAGTGGCCGGAGCGCGGCCCGCCGCGTAACTTGTCAGAACATGCATAGCGTAAGCGGCGGACCTGATCATGTCAATGCTCCGGAGTACCTCATGTAGGGGAAGCGCATCTTCCCAAAAGGTGGACATCGATCCGAGGCGGGGCGACACGGGACGGACTCGTCGTGGTTGTGTCACGCTGAGGCTGCATCAAGACCGATCGTCCCCGCCTGCTGATCCTCGGCACCGCGCGACGCGGCGGGCCGCGCCT
>DASSHC010000487.1:0-22660 GCA_035693105.1 Thermomicrobiaceae bacterium | reverse complement strand
CATGCGCGACTTCTACGGGCCGTTTCATCAGACGGTCGAGCAGGCGGCGCAGCAGATGACGCGGGTCAAGATGGCCGACGAGGAGACCGACGAGGTCTGCGAGAAGTGCGGCCGCCCGATGGTCATCAAGCTGGGTCGCTTCGGGCGCTTCCTGGCGTGCAGCGGCTTCCCGGAGTGCCGCAACACGAAACCGCTGCTGGAGAAGATCGGCGTCACCTGCCCCCAGTGCGGCGAGGGCGAGTTGGTGGTCAAGCGGGCGCGTAAGCCGGTCAAGGGGCGCAGCCCGATCTTCTACGGCTGCAGCCGCTACCCCGACTGCACCTTCACCAGCTCCGAGAAGCCGACCGGCGAGCGCTGCCCGTCCTGCGGCGACCTGCTGGTGGAGACCGCGCGGGGTGCCATCCGCTGCCGCAACAACCAGTGTGGCTGGCGCGGCCCGCGGCTGGAAAAGGCCAGCTAGCGGTGAGTGAGCGTTGGCACGGCACGACCATCATCGGCGTCCGGCGCGACGGCACGACCGCCGTGGCCGGTGACGGCCAGGTCACCTTCGGCGACGTCGTGATGAAGCACGGCGCGCACAAGGTGCGTCGCCTGGCTGGCGGGCGCGTGGTGGCGGGCTTCGCCGGCGCCGTGGCCGACGCGCTGACGCTGCTGGAGAAGTTCGAAGTTCACCTGAAGAACGAGAACGGCAACCTGCGCCGCGCGGCGGTGGCGCTGGCCAAGGAGTGGCGCACCGAGCGCTACCTGCGCCGCTTGGAGGCGCAGTTGATCATCGCCGATAGCGACCACCTGCTGCTGATCTCCGGCGAGGGCGATGTGCTGGAGCCGGACGACGAGGTGGTCGCTATCGGCAGCGGCGGGCCGTTCGCGGCGGCCGCCGCTCGCGCGCTGCTGGCGCACAGCCAGCTCAGCGCCGAGGAGATCGCCCGCGCCGCCATGGGCGTCGCCGCGGACCTCTGCATCTACACGAACGACAGCATCACGATTGAGGTAGTCACACACGAGGATGAGCACGAGCACGAGACCGGTGAGTGAGACTCCGGCCCCAATCGCCCCACTCAGCCCGCGCGAGCGCGAGCTGACGCCGCGCCGCATCGTGGCCGAGCTGGACCGCTTCATCATCGGCCAGGACGAGGCCAAGCGCGCGGCGGCCATCGCCCTGCGCAACCGCTGGCGGCGCCAGCAGCTCGACGAGGCCATGCGGCCCGAGGTCACGCCGAAGAATATCCTGATGATCGGCCCCACCGGCGTGGGTAAGACCGAGATCGCCCGCCGCCTGGCCAAGATCGTCGACGCCCCATTTCTCAAGGTCGAGGCGACCAAGTTCACCGAGGTCGGCTACGTCGGGCGCGATGTCGAGGCGATCGTGCGCGACCTGCTCGACGGCGCCATCAACATGCTGCACGACGAGCGGCTGGAGGCGGTGCAGGACGAAGCGGCGGTGGCCGCCACGCAGCGACTGGCCGATATCCTGGTCGAGCAGCGGACACGAAGCGCCGGGCGCGCCGTGGCGCGTGAGAAGGAAGCCGCGCCCAGCACGGAGGACACCCCGCGCAAGCGCGCCGCCGCCACGCGCCGCCACCAGGCGCAGCGCCGGCGGATGCTGGAGCTGCTCTCCGGCAACGCGCTGGAGGATGAGACGGTCGAGCTGGAGCTGACCGACGATCTCGACTTCTACGTGTCGCAGGCCGAGTTCACCTCTCCGGAGGAGGCGCGCGAGGGCTTCGGCGAGCTGCTCGACGGGCTGCTGAGCCGCCGCCGCTCGCGGCGCGTCTCCGTACGCGAGGCGCGCCGCATCCTGACCCAGCAGGAGGCCTACCGGATGATCGACTTCGACACCGTGATCGAAGCGGCGGTCCGTCGCACCGAGGAGGCGGGCATCGTCTTCATCGACGAGATCGACAAGACGATCACCAACAGCGATGCGGTCGGGAGCGAGGTCTCCGGCGAGGGGGTGCAGCGCGACCTGCTGCCGATCGTCGAGGGCTCGGTGGTGGTGACGCGCTACGGCCCGGTCCGCACCGACCATATTCTGTTCGTGGCGGCCGGCGCCTTTAGCGACACGCGCCCCTCCGACCTAATCCCCGAGCTGCAGGGCCGCTTCCCGATCCGCGTCGAGCTGGCGAGCCTGGATGAAGAGGACCTCTACGCCATCTTGACGCAGCCGGAGAATGCGCTGACCAAGCAATACCGGCAACTGCTGGCGACCGAAGGCGTGGCGGTCGAGTTCACCGAAGACGGCATGCGCGAGATGGCGCGGCTGGCCTGGGAGATCAACGAGCGCGGCGAGGACATCGGCGCGCGGCGGCTGCACACCATCGTCGAGCGGGTGCTGGAGGAGATCAGCTTCGAGGCGCCGGAGCGCGCGGGCGAGCAAATCACCATCGACGGCGACTATGTCCGCGGACGCGTCGAGGATGTCGCCGCCGACGACGAACTGAGCAATTTCATCCTGTAGGCGGGGTAGGGAGCGTGGCGCACGACTAGGACTGGGCGTGAGGAAAGACGGATCCCTCGACTGCGCTCGGGATGACAGGGTTAGATTTGGGGCGGACGACGGCGTTTCGGCTTTTCCGGTAGGCCTCTCCCGTTGCTTGTCATCCTGAGCTTGTCGAAGGATCCGTCGTGGAGCGGCACTGAACGGCGTCGATGGGCAGCGTCCAGTCCCGCGCCGGTCTGGGCCCCGTCAGAGGAACGAGCGGCGTGAAGACAGTATCGATCGTGATCCCGGTCTACAACGAGGCCGGGACGATCCGCGAGATCGTGCGGCAGGTGCGCGCGGTGGAGCTGCCCTACCAGCGGCAGATCATCGTGGTGGACGATGCTTCCAGCGACGGCACGCGCGACATTCTGGCCGCCGAGGCGGCTGAGAGCGCCAGCGCCGATCTCACCGTGCTCAATCACGCGGTGAACCAGGGCAAGGGCGCCGCCGTGCGCACCGGTCTCAACCACGCCAGCGGTGACATCGTCATCATCCAGGACGCCGATCTGGAGTACGATCCGCGCGACTATCCCCGGCTCCTGCGCCCGATCGAGGAGGGGCGCTCCCAGGTCGTCTACGGCTCGCGCTTCCTCGGCGAGCACAAGGCGATGTACTTCTGGCACGCCCTCGGCAACAAGCTGCTGACCCTGACCACCAACGTCCTCTTCGACACCACCCTGACCGACATGGAGACCTGCTACAAGGTCTTTACCGCCGAGGTCGCCGGCAAGCTCCGTCTCAAATCCGACCGCTGGGGCTTCGACCCCGAGATCACCGCCAAAATCCTCAAACGCGGCTACCGCATCTATGAAGTGCCGATCGCCTATAATGGCCGCGAATTTTGGGAGGGGAAGAAGATCTCCTGGCGTGACGGCTTCACCGTCCTGCTGACGCTGATCCGCTATCGCCTGGTGGGGTAGGAGGGGTAGGGAAAGCCTGGTGACCACCGCGGATCGTGCCCAAGCGCTCGCCGTCGATCTCGGCGGGACGAACATCCGCGCCGCGCTGGTGACGCGCGCGGGCCAGATTCGCCACCTCTTGAGTCAACCGACGCTGGCGGACGAAGGGCCGGACGCGGTCATCGACCGCATCGCCGACGCGATCGCATCGGTCGTCTCGGCGGAGGACGTGGCCCCCGAGGTCGCGGTCGGCGTGGTGGCGCCCGGCCCGCTCGACCCGGTCAGCGGGGTGGTCTACTTCGGCCCCAACCTGCCCGGCTGGCACGATGTCCCGCTCAAGGCGATTCTGGCGCAGCGCACCGGGCGGGCGGTGCTGGTCGGCAACGACGCCAACTGCGCCGCGCTGGGCGAGGCCCATTTCGGCCAGGCCCAGGGGGTGCGCAACCTGATCTACCTGGCGTTGGGGACCGGTGTGGGCGGCGGCGTGATCGCCGAGGGACGGCTGATCGAGGGCTCGCGCGGGCTGGGCGGTGAGCTGGGGCATGTGCCGGTGGCGATCGGCGGGCCGCGCTGCACCTGCGGCGGGATCGGCTGCATCGAGGCCTTCGCCGGCGGCTGGGCGATCGCCCGTGAAGGCGAACTGCTGGCACACTCCGACCGCTCGCCCGAGATCGCCCGGTTGGCCGCCGGTAAGCCGGTGACGGCGCGCATGGTGGCGCAGGCCGCGCTGCACGGCGACGAGGCGGCGCGCGCCGTCTACCAGCGCGCCGGGCAGGCACTGGGAATTGGTTTGGGCGGGCTCGTCAACGTCTTCAACCCGGAGATGGTCGTCATCGGCGGCGGGCTGGCCGAGGCCGGCGACCTGATCCTCGATCCGATGCGCGCCGAGCTGCCGCGCCGCGCCATGCGCCAGATCTATCCCGGCCTGCGGATCGAGCGCTCGTCGCTGGGCACCAACACCGGCCTCTACGGCGCGGCGGCGCGCGTCTTCTACCAGCAAGAGGTCGCGGAGGCGCCGTGAGCGGGATCGACTACCGCGAGTCGGCGGAGGGGCTGGCGCCCGCCGAGCTCACGGGCTTTTTTCAGGGCTGGGCTCAGCGCCCCTCGCCCGAGACGCACCTGTGCCTGCTGCGGCAGAGCGACGCGGTGGTGCTGGCGGTCGAGCGCGCGAGCGGGCGCGTCGTTGGGTTCATCACCGCCATCAGCGACGGCGTGCTCAGCGCCTACATTCCCCTCCTGGAGGTTCTGCCAGAATACCAGGGGCGCGGCATCGGCAGCGAGCTGGCGCGCCGCATGCTGGCGCGCCTGGAGCCGCTCTACATCGTCGACGTCGTCTGCGATCCCGAGCTGCAACCCTTCTACGAACGGTTCGGCCTACGGCCCGCCCAGGCCATGATTCGCCGCAACCGCGCCGCGCAAGCTGGTCCACCGGAGCGATCCGGGTGAACCGGCTCAGCCGCCGCCGGCTGCTGGCCGGGTCCGCCGCGCTGCTGCTCGGCGCCTGCCGCCGCGCCGCCGGCAACACCTCGCGTGAGGTGGTGCAGGGCACGCAGCCGGCGCTGCCGACTCCCTCCTCTTTCCGCCCCACCGTTCCCGCTCGCACGACTCCGACGCCCAGCCCCACCCCCACCCCCCGCGCGGCGCCCAACGCGACCCCAGCCCCACCCGAGGCGCAGTTCCTGCTGCGCGGCAACTTCTTCGCCGACCCGCTCAGCCACGACTTCAATGCCAATATCGACTGCGGCGGCGATGCCACCCTCTGGGCCGGGCTGCTAGCGGTCGATCAGCAGTACAACCTGGTGGCCGATTGGGCGGCGAGTTGGGAGTCGAACGCCGATGCCAGCCAGTGGACCTTCCACCTGCGCCCCAACAACGGCTGGTCGAACGGCAAGCCGGTGACCGCCGCCGACTTCGTCTGGTCCTGGCGGCGTGTGGTCGACCCTGCCACCCACGCGCCGCAAGCCTGGGTGCTCTTCGACATCGCCAACGCCGCCGAGATCAACCGGGGCGGGCTGCCACC
The DNA here is from genome assembly GCA_035693105.1 of Thermomicrobiaceae bacterium. Taxonomy (GTDB): domain Bacteria; phylum Chloroflexota; class Chloroflexia; order Thermomicrobiales; family Thermomicrobiaceae; genus DASSHC01. The sequence goes on along the minus strand of DASSHC010000487.1, from coordinate 17,259 downwards.
CGAAAAGCTGGGCGTGGCGGCGCCCGACGACCTGACGCTGCACGTGACCCTGACTGGTCCGCGCGTCTACTTCCCGGCCATCGCCGCGTCGCTCGCGGCGGTGCCGGCCTATCGCCCGGCGGTCGAGCAACACGGGGAGACGTGGACCGAGGCCGCGAACATCGTCTCCAACGGCCCCTTCAGGCTGCAAACCTGGGAGCACGGCAAGCAGCTCAGCACCGTCCGCAGCCGGTCCTACTGGAACGCCTCCGCGATCCCGCTCGCGCGCACCGTCGCGCCGATCCTCTCGCCGGCGCAACATCTGGCCCCTTACCGCACCAACCGGGTCGATTTCCTCCCGGTGCAGGCCGCCGATCTCGCCGAGCTGCGCGGGGACGATACGCTCGTTGCCGAGGTGCACCCGGCGGTCCTCCCCGCCACCTGGTTGCTGCTGCCGTCCGACGTGCCCCCGCTCGACGATCCCCTGGCGCGCCAGGCGCTGGGCCACGCGCTCGATCGCAAGCGGCTGGTTGAGGTCACCGAGGGGCAGGTGATCCGCGCCGGCAGCCTGTTGCCGCCGGGCTTCCCCGGGAGCAGCGACGATCCCAGCCTCGAAGCGCTGCAAGCCTTCGACGTGGATGCCGCGCTGGCGGCGCGGGCCAAGACACCCTTCGCCGCTGGCGACTGGCCGCCGATGCGGCTGGCGGTCGAGCAGGGCGATACGCTCGCCGAGGCGCTGGGTCAGGACATCGCCGCGCAGTTGCACGAGAACCTCGGCATGGCGCTGGAGGTGGTGCCGCTGGATGCCGGCAAGCTGGCGGGCGCGACGCTGCCGGATGTCCACCTGCGTCTGCTGCGCTGGTCCTTCAGTTACCCCGACCCGAACAACGGCTACGCCGATGCTTTCTTCCTCCCGGGCAGCGACAGCACCCGCCTTGCCCCGGAGTCGGAGGGGGTGCGCGCGCTGGTCACGCAGGCGCGTGGCGAGCGCGATCAGGCCGCGCGCGCCGCGCTCTACCTGGAGTGCGAGCGCCGGCTGCAGCAGGCCTTCGCCTATCTGCCGCTGGCCCACCCGGTCCAGTACATCCTGGCACACGCCTGGGTGCAGCGCTTTCCGGCGCGTGGCGGCTTCCTGGTCCCGCCCAGCCGGCTGTTTACGCGGCTGGTCACGCTTCTCAGCATCGCCGGTCGCCCGCCTGGGTAGCGAAGTGTGCTATCCTGCGAGATGCAACGATAGAGGGGTCGTGCCGTGAGCGGTTCGCGGCACGAACGCAAGGAGGTCAATCGATGGCCGAGCGACATCCCAAATACCTGTGGTGGAACGGTAGGCAAATGCCGTGGGAGGATGCCACCATCCACGTCACCGAGATCGGCTGGTCGACGGTCGGTGCGATCTTCGAGGGGATTCGCGCCTACTGGAACGAGGAGCAGGGCGAGCTCTACGTCTTCCGTCTCCCCGAGCACATGCAGCGCTTCGCGCAGTCGATGAAGCTGGTGCGGCTCGACCAGGAGATCTCCACCAAGGATCTCTGCGACGCGATCGTGGGCTTGCTCAAGGCGAATGAGTCGCGCGAGGACACCTACATTCGCCCGCTGGCCTATCGCGGCGGCGACGGCAAAAGCTTCAGCTCCTTCAGCTCTGACGCGCATATCTTGATCAATACCCGTCCGAACCCGTCGCATTTGCTCAGCGGCCGGGCACAGAACATGGGCATCAGCTCCTGGACGCGCATCTCGGACAACGTCATGCCGCCGCGCATCAAGAACCTGTCGAACTACCGCAACGGCCAGTTGGCGGGTATGGAAGCGCACTACGCCGGCTACGACGGACCGATCCTGCTCAATACACTGGGCAAGGTGGCCGAGGGCTCGGGCTCCTGCTTGATGATGATCCGCAACGGCAAGCTGATCACGCCCGATCCGACCAGCAGCATCCTGGAGAGCATCACCCGCGACGCCTTGCTGACCATGGCGCGCGAAGATCTCGGCATCGAGACCGAGGAGCGCATGGTCGACCGCACCGAGCTCTACATCGCCGATGAGGTCTTCATGTGTGGCACCGCGGCCGAGATCACCCCGGTCGTCTCCGTCGACCATTACGACGTCGGCGACGGCAAGATCGGCCCGATCACCCACAAGCTGGAGCAGCTCTTCAACGACGTGCTCCGCGGCAAGACCAACAAGCACGCTGACTGGCGTACCCCGGTCGGCTTCCCCAGCCTCGTCGCCGCCGACTAGCTCCGCCACAGCCTCACGAGACGAAACCTCGTACACCCCTCTCCCGCGCGGGAGAGGGGTGTTCCGTGCGTGCGGGCTCCCCGTGGCTGGAATGATAGGGGGAGTAACGGCAGACGACGATGACATGCGCTCTCGTACGCCACCCAATTCCCCGGCCTGCTGGCCTCACGAGAAGATCCATCGTGAGGCGACACCGAACCAGCGCGCCCGGCAATCGCTTTTCCCATGCGTCTTTCCCTGCGAGGGTCTATACTCTGCACAACACTGACGATCCACTTGATTGGGGGCGTGATGGCCAGCCGGCTGGACCTCAATGCGCTGAGACCGTCGGGGCCGCGCACCGAGCAGCGGCCCTTCGGACACGGCGCACAGATCGTCTGCGACAACCTGGTCAAGATCTACAAGGTAGCCGATCTGGAGGTCGTGGCGCTGCAAGGGCTCGATCTCCTGGTCAACCGAGGCGACATGATCGCCATCGTCGGCGCCTCCGGCAGCGGCAAGTCGACCCTGATGAACATCCTCGGCGGGCTTGACGTGCCCTCGGCCGGCAAGGCGGTCGTGGCCGGGTTCGATCTGCTCGGCATGACCGCGCAGGATCGCCTGCGCTACCGGCGCCAGGTGGTCGGCTTCATCTGGCAGCAGACCGGGCGCAATCTGCTCCCCTATCTCACCGCCTTCGAGAACGTCGAATTGCCGATGATCCTCGACGGCATGCCGCGCACGCAGCGCCGCGATCGCGCGCTGGAGCTGCTGGCGCTGGTGGGCCTGGCCGACCGCGCCGCGCACCGGCCCGACCGGCTCTCCGGCGGTGAGCAACAGCGCGTCGCCATCGCGGTGGCGCTGGCTAACAGCCCGGAGGTGCTGCTGGCCGACGAGCCGACCGGCGAGCTGGACACCACCACCTCCAACGAGATCTTCGGCGTGCTGCGCACCGCCAGCACCGACCTCGGCGTGACCGTCGTCATCGTCACCCATGACCCGCTCGTCTCCGGCCAGGTCAACCGCACCGTGGCGATCCGCGACGGGCGCACCAGCAGCGAGACGCTGCGCCGTACCGAGCTGGGCGTCGACGGTATCCACCAGGTGATCGCCGAGGAGTTCGCCGTGCTCGACCGTGCCGGGCGGCTGCAACTGCCGAACGACTACGTCGAGGCGCTGGCGCTCGAGCGGCGCGTGCGCCTGGAACTGGAAACCGACCACATCGGCGTCTGGCCCGACCGGGACAGAGAGAAGCAGGGCGAGCGATGAGCGACGAACACGAGCGCTGGCGCCCACCCGCCCGCCGCCGGCCCGAGATCCCGCCGGCCGACGCCCCGCGCGAGCCTCTGCTGCCGCCCGAGCCGATCGTGGTGCCGGAGCGCGCCCGCCCGCCGGAGGAGCGCGGCAACGGCTGGCGCTGGCAAGATCGCGTGCGCGAGCCGCTGTCGACGCTGACCGCCAACCCGATCATCCGCACTGAAGAGATCAGCCGCGACTATTCCATGGGCAGCGGAGTGGTTCACGCGCTGAAGCCGGTCAGCCTGGAGATCGATCCCGGGCAGCTCGTGGCCGTCCACGGCCGCTCCGGCTCGGGCAAGACCACGCTCTTGAATGTGATCGGCGGTCTGGACCACCCGACGGCCGGCAGAGTCTGGATCGACGGCAACGAGGTCACCGGCATGCCCGAGGATGAACTGGTCGCGTTGCGCCGGCATACCATCGGCTTCATCTTCCAGGCGTTCGGCCTGATCCCGATTCTGACCGCCGCCGAGAACGTCGAGGTGCCGCTGCGGCTGGCCAATATCGACGTGACCGAGCGCGCCGAGCGCGTGCGCATCCTGCTGGAGCTGGTCGGGCTGGAGGAGCGCGCCCAGCACCGCCCGCACGAGCTCTCCGGCGGTGAGCAGCAGCGCGTGGCGATCGCGCGCTCGCTGGCCAACAGCCCCAAACTGCTGCTGGCCGACGAGCCGACCGGCCAGCTCGACTCGCGCACGGCGCGCGGCATCATGGAGCTGATCCGGACACTGGTGCGCCAGGCGGGTGTCAGCGCGCTGGTCGCGACCCACGACCCGATCTTGATTGACCTGGCCGACCGCGTCATCGAGCTGCGCGACGGCCAGGTCATCGCCGACAGCGGCGCCTGAGCGGCGCACCGGCGTGGTACGATACGCCAGCCAGAAGGCGTGATCCGGACGAATTCGCCAGCGCAGGTTTGACGTGACGCAACTGTCCTGCTATCCTGGTGCCGGATCCGACTGAATAAGCCCGGCGACATGACCGGCGGGGGCAAATGCCGGTCGCTCATGCCGGGCCGCGGACCAAGGGATGGGAAAGGGAAAACAGATGGGAAACCGCCTGAACGGGCGGGGTGATCGTTCGGCGCGTGCCGCGGTGCCGCGGCTGTCGCTTTCGGACTCCGCGATCACACCGCAAGTGTCGGACGACGGGTCGATCGCTCCCGCACCCGCTCCAAACTCCGGCAGACAGCCTTCGGCATCCGAATCCGCGAGCACATCCGCCCACAACAAGTGGCTTCAGCCAACGCACTTCGGCTGGCGGCCGACCGCCACCGAAACCGGCCAGTTTCCCGCCGTGCCCCCGGCGACGATGGATTCCGCTGACACCCCGGCCCGGAACGAGGATCCGCCGGATATCGCCGCGCCGCTGTCGGCGGTTGGCCTGTGGCACGAGACCGGTCAGTTTCCGGTCATCCGCGGGACCGATCCGGTCCGCGACTGGCTCTATCCGAACGAGCGCCAGTACTGGCTGCCGCCCCCGCCGCTGCACATCGTGCAGCCGTCTGAGACGACCGGCAGCGGCAACGGCCGGCGCATCGCCCAGGGCGTGATCGCGGCCTCGGCCGTGGCCGCGGTGGCCGCCGGGGGCATCCTGACGCCGGGCGCCGCCGCCGCGGTGGGCCAGGCGGCCACGCAGACGACGTCGCAGTTCATGGCGGTCGCCGCGGCAGTCCAGCAGACGCCGGACGCGCCGGCCACCGCCGCGGGCGAGGGCACGGTCTACGTGGTCAAAGCAGGCGACACGCTGCACGGTATCGCCGCGCGCTACGGCGTCTCGACCACCTCGGTGATCGCGGCGAATAGCTTCGCCGACCCCAACCTGATCTTCCCGGGCCAGAAGGTGACGATCCCCAGCGGCGGATCCGGCGCGGCGGAGTCGAGCATCACCGTCAAGGCGGCGCCCGGCGATACGATCAACAAGCTGGCCGAGCGCTACGGCGTCAGCAGCCGCGCGATTGTCGCGGCCAACAATCTGTCCAATCCCGACCTGATCGTGGAGGGCCAGTCGCTGACGATCCCTGGGGCACACGAGGCGAGCGCACCGGCGACGAGCGCGTCGTCGGAGAGTGCGAGCACCGCGGCGGTCAGCGCGCCGAGCATCGCGGTCAAGGTCAAGGATGGCGATACCGTCGCCAGACTGGCCAGCCTCTACGGCGTCGATGCCAAGGTGATCGTCCAGGCCAACAAGTTGGGGAATCCCAATCTGATCGTCGTGGGCCAGTCGCTGGCTATTCCCGGCGGACGTGAGCCGAGCCAGCCCAAGGGCGGCGAGGGCGGCGCCCCGGCCGCGCCGGCCGCGCCCGTGTCGCAGCCCGCGGCGCAGACGCAGGCGGCGGCCCCGGCAAAGCCGGCTGCCAAGCCCGCTCCGGCGCCCGCCCCCGCCCCCGCGCCGGCACCGGCGTCGAAGCCCGCGCCCAAGCCGGCGCCGGTACAGGCGAGCAGCGCGTTCATCTGGCCGACCCGCGGCACGCTGACGCAGGACTTCGGCCCAACCAGCCTCTCGCTGGAGCCGGCCTATCAGGGCTACGCCCACTTCCATCAGGGGATGGACATCGCCAACAGCATGGGCACCCCGATCAAGGCGGCGGGCGGCGGCACGGTGATCTTCGCCGGCTGGAACAGCTACGGCTACGGCAACTGCGTCATGATCGACCACGGCAACGGCCTGGTTACGCTCTACGGCCACATGGCGCAGACACCGATGGTCCACACTGGCCAGCATGTCAATCAAGGTCAGCAGGTCGGGATCATGGGCAGCACCGGCGCCTCGACCGGGCCGCACCTGCACTTCGCCGTCAAGAAGAACGGTGTCTGGGTCAACCCGGCGAACTATCTGCCGTAGGCCGGGCCCTCACGCACGGCTCCGTTCGAGACTCCAGCCCCTCTCCGGACGGCTCCGTTAGAGCCAATGCTGGAGAGGGGAGCACGTCGAATTCTGTAGGGGCGGGTTTGTAACCCGCCCTTCCCCGTCCCCGGGCACGAACTCCGAAAGGCAGCCTCCATCACCCCACGTCGCCATACGTCGGATAGCCGAAGCCGCCATAGTAGCCGCCGCCTGAGGGATAGGCGTAGCCGCGGCTGTAGCCGCCATAGTACGACGTGCCGCTCGCGCGATTCGGCTGGCGCACGATCTGCTGGCCGCCGGTGCCGCCCGCGCTCCAGCCGGAGTTCCCAGTCTGCCCCCGGCCGCCCTGCGCCGCCTGGAAGAACGGGCTGATAGGGAACTGCTGCCAGTAGGTCGCGCCCGGGCCGGCGTAATTCGCCGTCCGATTGTCGGGCTGCATGAAGCGGCGCGCGTACCGGTCCATCTGCTGGTTACCAGGCATCGTGGGAACCTGATAGTGGTGGTGGATGTGGTGGTGATGATGCACATGCTGGGTGACGCTGTCGGCCATCGGCTGCCTCCCTCGGGGTACCGTCGTCTGCGGCGCCGGTGCAGCTGCAGCGGCGCGCCGCATCACGTGCAGGACCCGTGCCGTTCCGGCTTGGGTCAACCAGCTAGTCCGGATTGATCGCGTAGATTTCCAGCGCGCCGCCCCGACCGGCCCGGGCAGCCAGGGCGCAGAGCGGTGCGGCGGGCAGGCTGAGCGCCCGCGCGGCGCGCCGATAGGCAGGGGCCGAAAGCGGTCGGCGACGCAGCTTGAGCGACACGCCGGTTAGATCGCCCATCAGACTGTAGACCAGGCCCGCCGTGCCCGCCGAGTGCACGATCCGCTCCGGTCGCAGCCCGGCCCGCCGCAGCGCCGCCTCCACGGTCGCCGGGCTGAAGTGGTAGAGGTGCCTGGGCGCGTCCAGGCTGTACCAGCGGCGGCCGAAGAGGCGTGCTTCGAGGCTGGCGACATTGGGCACCGCCAGCAGCAGCAGCCCGCCCGGCCGCAGCGCCCCTTGCACTTGCCGCAGCGTCGCCAGCGGATCGGGCAGGTGCTCCAGCACATGCCACATGGTGATCACGTCGAAGGCTCCGTTGGGCAGGGTGGTCTGCGCCAGTGTGCCCTGGCGCACCGGCAGGCCGAAGCGCTCGCGTGCGTAGGCGGCCGCGGACGCGCTGAGTTCGATGCCCTCCACCGTCCAGCCGCGCTCGCGCGCCTCGCGCAGGAAGAGGCCCGTGCCGCAGCCGATATCGAGCACGGACGGATTGCTGGCGTCAGCCCGCTCCACCCAGCCGGCGACCCGCGTGCAGAGCCCGCGAGCGATCGCCAGCGCCGTGGGGTCAGGTTCCTCCTTCAGCGGGTAGTAGACATCCGGGTAGTAGGCGCCGAGGGCCCCGGCGGTCGGGCGCGGGTTGAGATAGACCATCCCGCAGCACAGGCAGCGCGTCACCGGGAAGGCGCCAGGGCCGCCGAGCAGCCGATCGCGGGCGACAAAGAGCGTGCGCGTCCGGCTCGGGCCGCAGAGCGGACAGGCGACCTCCTCCAACAGCGCGTTGGGCCACTTCTGGGGCTCAGTCCCCATGCCGGCGCTCATCGCCGCGCCTCAACCCGAAGGAGCAGCCGGCGGCGCGGCGAGCTGGTAGAGCACGACCAGGGCGCCGTTGACTCGCAGCCGGTCCGAGGGCTGGCCGTGGGCCGCCAGCCAGGCGCGCAAGACCCCCTGTGGATCCTCGCCGCTCACCCGGTCGGGCGATTCCACCAACCAGAAGCGGGTTGCGCCACCGGCTTGCTCGCGCAGGAAGCGCGCGAGGGCCGCTTGATCGAAGCGGGGCGTGATCGTGGGTACCGGGAGCGGCTGCTGCGCCGCCAGCTCCGGATCGCGCTGCACGAAGTAGCTGTAGGTCGTTAGCATGTAGCCGGGGTCGATCAAGAGCACGTCGCCCGGTTCGGCGCGGTCGGCGATCCAGAGATAGGCCGCCCGCCAGTCCTCCTTCTGCTCGCTATGGGTGCGGTTGACGTCGCGCAGCGGCTCCCAGGCGAAGATGAGCAGGAAGGTCAGCGCCAGCAGCCCCAGGGGCCAGAGCAGCCGGCTGCGGATCAGCCAGGCGAGGGCGGCGGCGACCAGGATGAGGTAGGCCGGCAACGCCACCATGGCGTAGCGGTCGGCGAAGACCGACTGGCGCAGCGAGACGAGCCAGAGCCCAACGACCGGCACCGCGGTCAGCAGCGCCAGGAGGAGCCACCAGCGTTGCCGCCGGCGTTTCAGTGCCAGCACGACGAGCCCGAGCCCGGCAAGCCCGGCGTAGAGGAGCGCGGCGCGGATCTGCGTCGTCATGTCGTAGCGATTGATGGCGAACTTGATGGCGAAGATCTGCATTGCATCCCAGAAGCGCGCATGTGGCTGCCAGGTCGGCACCTGCCCGCTGATGACCTTCAACGCCCAGAGCGCGATGGGGAGATACGGGAGCGTCAGCAGCCCGACGGAGGCCAGCCAGCCGCGCTCACGGCCGCGCCAGGCGCGATAACTGGCCAGCACGTAGAGGCACTGAGCCGCGAAGACGAGCACGGTGGCCACGTGGTTGTAGAACATCAGGGAGGTGGCCGCGACATAGACCAGCCACCAGCGAGCGCGGTCCGTCTCCAGCGCCTCGACCAGCGCCAGGCTGGAAGCCAGCGCCAGCAGCACCACGATGGCGTACATCTTGGCTTCCTGGGAGTACCAGACGTGGTAGGGCGAGATCGCCAGCAGACCGGCTGCCAGCAGGCCAGTAGTCGAGCCGGCCAGCCGGCGGCCAAGAAGGTAGATCAGCGGGATGGCCAGCACGCCGGCGACCGCCGAGGGGAAACGCACGGCGGTCTCGGAGATGCCCGCGACCCGTATCCAGAGCGCCAGCAGGATGTTGTAGAAGGGGCCGTTCTCGCCCGGCGCGACGAAGGTGTGCAGCACCACACTCAGCGGGCGCTGGGCGCGCACCACCACGTCGATCTCGTCGAACCAGAGGCTCTGGCGCGCCAGCGCGGTCAGCCGCAGATAGGCGCCGACGATCAGGATCAGGCTAAGCGCCGTGTAGTGGATGACCTCGGCGTAAGCCAGCAGATCGAGGCGCGCGACCGCGCCGCGCATCGGCAGCGTCCTCACACCCGGCACCGCCCGGTTCGAGCATTGAGCGGGAGCGTGGCGAACGGGCAGGCATGGTGCCGGGGGAGGACGGATCCCTCGACTGCGGTCGGGATGACAGGAGGAGGGATGTGGCGGACGAAGACGTTTCGTCGTCGGCTGCCCCTAACCAACCCTGTCATCCCTTCGACAAGCTCAGGGCAGGCTCTGAGCGCGGTCGAAGGATCCGTCCGCACCAGCGTGCTATCGTCGTCGTGAGCCACTGTCCTCCCCAGCCTCAGCCGAGCCAGATGGGGTTGGTCCAGGCGCGCTTGCCCGCGCGATCGATCACCGTCAGGCGGCAGTAGCGGCCGGCGAAGCGGTCCAGCGGGAGCGTGCAGCGCTCGATCGCCTCGCCGTACTGGACCGAGTTGCGGTAGCCGGGGCCGGTGGCCATCACCGCCGTGACCGGCGAGCAAGTGATCTGAAGCTGATTGCCCTCGACGCGGACATCGTGCAACTCCGGCCCCTGGGTCGAGTAGAAATGCCCCGCTTTCAGGGCCGCCAGCAGGCTCTCCGGATCGAGCCGCTCGGCGCGCACCTGCACCCAGCCGCCGAAGGCGTCCGGCCGGCCCTGGAAGTGGGCATCGTCGGTGGCGTAGGCCAGCAAGTGGTGGCCGCGCTGCAAAAGCAGATCGGCCAGATACCAACCCTCACCACGATCGACCTCGACCGCGCAGCCGGTATTGTAAATCTCGACCGCGTGCGCCGCCTCGACCGACAGTGCGTCCTGCTGCGTGAGCCCGTACCAGTGCGGGTGCGCCAGTCCGATGAAGGCCCCGGCCCCGCGCGCCCGCGCCGCGAGCGCCGGGCCGGTCTCGTCCGATGCCGTCGGCGCGAAGTCGAGCGGCAGCCCGACGGCCAGGATGTGCCAGGGCGCGCCGTTCTCCAGCGACGGGGCGTGCAGCTCGGCGCCGATCAGCGTGGTGAAGCGCTCGTCGCGCCAGGGAGCCGTGTCGAGGATCGGGAAGCCGTACTTCGCCATGAAGTGCTCGCTGAGCACCAGAAAGTCGTAGCCCCGCTCGCGGTAGGCTGCCACCACCGCGCCCGGCTCCAGCCCGCCGTCAGAAGCGGTCGAGTGCGTGTGCAGGTTGCCGCGATAGAAGCGGCCAGGCTTGTCGAACGGCAGCGAATGCACGGCGAGCCTCCTGAGGGTGGGCGGCGGTACTCCAGCGCCGCCATGGTACCCGATACGGCGGCGGGTGCCCACGGCACCGCGCGTTCGCCCACGCGGGCTGCAATGTTTGACTCCGGATGCGCCCGCTCACTATAATCACGCTGTCATGCCGTCGTCGCGCCGGAGGAGCACAGCGCCGCGTATTCGCTGCGGCTCGTGCTGGCTCAAGGAGTTCCAGTGAATTCGTCGCGCTGGTCGCGGCGAGCGGCGGTGATCCTTCTCCTCAGTCTTCTCGTGCTCGTGCTCTCCGCCTGCCGCCGTAGCATCACCCAGACGACTCCAAGCGCTTCTCCAGCGCCGATCGGCACGGCTACGCCCGGGGCCGAAGCCGCCACGATTAAGCCGCAGAAAGGCGGCTCGCTGGTGGCGGCGATCCCGGAGCAACCCGACTCGCTCAACTTCTCGCTGGCGTACCAGGTCACGGCCTTCTGGGTGCTCAGCGCGCTCGACGCCCGCATGATCCGCTTCCGGCAGGATGGCACCTACGATCCGCAGCTCCTGGCCGAGGTTCCCAGCACCGAGAACGGCGGCGTCTCGGACGACGGCCGCACCTGGACCCTCCACTTTCGCCCCAAGCTCAGCTGGTCCGACGGGGAGCCGCTCGACGCGCGCGACTTCAAGTTCACCTGGGCCACAATGACCGACCGCGCCTACCCGGCCGTCGATCGCTCCGGCTGGTCCTCGATCGCCGGCATCCGCCTGAGCGGCGACGATCTGACGGCCGTGCTGAGCCTGCGCCAGCCAAACGCGGGCCTGCTCGACCAGATCCTGGCCGGTCGCAGCGACGATCGCCGCGGCTTCCTCTTGCCGGCGCACATCCTGGACAGCGTGCCGCCCAGCCAGATCCCGGACAGCGGCTACGGCGCGGCGGGGCACGTCGGCAGCGGCCCGTTCAAACTGGCCAAGTGGACCCCGGGCGAGCAGGTCGTGGTCGAGCGCAACGATCATTTTTTCGGCACACCCGCCTTGCTCGATCGCATCGTCTACCGCATCGTGCCGGATAGCCGCGTGCGGCTCGGCTCGCTCGACAGCGGCGAGATCGATCTGGCGCCCGGCCTCCCCGAGACCAGCCTGAACGTCCTCAACCAGCTCTCGGGGGTCCAGGTCTCGCTCCTGCCGATGTCCGGCGCCGTCGACCTGCTGGCCTTCAACCTGGACGATCCAACCAACCTCGGCTCGGTCAACCCGGTGCTCTCTGACCCAGTAGTGCGGCAGTCCGTCGAGCTGGCCTTCAACCGGCAGCGTGCGGCGGCCGAGATTTCGCCCAACGCGCCGGTGGTCGAGACGCCGCTGGCCTATACGCGTTGGGCCGATACCGCGCTGCCCACCGTGTCCTACGACCCCGCCAGAGCCGCCGCGTTGCTCGACGCCGACGGCTGGGTCATCCAGGCGAACGGTGTGCGTGCCAAGAACGGCGTGCGGTTGGCCTTCAGCAACACGACCATCAGCGGCACCGATCCAGAGGCGACCGTGCGGCAGGCGATCCAGCAGCGGCTGGTGAAGGACCTGGCCGCGGTGGGAATCGAGGTGGTACCGCGCAACCTGGCGCCGGACGAGTTCTCGGTGGCGCTGGCCAAACGGCAGTTCGAATCGGCCGACCTCTGGAACGACGCGCGCTCGGATCTGGTCGACTTCCGCCTGCGCTTCTCCAGCGGCGCCCAGGGTGGCGGCAACGTGATGGGCTACTACAGCCTGGTGGTCGATCAGGCGCTGAGCGCGGCGGCGTCCGCCGAGGACCAGGATCGGCGCCAGCAGCTCCTCAACACGGCGCAGCAGCAGATCCACCAGGACATCCCGGTCATTCCGATCTTCGCTCACCTCCAGGTGGACGCCGGCCGCGCCTACGTGCAGGGCCTGCAGCCCGGCAGCATCGCCGGCCTCTGGTGGAACGTCGAGGACTGGTGGCTCAACCGCGCGCAGACGACGCCGTAGCCGCGGTGAGGGTCACACCCTCGTGGGCGATGTCGAGCAGCATGGCCTCGCCAGGGAGGTCGCGGCGCGCGGCGACCGCCTCCAGGTTGTCGCGCACGGCGCGCGCGCACTGTGGCGCGGTGAGCGCCAGCACCGACGGTCCGGCGCCACTGAGACAGGCGCCGTAGGCCCCCGCCTCACGGGCGGCGGCGATCAGCGGGTCGACGGCCGGGAAAAGCGCGGCGCGGTAGGGCTGGTGCAGGCGGTCGGCCATCGCCTCGCCCAGCAGGTCGAAAGCGCCGCTGGTCAGCGCCAGCACCAGCAACCCGGTGCGCGCCAGGTTCGCGACCGCGTCACCGCGCGGCACGGCGGGCGGCAGCACGGCACGCGCCTCGGCGGTGAGCCCCAGCTCGTCGGGAATGAAGAGCACCGCGTGGAGTTCACCGGCCACCTCGACCTGGCGGCAGAGGACGCCTGCCTCGGTCGTCAGCGCCAGCGTCACGCCGCCAAAGAGCGAGGCCGAGACGTTGTCGCCGTGGCCCTCGATGGTGGTTGCCAGCTCCAGCAGCGCGGTCGGCGCGAGCGGCTCGCCCAGCAGGTGATTGCCGGCCACCAGTCCGGCCACCAGCGCGGCGGCGGAGCTGCCCAGCCCGCGCGCGACCGGGATCTCGCTGATGGCGTGCAGCGTACACGCGGGAGGTTCGACTCCGGCCGCCGCCGCCGCCACGCGCAGGCCCGCCAGCACCAAATCCGCGCCGCCGCGCAGATCGGGCCCGCCGACCACGCGCGGCTCGCCGCCATCCCCGCCCGCCTCGATCTCCAGCGTCAGGTAGAGCCCCAACGCGATCGCCAGCGTGTCGAAGCCGGAGCCGAGGTTGGCGCTGGAGGCCGGCACCCTAACGCTGAAGCGCATCGGCCAGCACTCCCTCCAGCGCGGCCAGCGTCGGCTCGATCACCAGCGGCCGGTTGGCCAGCGGCCGCTGCTCGCTCCCCGGCCCCAGGTGGTACGCCATCACCGTCTCGGCGTCCTTCATCAGGTTGCCGGTCAGGATCCCGGCCACGAAGGCCCCCGGTGCGATCACCCCAGCCGCGACCAGCTTGCGGGTGCCGGCCAGCGAGGCGGCCGAGGCGGGCTCGCAGCCGATGCCGGCGCGGTCAATCAGCGCCTTGGCGTCGAGCAGTTCCTCGTCGCTGACCACCTCGACCACGCCGTCGGTCTGCTCGATGGTGCGCCGCGCGCGGTCCACGCTGACCGGATCGCCGATGCGGATCGCGGAGGCGACGGTCTCGGCCACCACCGGAGCGTAGTCGCGGAAGCCGCCGCGCCAGGCGTGGTAGAACGGCGCGGCGCCGGCGGCCTGCACGATGGCGACGCGCGGCAGGCGCGCGATCAGGCCGGTGGCGCGCAGGTCGGCCAGCGCGCGGCCCAGCGCGCTGGCGTTGCCCAAGTTACCGCCGGGGAGGACGATCCAGTCGGGCAGTTCCCAGTCGATCTGGTGCAGCAACTCGAAGAAGATCGACTTCTGCCCTTCGATGCGGAAGGGGTTGACCGAGTTGAGCAGGTAGATCCCGTAGGCACGGCTGGCCTCCTGCACCAGCGCCATGGCCGCGTCGAAGTCGCCGCGCACCTGGACGATGGTGGCGCCGTAGGCGACCGTCTGCCCCAGCTTGCCCGCCGAGATCTTCCCCTCCGGGATGAAGACGATGGCCGGGATGCCGGCCAGCGCGGCGTAGGCCGCGACCGAGGCGGAGGTGTTGCCGGTTGAGGCGCAGGCCACCAGGCGGGCGCCGGTCCATTTGGCGTGGCTGGCGGCCACGGTCATGCCCCGGTCTTTGAAGGAGCCGGTCGGATTTTCGCCCTCGTGCTTCAGCGCCAGCCGCTCGACGCCCGCCCAGCGCGCCAGCTCCGCTCGCACGTAGAGGTTGGTGTTCCCCTCTGGCTGGCTGACGATCGTCTGGGCCGGGAGCGGCGGCAGCAGCTCCCGGTAGCGCCAGACCCCGCTGCGCTCGACGCCGCGCATCGCCAGCAGCCGCTGGTCGAAGACGCTGGGATCGACGACGCCGAGATCCAGCTCGACGTCGAGCAGGCCGCCGCACTCGCAGCGCGCCCGCGCCTGATCGGCGGCGTAGGCCCGGCCACACGCCATACACCGTAGCTGCACCGAGTTCCCCTCTTTACCTTCATGACACGGCGATGGCACGGGCGCCGCCCGTGCCATCTGATTGAACCAAATTTCGCGACCGGCGCGGCGACCTCGAGACTAGATCGTGTGGCGCGGGTCAAGCGCGTCGCGCAGACCGTCGCCGACGTAGTTGATGCAGAGCACGGTGATGAAGATCGCCATGCCCGGGAAGATCACCATGTGCGGCGCGATCTGGATGAAGTCGTTGGCGTTGTTCAGCAGCCGGCCCCAGGTCGGGATGTCCGGCGGGAAGCCCAGGCCGAGGAACGACAGGGTCGACTCGGTGATGATCGCCGAGGCCACCGCCAACGTCGCGGCCACGATGACCGGGCTGAGCGTGTTGGGCAAAATATGCTTGAAGATGATGTTGGGGGTGCTGACGCCGATGCTGTGGGCGGCCTCGATGTACTCCTTCTCCTTCACGGAGAGGAACTCGGCGCGCACCAGACGCGCGACCGTCATCCAGCGTAGCGCGCCGATGATGCCCACGATCAGCACGAAGGTGCCGATCAGGATGCCGAAGCGATTCTTCATGGTGTCCTGGAAGAGGTAGATCACCACCAGCAGCAGCGGCAGCTCCGGCAGCGAGATGAAGAGGTCGGTCAGCCGCATCAGCGCGGAGTCCATGAAGCCGCCAAAGTAGCCGGCGACCGCCCCGATCAGCGTGCCGAGGATGATCGCCACCAGCATGGCGACGATGCCGACCGCGATCGAGACGCGGCCGCCCCACATCACCCGAGCGAAGGTGTCGTGGCCGAGGTCATCGGTGCCCATCGGGTGAGACAGCGACACTCCCTTGTAGGACTCGGCGAAGCTGAAGGCGAAGGGGTCCTTGTTCCACAGCATCGGGCCGAAGAGCACCGCCAGCACGATGATGATGAGCACGATCGTGCCCCCCATGGCCAGCGTGTGGTGGCGATACTGCCGAAAGGCATTGGACCAGAGCGAGCGGGTCTTCTTGGCCTTCTGGCTCAGGGCGGTGACTTCCTGAGCGCGGCCGGGCGTTTGCACCCTGGGTTCGGTCGTCTCAGACATCGATGGCGCCTCCCTGCTCTAGCGTGGCGTTCGCTCAGGAGTACTTGATGCGAGGATCAAGCACGCCGTAGAGCACGTCGGCCACCAGATTGAAAATCACCACCAGGACCGCGAAGATGAAGGTGATCGCCATGATCACCGGCGTATCGCTGGCATTGATCGCGGAGATCAAGAGCGAGCCGATTCCCGGCACGCGGAAGATCTGCTCGGTCACCACCGCTCCGGTGAAGATGCCGGGGACGCTCAGGGCGATGATCGTGACCACCGGGATCAGCGCGTTGCGCAGCGCGTGCCGGTTGATGACCACGCCCTCGCCCAGGCCCTTCGCCCGCGCGGTGCGTACGTAGTCCTGATGGATCGTCTCCAGCATCGAAGCGCGCACGTAGCGCGTCAACGCGGCCGTCTGGAAAAGTGCCAGCACCAGGACCGGCATGATCGCCTGCTTGATATGAAGCCAGATCCCCTCTAAGCCGGGTGTCTTGATCGTCGAACTGTAGATCATCGGCAGCCAGCCCAGCCAGATGGTGAACAGCATGATGGCCAGCAGGCCGGTGAAGAAGGTGGGCAGCGAGAAGCCCATGAAGGCGATGGTGGTGGCGACGTTATCCATGATCGAGTATTGCTTGATCGCCGAGAGGACGCCGATCGGGATGGCGATCAAGACCGAGAGTAGGTAGGCGCTGCCGATCACCCATAGCGTGGTGGGCAGGCGCTGCTTGATCAGCCCCATTACCGGCGACTTGCTGGTGAACGAGTAGCCGAAGTCTCCGGTCATGACCGACTTGAACCACTTGGCGTAGCGCACCGGGATCGGGTCGTCGAGCCCCATCGACTTGCGGATGTTCTGGCGCACCGAGGGCGGGATGGCCGGATTGAGGGCGAACTCCGACAGCGGGTCACCCGGCGCCAGGGCGAGGATGGTGAAGATCACCATGCTGATCGCGATCAGCGTAGGGATCGCCGTCAGCACGCGACGAATGATGTATCGCGACATTCCGTTCTCTCCTGCCTGGGCTCGAAAACTCGTGTCCCCCGCGATCGCGCCAGAGTGGGTGTGGGTGACTGCGAATATGCGAACTCCCGTGGCGCTGCACGGGATGATACGGATCGACGGACGCTCGCTGCAACTAAGAATGCCCCGAAAGTCCTAATCAAGCAAGACCCAGGGAGAAAGTCGCCGGAGCGAGAACGGGCGTCCTCGCTCCGGCAGCCAGCGCTCCTCCTAGCCCATCGTCCAGTTGGCGATGTTGAAGAGGTTCGAGCACCAGATCGACAGGACCACGTTCTGCAGCTTCTTGTTCACGCCGGAGGCGCCGTTGCGGCCAATCTCGGCGATGTCGACCACATTGTTGACGATGAGGTCGTTCATCTTGACGAACAGATCCGCCTGCTTCGATGGGTCCAACTCGACCTTGGCCTGCTCGTAGGCGGC
>DASSHC010000486.1:0-5779 GCA_035693105.1 Thermomicrobiaceae bacterium | reverse complement strand
TGCGCCGCACCTTCTGGAGTCTGGAGAGCGGCGGCCCCGAGTGCGGCCTCTACAAGTCCAGCGACGGCGGCGACACCTGGGAAGAACTGACCCGCAACGAGGGCCTGCCCAAGGGCGTGCTCGGCAAGATCGGGGTGGCCGTTTCGCCGGCGCGGCGCGACCGCGTCTACGCCATCGTCGAGGCGGACGACGGCGCGCTCTTCCGCTCCGACGACGGCGGCAAGAAATGGCAGCGGCTCTCGGAGCAGCCGGGGCTGCGCTGGCGCGCCTGGTACTACATGCACGTCTTCGCCGACCCGCTCGACCCCAATACGGTCTGGGTGCTCAACGGCGGCTGCTGGCGCTCGATCGACGGCGGTAAGAGCTTCAGCGAGGTGCCGACGCCCCACGGCGACAACCACGGCCTCTGGATCGACCCCAAGAACCCCATGCGCATGATCGAGGGGAACGACGGCGGCGCCTGCGTCAGCTACAACGGCGGGCGCAGTTGGTCGACGCTCTACAACCAGCCGACCGCGCAGTTCTACCACGTCACCACTGACACCCGGATCCCCTACCGGCTCTACGGCTCGCAGCAGGACAACACCGCCATCTCGCTGCCGAGCATGTCGGTCAACGGCTCGATCACCGAGACGGAGTGGTTCGAGCCAGGCGGCGGCGAGAGCGGCTACATCGCCGTGCGCCCCGACGATCCCAACATCGTCTACGGCGGCGCCATCGGCAGCGGCGAGGGGAACGGGCGCCTGCTGCGCTACGACCACCGCACCGGGCACATCCGCAACATCACCGTCTGGCCGGTGGTGCAGGGGATGGGCGAGGGCGCTGCCAGCCTGAAGTACCGCTTCCAGTGGACCTTCCCGATCATCCTCTCGCCGCACGACCCGAATATCCTCTACGTCACCTCCAACCACGTCCATCGCTCGACCGACGAGGGGATGAGCTGGGAGACGATCAGCCCCGACCTGACGCGCGACGATAAGAGCAAGCAGCAGCCCTCCGGCGGGCCGATCACCAAGGACAACACCGGCGCCGAGGTCTACGACACCATCTTCGCCTTCGCCGTCTCGCCGCAGGAGAAGGGCGTCTTCTGGGCCGGCTCCGACGATGGGCTGGTCCACATTAGCCGTGACGATGGGAAGAGCTGGCAGAACGTCACCCCGCCCGATCTGCCGGAGTGGGCGCTGATCAGCATCATCGAGCTCTCGCCGCACCAGGCGGGCGCGGCCTATGTCGCCGCCACGCGCTACAAGCTGGACGACGACGCGCCCTACCTCTACAAGACCAGCGACTACGGCCAGAGCTGGCAGAAGATCACCGAGGGCATCCCGGCCAACGACTTCACCCGCACGATCCGCGAGGACCCCGGCAAGCGCGGCCTGCTCTACGCCGGCACCGAGACTGGCGTCTACGTCTCCTTCGACGACGGCGGCCACTGGCAGCGCTTCCAGCTCAACCTGCCGGTCACCCCGATCCACGACCTGATGCCGCGGGGGAGCGACCTGCTGGCTGCTACCCACGGCCGCTCGTTCTGGATCCTGGACGACGTCACCCCGCTGCGCCAGATGGCCGAGGGGGTGGGCGCCGCCGCTGACGGCCTAACCCTCTACACCCCGCGCGAGACGACCCGCTTCGTGGTCTACCAGGGCTACGGCTCGGAGTCGGCCACCGAGGTCAGCTACCGCATGTCCGGCCCAGTCAACGCCGCCTTCACCAAGGAGGAGACGCCGACCGGCGCCACACGCGAGGAGTACCTCGACGCCGGCCAGAACCCGCCCCACGGCGTGATCGTGACCTACGCCTTCGCCCAGGCGCCGGAGGGCGAGGTCACGCTGACCTTTCTCGACGCCCAGGGCCAGGAGATCCGCACCTTCTCCAGCGAGCAGCCGAAGAAGTCGGACGCGGCGCCCGCCAGCGAGTCGACCCCCGACGAGCAGGAGCGCGGACTGATCGAGGGCGGCGAGGTGCCCGCGGACGAGGAGAAGAAGGAGCCGCGCGTCGCTAAAGATGCCGGGCTCAACCGCTTCGTCTGGGACATGCGCTACCCCGGCCCGACCAAGGTACCCGGCGACAAGAGCACCGAGTCTTACCTGGAGGGGCCAAAGGTGGTGCCGGGCAGCTACCGCGTGCGCCTCACGTCCGGTGGACAGAGCAAGGAGGCTGATTTTCAGATCGTCGAGGACCCGCGCGTCGCGGCCAGCCAGCAAGATTTGCAGGCGCAGTTCGACCTGCTCATGCAGATCCGCGACAAGCTGTCGCGGACCCACGAGGCGGTCAATACCATCCGCAACCTGCGTGGTCAGGTGGGCGAGTGGCAGCGGCGCGTCAAGGGGCACGCGAACGAGCAGCAGATCGCGGACGCGGCCAAGGAGCTGAGCGGGAAGCTGGCGGCGATCGAGAAGGTGCTGATCCAGGCCAAGGCCGAGGACCCGCGTCAGCTCCCGCCGGGCCTCAACGAGAAGCTGGCCGCGCTGACCAGCTTCGTCGACGCGGACGACGCCCGCCCGACACAGCAGGCGAGGGAGGCGTTCGACGAGCTATCGCGCCAGATCGACGCCCAGCTCGACGCGCTGAAGCAATTGACCGAGACGGCGCTGCCGGCCTTCGACAGCCTGATCCGGCAGGCCGGCATCCCGGCGCTGGTGCCCTCGCAGGAGCCGGTGAAGGCGTAGGCCCTCACCCCCATCCCCTCTCCCGTGCGCGGGAGAGGGGCGCTGCCCATCGAGTACGCTGAGTGCCATCCAGAACGGATCCTTCGACTGCGCCCAGGATGACAGGGTGAGATTTGGGGCGTACGACCACGACATGTCCTCGTCTGACGCCCCCTATTAGCCCTGTCATCCCGACCGAAGTGGAGGGATCCGTCTTCCCCCTACGCCAAATCTTCCTCGTTAGCCACCTCCCCTCTCCCGCGCACCGGGAGAGGGGTCGGGGGTGAGGGCCCCCGAGCGGACGGACTCGATCGTCTGGCGCAACCCTTCGGCCAGCGGCGTCTCGGGCGCCCAGCCGAGGACGCGGCGGGCGCGCTCGTTGGCCAGCGTGCTGTGCTTGAGGTCGCCCGCGCGCTCGAGCTCGTGCACCGCCGGCTGCCGGTAGCCGGTCGCGGCCGCCATCAGCCCGAAGAGCTCATTGACCGAGGTGCCCTGGCTGGTGCTGATGTTGACGGCAAATGAGTCCGGGTGCGCCAGCGCCAGGTCGTGGGCGTGGACCACGTCGCCGACGTAGACGAAGTCGCGCGTCTGCTCGCCGTCGCCGAAGATCACCACCGGCTCGTCGCGCGCCATGCGCCCGGCGAAGATGGCCACCACGCCGGCCTCGCCGTGCGGATCCTGGCGCGGGCCGTAGATGTTGGCCAGCCGCAGCACCTTGAGCGGCAGCGACGGCGGCGCCAGCATGGTCAGGTACTGCTCCAGCGTCCACTTGCTCAGTCCATACGGACTCTCCGGACGAATCGGGTGCTCCTCGTCGCAGGGGAGATACTCGGGCGTGCCGTAGAGCGCGCCGCCGGTCGTGATGTAGACGAGCTGGCGGCTGCCGGACTCCAGCGCCGCTTGCAAGACGTTCAGCCCGCCGAGGATGTTGGTGGTGGCGTCGGCCTGGGGCTGCTTCATCGAGACGGCGACCGAGGCCTGGGCGGCGAAGTGGCTGACGGCATCGGGCCGGAAGGCGCGGGCGGCCGCGACCAGCTCCGGGCCGGCGATGTCGAGCTGGGCCAACTCGGCGCCGGCGGGCACGTTCTCGCGCTTGCCGGTCGAGAGATCGTCGACGACCAGCACCTCGTGTCCCCGCGCCAGCAGGCTATCGACCGCGTGCGAGCCGATAAACCCGGCGCCACCCGTCACCAGCACCCGCATGTTGGTCCTCTCTCCGCATAACACAGTCGCATGATCGTTGGCCTTCGAAGGCGGTAGGTAGCTTGTGAGGACGGATCCTTCGACTGCGCTCAGGATGACAGGGGGAGGGATGTGGCCTTTCGGACGACACAGCTCGTGATCGTCAGCCCCTCATTCCCTCTGTCATCCCGAGCGCAGTCGAGGGATCCGTGCTGACGCGGCACCCAAACCACTTGGTGGCCACTCCCCCGAATTCGCCCCGCAACTATTCCACGCCCCGGCGCGGGCCGTCAAAGCGCTCCCGCTCCCCGCGCCAGCGCAGCCAGTCGGCGTAGCGGCTCAGCTCGGCCAGCTCGGGCTCCCCCAGGCCGCGCAGCACCCGCGGCGGGAGCGCCGGGCCGGGCTGGAGCGCCTGCGTCACGGCCCCCAGCAGCTCGGCCAGGGTCAGGCCGAAGGCGGCCGCCAGCGCCTCCAGGCTGGCGCCGGACGGCTCCTTGAGCCCGTGCTCTAGCTCGCTGAGGTAGGAGATCGAGCGGCCGGTGCGCTGGCCAAGCGCGCCGAGCGACCAGCCGCGCTCGCCGCGCAGCCGTCGGATGGTCTCGCCGACCGCCAGCCGGTAGGCATCCCCCGTTTGCTCGCTCATCGGCCCCTCCTCCAGCACCGCGCACAGGATACGCTCCCCAGCCGGAGAGTGGGCGGAGCCGGGTAGAATGAGACTGTGAATGTAGAGGGAGCCGGCGTGACGATTGTTCCGGTGGCGCGGCTGCGCGCGCGGGTGGCGGCGACGCGCGGTCCGCAATTCCTCCTGCCGCGGCGCTTCGAGTCCGTCAGCTTCTGCTCCTTCCAGCCCGACCCCGCCTTTCCCGAGCAAGAGCGTGTGCGCGAGCGCATAGCAGCCTTCGTCGCCGCGCCGGAGCCGCCCCGGAGCCGCCTCCCCTGGCGCCGCCGCGAGCAGGCGCCGCACGAGCCGCGCGGCATCTACCTCGACGGTCGGCCGGGCATCGGCAAGACGCACCTGCTGGCGGCGGCCTACCTGGCCGCCGAGGAGCCCAAGCTTTTCGCCACCTTCGACGAGTTCGCCGCGGCGGCCGGCACGCTCGGCGTGCAGCCGCTGAAGGAGCTGCTGGCCAGCCGGCGGCTGGTCTGCATCGACGAGATCGACCTGCGCGACCCCGGCAACATCATGCTGCTGACCTCGCTGACGCGCGCCATGCTGGCCGGGCGCCCGCGCATCCTGGCCACCGCCAACGCCGCCCCGGCCGGCATGCCGGGCAGCCGCGATCTGGCCGAGGACTTCGACCGCGAACTGGGGGAGATCGCTGGCGCCTTCACCATCCTGCGGCTCGACGGCCACGACTGGCGCGCGGCTGGCCGCTCGGCGCGCCCGCCACTCCCGGAGCGGCCGCGCGTGGCCCGCTTCAGCGCGGGCGAGCTCGCTGCCTTCCTGCACGAGATCCACCCGATGTACGACGCCGCCTGGCTGGGTGAGGTCGACCTGATCGAGCTGGACGAGCTGCCCGCGCTGCCGGACACCGACCGCGCGCTGCGCTTCGTGCGCTTCATCGACCGCGTCTACGACCGCGACGTGGCCCTGCGTGTGACCCGGCCAGGCCGAACGCTTGACGCGCTGCTGGCCCCCCTGGCGCGCGATCGCCGCTTCGTGCTGCACGCCGCCCGCTGCCGCTCGCGCCTGCTGGAATTGGGTCTGGGCCTGGAGCCGCGCGGCGCGCCGGCGGCCGATGGTGGCGCGCCGTGACGAGGAGACATCGAAGGTGGATAATCTGGGCGTGACTTGCGCATCCAAGCGATGCTTGTGGAACGGCGCGATCAGAAAGGAACTACTGTGGCCGTGATGACCGGAGGGCAAGCCCTGGCCCGCTCGCTCAGGAAACAGGGCGTCGATACCGTCTTTGGGCTGCCGGGCGTGCAGCTCGACTGGCTCTTCGACG